>JABFSR010000025.1 GCA_013140495.1 Verrucomicrobiota bacterium
CTCCAGCGCTGCGCGGACGACCACCGGTGCCGTCACGCCGTTCGCCTTCGCGCCGCGGCGGGCGCGGGCCGCGACGGTCATCGCCGCCGCGTTCGCGGGGCGCGCCTTCGTTGCCGGTGTATTTCTCGAAGCGATTGGAGTTTGCGGACTCCTGTGCCCAGGAGGGCAGAAAGAGTTTTTCCAGATCAAGGTCCGTTTCCGGATTGTTGTTCATAAAACGATGACAGCCCCACAGCAGGACTCGATAATTTGTCACTGAATCATGTGATGACGGCAAACTGATTGCAATCAAAGAAACCGAAAACAAGCGGCCTTGGCTGTTGCAGATTTTCGGTTTGTTTCGCCGGTAGTCTCCCGCTAGGCTTCGCGCCCGTATGGCCAATTTGTCTTTCTCTCCGATTCTGGTGACGCGTACCGCGTGCCGCATCTGCGGCAGCAAGGCGCTTTCCAAGGTGCTCAGTCTTGGCGACCAATATATTGCCGGATCATTCGCCGGGCCGGATGGCAAGCCGCCCGTCTCCCGCCGAATTCCCCTGGACCTCGTGCGTTGCGATCCCGCGCAGGATCAAAATGCGTGCGGTCTGGTCCAGATGCGTCACAGCGTTCCGCCGCGCATCCTGTATCGTTCATATTTCTACCGGTCCGGCATCAACCAGTCCATGCGCGATCATCTTGCGGGCATCAGCAAGTTCGCCGAGGACACGGTGAAGCTTGAGGCAGGCGATCTCGTGGTGGACATCGGCTGCAATGACGGGACGCTGTTGAAGTCCTATCGCGTGCCGGGCATCAAACGACTCGGTATTGATCCGTCGAACATGGTTGAGCACGCACGCGCAGCGGGACTCGAGGTCGTGAATGATTTCTTCTCGGAAGCGGCATTGCGCTCCGCGTATCCGGTTCAGAAGGCCAAGGTCATCACCTCCATCGCGATGTTTTACGATCTGGAGAACCCGCACAAGTTCGTGGGTGACATCAAGGCATCGCTGGATGAAAAGGGAATCTGGATTCTCGAACTGAGCTACCTGCCCCTGATGCTCAAGATGAACAGCTTTGACACCGTCTGCCACGAGCATCTCGAATACTATTCACTCGCACCGATGGAACGCTTGTTCGCCGAGCATGATCTTGAAGTGGTGGACGTGACATTGAACGACTGCAACGGTGGCAGCTTCCGCATTGCCGTTGGTCATTGCGGACAGGTTGCGCCGAGCGCCGAGGCGCATGAT
Source organism: Verrucomicrobiota bacterium (assembly GCA_013140495.1). Taxonomy (GTDB): domain Bacteria; phylum Verrucomicrobiota; class Verrucomicrobiia; order Limisphaerales; family JADLHS01; genus JADLHS01. Next base: position 1,227 of record JABFSR010000025.1, read on the forward strand.
CGCGTGCAGACGCTGCGCATCGAGGAATTTGAACTGGCGCTCGACACCGACGCGCCCTACGCGGCATTCCGGAAAAACATCGAGAAGATTCGGAAAGACCTGCGGGCGTTTCTGGCGAAGGCGAAGAAGGAAAAGAAGCTCGTGCATGGTTACGGCGCGTCAACGAAAGGGAACACGACGCTGCAATACATCGGCGCGACTCCTGATCTCCTGCTGGCCATTGCGGATCGAAATCCTGACAAGCACGGCTCGTTCACCATCGGCACGAACATTCCGATCATCTCGGAAGAGGAATCACGGAAGAAGAAACCGGATTACTATCTGGTGTTGCCCTGGCATTTCATGGCCGAGTTCAAGAAGCGCGAGGCGGATTTCCTCAAGCGCGGCGGCAAGTTCCTCCTGCCGATGCCAACCGTTCATCTCGTCGGCAAGGATTGATTGCCGGATGAAACGCACGGCCATCACGGGCATCGGCGGTCAGGACGGTACCTACCTTGCGCGCGGATTACTCAAGCGCGGTTACGAAGTCCACGGACTGCTGCAATTTCCCTTCGACCGTGAAGAACCGACGCTGCGCCGTCGTTATCCTCCGGATGAATTCAACGCCGTGCGCTGGTCCACCGGCTCGCTCGAAGACCCATTCTCACTCGTGCGATTTCTAAAATCTTCAAAGCCTGACGAAATCTATCACCTCGCCGGGCTGACCGATTCGCGCCAGAGTTTTCTCGTGCCGGAAGAAAGCGTCCTGTCAATCACTCTCGGCACGCTGCGATTGCTTGAAGCTGCGCGTGAGTTTTGTCCGGACGCGAAAATCTTTCTCGCATCATCCGCCGAGGTGTTTGGTGTGCCTGTCGAAACGCCACAAAGCGAGACGACGCTGATGAAGCCGGTGACACCCTACGGCATCGCCAAGCTGGCGGCGGATCAATTCGGGCGATTGCACCGGGAGAAGTATTCGCAATTCGTGACCATCGGCCATCTCTACAATCACGAATCACCGTTGCGCCCGCCGAATTATCTGAGCCGCCGCCTTTGTCTCGGAGTTGCCGCCATCAAACGCGGCGAATCGAAGGATCTGCAGCTTGGCGATCTGACTGCCGAACGCGATTGGAGTGACGCACGCGACATCGTCAACGCCATGTGGCTTTCCCTTCAGGCATCGCGGCCCGGCGATTTTGTGTTCGCTTCCGGCAAGCAGAAGAAGGTTGAGGACTTTGTTGCGACTGCATTCCGCGCCGCCGGATTGGATTGGCAACAATTCGTCAAGGAATCGAACCGCACAAACAACCAGCAGCAGGTCACGAACGGCCTTTGTGGCAACGCGCGCAAGGCCGAGGCAGAACTCGGGTGGAAACGCGCGTGGGATTTTGGCACGATGGTAACCGACCTGGTGCAGGCTGAGTTGGAAAACCGATCCGAACTGGAACGGGCGAATCCGGCGGCTGTTCCAGGAACTCGTGAGTGAGTCGCGGTTTGTTACCTTCGTCGCAGGCAGAAATCCCGGGGTGATGTCAGCGTTTCACGGGACACTGCCTTGAATTAGGCCAGACTCAAACCAGGGAAGGAATCAACCAATCACCACGGGCAGCGGCGATTCGCCCTGGTTGACGTGATTGATCTGGATGCTGAACGAGACAACGCACGGATCCGCAGACTCCATGTTGATGACGAGACGCTTCTTGGGAATCTCAGGCGAAACCGGCGCTTGCCCGCGCAGTTGCATCAAGTAGAGAACGGACGGACGTGGAGCGGGCCGCCGGTTGGTGATCTGGGCGAGTCCCTTGACTTCCTGCATCAATTTCAAAAGTTTCATCTTCGTAGCCATGTATGTTGCCTTCCTTGTGCGGCGTGATTGCAGGAGATATGCCATTGAGTTTTTGTTGTCGTGTGTCTGAACGCTTATCAGAAAATCCGAACAATGAGTTGCGTATTTCTAACAACGTCCGGATTTCAGATGTGCCTGCGTTGTTTTTCTGAACACGCCGGAAAGTCTGATTTGTTCGTGATGGAATCTGCTCTTTTGGATTGGCAGCCTTAAACCCTTCTGTTTAGCTGGCTGCGCCGAATGACCAGATGCCGCTTCATCCTTTTTGTCGCAAGCCTGCTTGCGACCTCTCTCGCCTGCTTTGGGCAGGCATTGCCCAAGCCGGAACTCCACCTGGATGCCGAGGGAGGTTTCGAGATAGACAAGACGGGGAAGTTCAATGCAACCAATGGAACGGTTCGTTACGAACAGGCTGTGCTGGTGGCTGATCGTATCAGCGGTGATCAAACCACCGGCGACGTCTTTGCCGAGGGGCACGTCCGGTTGATGCACGGCGAACTCATCTGGGTCAGCGAAAGCATCCACTACAATTACCTCACCAAGAAAATGGAGGCGTCGCAGTTCCGCACCGGCAAATCGCCTGTGTTTACGGAGGGCGAATCGCTCGGAGCTGAGAGCAAGGACAAGAAAGAACCCGACAACAATCCCACCAACAAAATCTACACGGCAAAGAACTCCTACTTCACCACGGACGACAACGCCGAGCCGTTTGAGAAGATTCGCGCCCGATCCATCACGATTATTCCCGGTGACGACGCCCGCATCATAGCCCGGGATGCGACGCTTTATCTTGGCAAGATGCCGGTGTTTTATTTTCCGTACTACTCAAGGCGTCTTGATCCGCACGCGAATCACTTTGATTTTGTGCCGGGCTACCGCAGTCGCTATGGCGCGTATCTATTGAGCAGCTACAACTGGTATCTGGACCGGCACATTGATGGCATCCTGCATCTCGACTATCGTACCCAGCGCGGCGTGGGCGGCGGCCCGGACTTGAATCTGCACATGGATCGCTGGGGCGACGCGTCCTTCAAATACTATTACCTGAACGATCAAACCCCCGGCTCTGTCAGCAACGCTGTCAACCTCCCGCACAATCGTCAACGATTCGAGTTCGGCTACAATTCGACCCCTTGGACAAACCTGAATCTCAAAGCGCGCGTCAGTTACGAAGGCGACGAACGCGTGCTGCACGATTTCTTTGAAGGTGATTTCCGTGCGAACCCCCAATCCAGCACATTCGTGGAGGCCACGCGCCATTGGGATAACTTCAGTCTCGATGCCTACGCGCAGCCCCGGGTCAATTCGTTCTTTGAAACTGTTGAACGCCTTCCTGACGTGCGGCTCACTGGTTTTCGCCAGCAACTCGGAGACTCGCCGCTCTTTTACGAGAGCGAAACTTCCGCAGGCTGGTATCGCCGGCTGTTTGCCGAGACCAACAACGTCGCCTCCGGCCTGGACTACGAAGCCGCGCGCGCAGACACCTATCATCAGCTCACGCTCCCCAAGACTTATTTCGGCTGGCTCAACTTCACGCCGCGCGTGGGAGGGCGGTTCTCCTACTATGGCAACGATTCTGGTCCCGGTGGCACGAACAGCGAAATTCAGCGTGGCATCTTCAACACTGGTGCGGAGGTTTCGTTCAAAGCCTCGCGCCTCTGGTCCGGCACAACAAATCGCCTCCTGGCACTCGACGGCTTGCGGCATATCGTCGAACCGTCGGTCAACTACGTTTATGTTCCCGCGCCGCAACGCGGACCCTCCGGTGTGCCGAAGTTTGACTACGAACTGCCAAGCTTGCGTCTGTTGCCCGTCGAGTTTCCGGATTACAACGCGATTGATTCCATTGACAGTCAGAATGTGATGCGGCTCGGCTTGCGGAATCGCTTGCAGACCAAACGCGATGGCCAGATCGAGAACCTCGTTTATTGGGATCTTTATACCGACTGGCGGATGGACAGGCATGATGGCCAGAGCACGTTTGCAGATGTTTATTCTGATCTCGTCTTTCGCCCGCGCACCTGGCTCACGCTGGAATCCCAGACGCGCTACGATTCGGAAAGTGGCCGCTTTAACATGTCGTTCCACAATCTGACGATTCAACCCAACGACAGATGGAGCTGGGGCATTGGCCACTGGTATTTGCGCGATGATCTCAGTGGCTCGCCATTGGCATTGGGTCGCGGGAACGATCTCTTCACAAGTACGATCTTCTACCGGCTGGATGAGAACTGGGGTTTCCGTTTGCACCATCAGTTTGAGGCGCGCGACGGCACATTGGAGGAGCAGGACTACACGATCTACCGCGACATGCGTAGCTGGACGGCGGCGCTGACCCTGCGCAAAAGGGATCATCGTGATGGGAAGGACGACTACACTGTGGCGTTTACATTCTCGTTGAAAGCCTCGCCGCGTTTCGGTCTCGGCGGCGATACGGTGAAGCCGGCCCGATTGCTCGGGTATTGATCGCCGGCGCGCTGGCAGCGGCGAATCTTCAACGCCTGTCACCTTGGAATAGGCTGCTCATCAGTTCAGGGTTTGCCTGTTTTCTTTGCCCAGTAAAACAGTTTCCATTCGTCCCCGTCGTTGTTAGCTTGCGTCCATGATTCTATCTCCGGACGAACTGCGGAGTCTCACGGAACTCAAACACCGTTCCCCTCACGAACTTCTCGGCATGCATCGGCTTGGGGATGGCTCGGGCGTGGTTGCCCGGGTTTTCCTCTCGTATGCTGCGAAAGTGTCTGTTCATCCGGTCCGGTCGGGAAGCCATCCGGCGTTTGAGCTTCAGCGCATTCACGAGTCCGGATTGTTCGAAGGCGTGACCACGGCGGCGAAGGACGTCTATTCGTATGAACTGGCAGTCACGGACACGCATGGTCGCACGCATCAGACGCGGGATCCGTATTCGTTCCTGCCAACTCTGGGCGAGCAGGATTTGTTTTTGTTCGGCAAAGGCGATGAGCGGCGCATTTACGACAAGCTCGGAGCGCAGCTCCGCACAATGGATGGCGTGGCCGGTGTCAGCTTCGCAGTCTGGGCACCGAATGCGCAGCGCGTCAGTGTTGTCGGTGATTTCAACGGCTGGGATGGTCGGCGTCACGCGATGCGATTGCTCGGTGCTTCAGGCGTCTGGGAGATTTTCGTGCCCGGCATCGGTGATGGCGCGCACTACAAGTTCGAGATTCGCGATCTTCACGGCCACATCAAACTCAACACCGATCCGTTCGGGTTTTTCTTTGAAGTGCCCGCGCCCACCAAAAACGCCGCCATCGTCTGGAACAACCGCAAGTTCAACTGGACGGACGACGCATGGCTCAAGAGTCGTCGTGAAACCAACCCGCTCCGTGCGCCCGTGAGCATCTACGAACTGCACATCGGTTCGTGGCGTAAGACCTCCGGCGCGGAATCGTTGGGCTATCGCGATCTTGCCGCACCGCTGGTTGAGTATTTGAAACGCATGGGCTTCACGCACGTCGAGTTCATGCCGCTGGCGGAGCACGCGTTCTATCCGTCCTGGGGTTATCAGGTCACGGGATTCTTTGCGCCAACCAGTCGTTATGGCACGCCTGAAGATTTGCAGCATCTCGTCAATGAACTTCACAATGCCGGCATTGGCGTGATTGTTGACTGGGTGCCGGCGCATTTCCCTCGTGACACCTGGGCGCTGGCGCAGTTCGACGGCACCGCGCTGTTTGAGCACGAAGACCCGCGCAAAGGCGCGCATCAGGACTGGGGCACGCTGATCTTCAACTACGGTCGCCACGAGGTGCGGAATTTTCTCATCGCCAACGCCCTGTTCTGGTGCGAACGCTTTCACATAGACGGTCTGCGCGTGGACGCCGTGGCCTCAATGCTCTACCTCGATTACTCGCGCAAGGAAGGCGAATGGGTTCCAAACCAATACGGCGGGCGTGAGAATCTCGAAGCCATCGAATTTTTCCGGGCGTTCAATCATCTCGTTCACACGGAGTTTCCCGGCGTGATGACCATTGCCGAGGAATCCACCGCGTGGCCGCAGGTGACAAGGCCGCCCTACATCGGCGGTCTCGGATTCTCGCTCAAGTGGAACATGGGCTGGATGCACGACACGCTGACTTATTTCAAGCACGAGCCGGTGCACCGCAAGTTTCATCAGAACGATCTCACCTTCGCGATGCTCTATCACTACCACGAGAATTTCACGCTGCCGCTCTCGCACGATGAAGTGGTGCATGGCAAGGGATCGTTGCTCGGGCGGATGCCGGGTGACGATTGGCAAAAGTTCGCCAACCTCCGCGCGCTGATCGCGTATCAATGGCTGTTTCCTGGAAAGAAACTGCTCTTCATGGGATGCGAACTTGGCCAGAGCAGCGAGTGGAACGCAAACTCACAGGTGGATTGGTGGCTGCTCGATGCCGGTCCGTATCATCGCGGCCTGCAACAATTCGTCGCCGACCTGAATCATCTTTACCGCAACGCGCCGTGCCTGTGGCAGGCGGATTTCGAGACGGAAGGATTCCAGTGGATTGACGTAACCGACAACGAGAACAGCGTGCTCTCATTCGTCCGCCGTGCGCCCGGGACGGACTGCGAAGTCGTGGTGATCCTCAATCTCACGCCTGTGGTGCGACACAACTATCGTCTCGGCCTGCCGCGTGGTGGTTACTGGCTGGAAGCGTTGAACAGTGACGCCTCGATCTACGGAGGTGGAAACATCGGCAACCTCGGCGGCGTGACTGCGGCAGGAATTCCGACTCACGGCCAGGCTTACTCGGCGGAATTCACGCTGCCGCCGCTGGGTGTGATGGTGTTTTGCCCTGAGCCGAAGCCTTCAGCCGCACCTGCGCTCGCACCCGTGCCTGAAACCAAGAAGGCGAAGAAACAATCCAAGACCAAACTTATCGACCGGCCTTGAGGAGAAAATTGGATCTGATGATCGGTTGGTTAATTTGAAAGATTGAACAGCGCATACCAAATCCAAGGTGTCAAACCAGCCAGTACCGCTGGATAAACCCACCAGCTGCATCGCTGATGATGACGGATACGGCTCTCTAAAATGATCAATGCCAGAAGTGTGGTTAGCAACGGTAAGAGCAGATACAACACTTCTAACACGACAGACAGATTCTCTCCCCATTGATGGTTAAGCCAAAGCAAGCCGTGCCAAGCCAATACCAGAACATAGACAGCTATCGCTTGGAAACGAATATCAATCGTGATCTGGCCGATGGTACGCATCTCAGTCTAACTTCGGACAGGCCAAATGCGGGTTAGGTCTCTGCGCCAACTGGATAGGCTTTGTGCTTGGTTCATGACTTGATTTAAGTCCCCGTTCCCAGATCGGGCAAGTGATTTGTTTGGGTTGTGTTGGCTGCGACTCTCAACCCAGTAACCGTTCTTGCCACCGCAAGGTCTTGAAGTGCGCCAGAGGGCTGGCGCACTCCAAGACGCTACGCGCCACTTCTTGCCCTATCCACAATCACTCGCTGCGTGGAATGCTGCCTCACAATTTCCTTTTTACTTTCGGCGCTTCAACTCATCTTGGGTTCGTGAAACTTTCCTCACAAGAAATCGAACGCGCCGTCCGCGCCGCGCTGGCCGAGGACATCGGCAGCGGCGATGTCACCTCGCTCGCCACCGTACCTGCTTCCGCCAGCTTCACTGTCGTCATGCGCGCCCGTGAGCCGATGGTCGTGGCGGGTCTGGCCTTTGCCGAAACCGCGTTCCGTTCGTTATCCTCTAGGGTCCGCATCAAACGCCTGACCCGCGATGGCCTGTCGTTGAAGGCAGGTGCGGCCTTGCTTCAAATCACTGGCCCGGCGCGTGCCATTCTTTCTGCCGAACGTGTGGCATTGAATTTTGTCCAGCGACTTTCCGGCGTGGCGACTTTGACCGCGCAGTACGTCGCCGCTATCAAGGGAACTCGCGCCCAAATTCTTGATACACGCAAGACGACGCCAGGCTGGCGGCGGTTTGAAAAATACGCGGTGGCCTGCGGCGGCGGGCGTAATCATCGCGTCGGTCTGTTCGATATGGTGTTGATCAAGGACAACCACCTCGCTGTGTTGCGTAACGCGAGACCCAACGCCGTGGCGGCGGCAGTGAATCGCGCGCGGGAAAAGTTCCCGAAGCTCAAGATCGAGGTTGAGGCTGACACATTGTCACAGGTAAAGCAGGCTGTGGACGCTGGCGCTGACATCATACTGCTCGACAACATGAGTCCGGCACTTTTGCGGCAGGCGGTGATGATTGTTGGCGGTCGCGCAAAAACCGAGGCCAGTGGTGGGGTGAATCTCAAGACGATCCGAGCCATTGCTCAAACCGGAGTGGACTTCATTTCAGTCGGCGCTCTGACACACTCCGCTCGCGCTGTGGACATCGGATTGGATTTCGAGGATGCCTGTTGAAAGTAGCGGCGGGCCTCCCGGCCTGCCGTGGAGAGCGGCATCTTGCCGCCCGGATAAATCGCCCATATTGCGGAGTCGTTCAAATTCAAATTGGCATTCATCACCTGCGACGCTTTTTCGCCGGGCTGGAAGCCCGACTCTACGTCAGCCAAGATGGCTGACGCTACGGTTTATTGTGCCCCAGCTCCAAGCGCTGCCACGGCTTCATCCGTTGCCTGGCTGAGAACATCAAGTCCCTCAGCCAAAGCCTCGCGCGGCATTGTCAGAGGCGGAGCGATCTTCACAGTCTGTCCCCACGCGCCGACCGGTGAGAAGAGCAACAGTCCTTTTTGGTAACAGCGTTCAATGATGCTGTGCGCAAGATCATGATTTGGCTCTTTTCTGCCGGGTTGCACGACTTGCATACCCCCGACAAGACCGCAGGCTGTGACGTGGCCGATGACCTTGGGGTGTCGTGCTTGAATCCGCTTCAGTCCAGCGAGCAGCAACGGGCCAAGTTGCGCGGCATTTTCGGTGAGCTTGTCGTTGACGATCTTTCTCAAGCTGGCCAGAGCCGCGGCGCAACAAACCGGATTGCCCGTGTGAGTGCTCGTCATCGAGCCGGGCGGGAACTGATCCATGATCTCCGCGCGGCCAATCACCGCTGAGAGAGGCAACGAACTGCTGATGCCTTTGCCGCAGCAGATGAGATCGGGGGTTACGCCATAGTGTTCAAACGCCCAGAATTTTCCGGTGCGTCCAAAGCCAGCCTGCACTTCGTCAAAGATCAAGACCGCGTTGTGCTGTTTGCACCAGGCAGCGAGTTTGCGAACGTAATCAACGGGCGCAAAGTCCGGGCCGACGCCCTGATAGGTTTCCATCATCACGCCCGCGACGTTCTCCGGCTTCAACCCGGCGCGATTCACAGCATCAAGGAACGTTTCGAAGCTCGTGTTCTCCTGCCAGTAACCATCCGGGAACGGGACGTTGATGATTGCCGGGTCCAGGTTGACGATCCACGACTTCTGGCCGGCCATGCCGCCGGCTTGTTGCGACCCGAGCGTGCGGCCATGAAAGCCGCGCTCGAAACCGACGAGGCCAATCTTTTTCGTGCCGCCCACTTTTATGCCGTGCGCTCGGGCCAGCTTGAGCGCGCACTCGGTTGCCTCTGAACCTGTCGTGAGCAGAAAAACCTTCTTCAAACCCTCCGGCGACAGGCTGGCGAGGTATTCGGCAAGTCCGGCGCGTTCTTCGCTGGGGAAACAGTAATTGTGCAGCAGCCCGCTGTTGACCTGATCAATGATGGCCTGGCGCACTTCGGGCACGCCGTGACCTGCGTTGGTCACGAGAACGCCGCTTGACCAATCCAGCCAGCGATTGCCGTGTTTGTCGTAAACGAAAATGTCCTCCGCCCGATCCCAAACAATCGGTGGCTGCCCGCGCATGGATTGCGGCTCGAACTGACGCAGCTTTTCCAGAGTGGCCAATGAGTCCGGATGCGGCAACGACGTAACGATGCGGCGATATTTTGTTTCGACGTGCGGAACTGTCTGCGGGGTGATGCTGAATTCTTTGCCCATATAGGTCGTTAACAGTGCGCGATCAAAATATAGATTTGGCCTTCCTACCGCACGGCATTTTACATCTGGCTTGGTGACTGTTTGAAAGCCCGGCGTTGGAGTGCGTCCGTCCCCGGACGCAGCAATTGTGAAAACGCGGCGCGCACGGAACTTTCCTGCATCCCAAACATGCTCACGCCGCTGCGCCCGGGGACAGGCGCACTCCGGGATCAAACTTGTGCGCCGTGAGCAAACGAGTTGGGATTTTCCTTGAAAGTCTCCGGCATTCGTCTTGAGTGTTGTGCGTCATGTCGTCCAATACTCCAACCGCACGGCTTGCGCGTACCCTCATGCTCGACACCGAGAGTCCGCTTCACGACCTCGAGGCCATCATCCGCTCGCGCACGCCGCTCATTGCGGTGGAGAGCAATGAGGAGCCGCAGATCGTCACCCTCGTCCGCCAGATCGCCGCGCGAATGGAACTCGCCGCCTTCCGATGGACGGTCACCGAGGGTTTGCAGGCCTTCGATCCGAATGAGCAGCCTGCGCAATCCGTGCTGAAATCCAACGAGGTTCTCAGCTACATCAAAAATTCGTCAAAGAACTCCATGTTCGTGCTGCTGGATTTTCATCCGTATCTCCAGGATGCGGTTCACGTCCGGCACTTGAAGGACATTGCGTTGAGCTACACGAAACACTTTTCAACAGTGGTGATCGTGGGTTACGCGGTGCAGATGCCGGAAGAACTGAAACCATTCACCGCTCCCTTCCGGCTGCCGCTGCCGACGATGGACGAACTGCGGAAAATTGTTTTCGATGCCGCTGCCGAATGGGGTGGGGAGCACGGCCAGCGGGAAGTGGAAACCACCAACAAGGCCATGGACCTGCTCGTCCGGAATCTGGTGGGACTCACCGCGACGGACGCGCGGCGGCTCGCCACCAAGGCCATCAACGACGACGGCGTGATTGCCGAATCGGAGATGCCCGGTGTGATGCGAGCCAAGTACGAACTGCTCGGTCGCGACTCGCCGCTGTCGTTCGAGTACGAAACCGCGAAATTTTCGGACATCGGAGGCATGGCGCGACTGCGGCAATGGCTTGAAGTGCGGAAAAGCTTTTTCACCGATGGCAACCAGCCGAATCTCGATCCGCCACGCGGCATGTTATTGCTGGGCGTGCAGGGTTGCGGCAAAAGTCTCGCGGCCAAGGCCGCGGCAGGAATTTTTGGCGTACCGTTGCTTCGGCTCGATTTCGGCGTGCTCTATAACAAGTATTACGGCGAGACGGAGCGCAATCTCCGCAAGGCGCTCGAAACCGCCGAGGTCATGTCGCCTTGCGTGCTTTGGATGGACGAAATCGAAAAGGGCCTGGCCGTGGGCGACGATGATGATGGGCTTTCGCGCCGCGTTCTTGGCGCGTTGCTCACTTGGTTGTCCGAACGACGCAAGACGGTGTTTGTCGTTGCAACGGCAAATGACATCACGCGATTGCCGCCAGAAATGGTCCGCAAAGGTCGCTTCGACGAGATTTTCTTCGTGGACCTGCCGTCGGCGAAGAATCGCCAGAACATTTTTGAAATCCACCTGCGCAAGCGCAACCACCTCCCGGCGAAGTTTGATTTACCTGTGCTCACGGAGGCGTCGGATGGATTCTCAGGATCCGAGATCGAGCAGGCCATCGTGTCGGCGATGTACACGGCGCACGCGCAGGGCCGTGAGTTGTCGCAACCCGATCTGATCTCGGAGATACGACAGACGCGTTCGCTCTCGGTTGTGATGGCGGAGAAGGTGAACGAAATCCGCGAGTGGGCATCAGGCCGGACAGTGCCGTGTGATTGACGGACGGGGAGTAAAGCTGACGGCCGTGACAAACGATCCAGTGCTGCCGGGCCGAATTACTGCCGTCGGATTACCTGGGGCAACAAGGACGGTGGCCGTCCGCAAGGACCGACGGCGGGTGGAAGTGCTGCGCGACGCCAGCCGGCAACTACGCACGTTCAAACCCGAATAGTTGCCATGCAAACTTTTGTTGCATATGCAACAAAAGTTCGTCATGGGCGCGGGCGGGAACGGATGGGCCGCAACCGCGCTGAAGTTGCGGGAGGTGGCGGACGGTCACGTTTGTTGGTAATTGACAGCAGCTACCCGGCAAGCTGCGCAGAAGAATGCGTAGTAGACTCCTTCTTCACATGGCGTCATTGAACCATTGTCGAATTGAGCAAGGAAACTCATGACGTTCTGACAGTCTGGACAATGAGGATAATCTGCATCCTGAACCCACATTGGGACTCCTCCAAGAGCCGTCGCATCCTCAACTCCGAAAGGTTCTGCAGCGGCGAACGTCGGTTGTGGTGACGCGACCAATTCTCTGACTGTTGGTGGGCGACCGCCTAGATTGCTGGTTTCGTCAGACTTCGTCGCCGGATGCCAATCCGCTGTTCCGTTGGACTGATAACGGGAGAAGACCGCAGGACAAGACGACGCGCAGTGAAGGCAGCAAAGAATTCTCCGTGGCGCGACCGCTCTGTCCCCGGAAAAGAACTGGCCAGGTAAATTCGCGAAGTCGAAAAGCCAAGCGAGTGGACCACCGCAAGCGGGACAACGCTTCTCAGTCTCAGTCCGGCACGGAACAGCCAAGCGAGTTGGCGAATCGTTGGCTCTCAGCGCAATTCGTTGACAAGACACGGAGATCAAATCTCTGCGCTGCCCATTGGCATCAAGTGTCCAACCGGCGTGGTGGAGGTAGTCTTCGGCAGGCACATGCAAACGGCTGGCCCAATGCGGCGGATCGTTTCTCCATTCCACGAAGGCGCGTCGTGCTGGTTCACCTCTTGTCCACGCGAGAGCCAGAAGCAAATGATTCAACTGAAGTCCATTGGCCTCGTCGATGCGCTGGACGAGTGCTGCAGCAATTTCGTCCCGCGCATCTCGGTAAAGGCTCGACGGCCAGAACACATCTCTCTGCAACAGGTCAGCAATCCTATCTCCCAAACCGTGTTGTCGGTAATTCGCAAGGCAGCCAAGAATGTCGATGCCCAACTGTTGGGGTTCATCCGGGGCGTCCAAACAACCGATGGCTCGTCCAGCGAGCGCCCGCGCCTCCGTGTCAGGCAGGCTCGCATGAATCTCGACCCAAGCATCGTCAGACGATGTAGCGGCTTGGACATATGCTGAGATTTCTCGGAAGGCAGTCAGAGTGTCTGTGCTGAGGCCGCCGAAAAAATGGCGGCCTAACTGAAGCGCGATCCGCAAGCGGTTGACTTGTGCCGCCGCCTGTTCGAGCCGCTGCTGCGAGAAGCCTCCGCGTTCGGGCGTTAACACGGCGACTGGCGGACGTATGCCACGGATTCGACCTGGAACAACCAAGCCAAATCTCAGGAGGAAGCCGTCTTCCTCAGATTCGCCTGAGATGCCCATGTGCCGCTTCAGTTGTTGAACGTAAGGCCGGACGATTTCATCAGCCGCATCCGGCACATCACCGTTCTCGACAGCCTCACGCAACAACCGAAGATTTCCTCCGTATTGCGCGAGGTGCTTTGCGGCATGTTTAAGAAAGAGTTCGTTCGCAGTCATTCGGTTTGAGCCTTCTCACGTCGGCTGCTACAGGTTGAAAAGTTTTTCCACCTTCGCCTTCACCGCGGCATCCATCCTGATGAGCAGCGGCCACGGGCGTTTGAAGCCTTCGCCCGAGATTTTTTCGTCGCGTCTATGCCGAGTTTGCTGCTGATGGCAATTTCGCCGGTGGCGTGGTCGGACACATCGCCGACGTTAGCCGATCACACAGCGGCCGCAACCAGATCGCCCACTTCCCGCGTACCGTAACCCATCTTGCCGGCGGCGAGCGATTGAATCTTCGTGTTGATGATCTTCACCACTGCAGCTTCGATGGCCGCGGCCGCTTGAGACTCACCGAGGAAATCGAGCATCATGCCCGCAGCGTTGATGGCGGCGATGGGATTGATGACGTTCTGCCCGGTGTATTTCGGCGCGCTGCCACCCATCGGCTCGAACATGCTCGTGCCTTCGGGATTGATGTTGCCGCCCGCCGCGACCCCGAGCCCGCCCTGGATCATCGCTGCGATGTCCGTGATGATATCGCCGAACATGTTGTCGGTGACGATCACGTCGAACCACTCCGGGTTTTTCACGAACCACATGCAGGTGGCGTCCACGTGGGCGTAGTCGCGTTTCACAGTGGGATAGTTCGCGCCCAACTCGTGGAACGCGCGTTCCCAGAGGTCGAAAGCATACGTGAGCACGTTGGTTTTGCCGCAAAGCGTCAGTTGCGTGGTCTTCCCTGCGGATACGTCCTCTGGCTTCAAACCCTTCCACGGTTTGCCGCCGCGTTGTTTCTTTGCGAGTTCAAAGGCGTATTTCAGACAACGCTCCACGCCGCGCCGCGTGTTGACGGATTCCTGAAGCGCCACTTCGTGCGGCGTGCCCTTGAACAGAAAGCCGCCTGCGCCGGTATAAAGTCCTTCATTGTTCTCGCGCACGACGGTGAAATCCACATGCTCAGGCCCCTTGTCCTTGAGAGGGCAATCCTGCGCGCGGTAAAGTTTCACGGGCCGGAGATTGATGTATTGCTCCAGTTCAAACCGCAGGCGCAGAAGAATTCCCTTTTCCAAAATGCCCGGCTTGACCTGCGGATGGCCGACCGCGCCGAGGAAAATCGCCTTGAACTTGCGGAGTTCGCCCACGGCGCTGTCCGGCAACACCTCGCCCGTCTTGAGGTAGCGCTCACCGCCGAAATCGTAGGGATGCCAGTTGATTTTGAAGCCGAATTTGTTGGCGGCGGCGTTGGCAACCTTGATGCCTTCGGCGGCCACTTCCGGCCCTGTGCCGTCGCCGCCGATGAGTGCGATGTCGTATGTCTTCATGTGTTTAATCCTTCAATTGTGCGCAAAGCCTAGAAATCCGCATTGGAAGCGGCAACTGAATTCGCTGCAACTGGTTCACAGCGCTGCGGCAATCGCGTCGCCCATCTCGCGGGTTCCTACTTTTCGAGTCTCTGCCTCGCCGACCTGGAAGATGTCTCCGGTGCGGTAGCCGGCGGCGATGGCTTTGCCCACGGCACTTTCAATCGCGACCGCTGCTTCCACCATGCCGAAACTATAGCGAAGCATCAACGCGGCGGAGAGAACCTGAGCGATGGGATTGGCGATGTTCTTTCCGGCAATGTCCGGTGCCGTGCCACCCGCCGGCTCGTAGAGACCAAACATTTGTTCCGCACTGGCTTTGCCGAGACTGGCGCTGGGCAACATGCCCAGCGATCCGCCCAGCGCAGCGGCTTCGTCGCTGAGAATGTCGCCGAACGTGTTTTCACAAAGCATCACGTCGAACTGGCTGGGGCGCAGCACCAGTTGCATGGCGCCGTTGTCCACGAACATGTGTTCGAGCGCGACGTCGGGATACTGCTTGCCGAGATCGGTCACGACTTCGCGCCAGAGTGCGCCGTTCTCCAGGATGTTTGCCTTGTCAATGCTGGTGACTTTCCTGCGCCGTTGCCGCGCGGCCTGGAATGCCACGTGGGCGATGCGCTCGATTTCGCCGCACGTAATGACCATCGTGTCCACCGCTTTCCTGTAACTACGCGGCTGCTGTGTCGTCTCGTGCAGTTCCACGATTTCCTCGGTGGATTTTGGGCCGAAGTAGAGGCCGGCGGTCAGTTCGCGCACCACGAGAATGTCAATGCCCTCCCCCAGCCGTTCGGGACGCAGCGGACAGATTGAGGCCAGTTCCTTCGGCAGCTTCACCGGACGCAGGTTGGCGAACAAACCGAATTCCTTGCGCAACCGCAACAGCGCGGCGCGCTCGGGGCGTTGCTCCTTGGGAATCGTTGGGTCGCGATCCGGCAGGCCTACCGAACCAAAAAGAATGGAGTCCGACTGTTTGCAGAGTGCAAGTGTGGCGTCGGGCAAGGCTTTGCTGGCGGCATCAATGCCGGCCCAGCCGACGGGCGCTTCGGTGATTTGAAGCGCAAAACTGAACTTTTTTTCGGTGACGCGAAGAACCTTGATGGCTTCACGCATGACTTCGGGGCCGATGCCGTCGCCCGCGAGCGCGGCAATTTTGAAATTCTTTGAACTCATATGGCCGGGCAGGGTAACAGGCACAAGCCGCAAATTCCAAGCACCAAGCTCCAAATGTGATTGAATTTGCTCGCATGTGGCTCTGGCGTTTCGATCCCGAATTGCTATGCTTCAGGGATGAAAACACTGAGTTCAATTCTCCTGGCTCTCGCATGTGCTGCTCCGCTGCATGCTGCGATCAAATCTGAAACCGTCGAATACAAACAGGGTGACGTCACTCTCGAAGGCATGTTGACCTACGACGACGCACTAAAAGGACAGCTTCCAGCTGTCTTGATTGTCCACCAATGGAAGGGATTAACGGATTATGAGCGTAAACGCGCGGAAATGATCGCGGGATTAGGTTATGTCGCATTCTGCGCGGACATTTACGGCAAGAGTGTGCGACCGCAAACTGTCCAGGAGGCAGGTGCTCAAGCTGGAAAATACAAAAGCGATCGAGCCTTGTTGCGCAAGCGGGTCAATGCCGGACTTGAAACGCTTCGCAAACAAAAGAACGTGGATGCAAAACGCATTGGCGCCATTGGCTATTGTTTCGGTGGCACGACGGTGATTGAACTGGCTCGCAGCGGCGCGGATCTGGCGGGGGTTGTTAGTTTTCATGGCGGGTTGGACGCACCAACACCGGCGGATGGGAAGAACATCAAGTGCAAGGTGCTTGCCTGTCACGGCGCGGACGATCCATTTGTAAAATCTGCGGACCTCGGCGCGTTCCAGGATGAAATGAAGCAGTCGGGCGCGGACTGGCAATTGATCCAATACGGCGGTGCAGTTCACAGCTTTACTGACTGGAAAGCTGATGGCTCGATGTCCGGGGCAAAATATGACAAGCGTGCCGACCAACGTTCCTGGGAGGATATGAAGCAATTTTTCATTGAGATTTTCCAGTAAGTGCGCTCGCTTGGTTGCGGGTGAAGGAGATGGAGCGCGGAAATATTTTCCGCGCTCCTTTGTTTTCCGCAGGACGTGATATGGGGCGCGTAATCACATTGTGAAAAGACTTATTCCCCGATGGGAATAACTATCGGGAACCTTTCAATCCTCACTTGATTCCACGCGCTTTTGAATCTCCAAATGGCGAATATCTTTGTCCGTAACTTTTTTTTAGAAAATCCTTGAGTGCCACAAGCTGTGGTAGCAACATATCGCCCGTTCCCCAACTAATTGGGGATTTGCCCTTGGATTGATTTATCAGTTTTTCGAGGTTTCCAGCGAGTTTTCGTTAATTTTTGACGGGAATTGTGTCGCCTCGAACGGTTTTGAAAACATTTAACAACTTGCGAAAGGAATCGCCATGATTGATGCACGAGAAGAAGTTTTGACCCAGCCCGCAACGCAATCGCGTCGCCGCCAGACAACCGTTACTGCCACCCGCGCCGGTACGAGTAAGTCGGTCAGCGCGCCGACAAAAAAGACACTTCGCGTTCAACGCGTATTCAGCGACGCAAAGGTCAATCCGTTTGATCAGATCGAGTGGGATTGCCGCACTGCTGAAATCACCGACGATTCCGGCAAGGTGATTTTCAAACAGGAAAACGTCGAGGTGCCGAAGTCCTGGTCAGTGCTGGCGACGAAGGTTGTCGTGTCGAAATACTTTTACGGCGAGCAAAACACGAGCGAGCGTGAAACTTCAGTGCGCCAGCTCATTCATCGCATCACACGCACGATGGCAGACTGGGGTGTGAAGGATGGATATTTCACCAAGGCGGACGGCGAAGTGTTTTATCAGGAGCTAACCTGGCTTTGCCTCAACCAGTATGGCGCTTTTAACTCGCCCGTTTGGTTCAATGTCGGTCTCCATCACGAATACGGCATCGGCAACAAGTCGGCCAAGGGTAACTGGTATTACAACCGCAAAACTAAGGAGGCTGATCGTGCTGCCACTCAATACGAATACCCTCAAGGTAGCGCCTGTTTCATTCAGTCCGTCAAGGACGACATGGAATCCATCATGCGCCTCGCTTCTGCTGAAGCCATGTTGTTCAAGTTCGGCTCCGGCACGGGCACGGATTTGTCGCCTCTGCGCTCGAGCCGCGAGAAACTCAGCGGCGGCGGTCGCCCCAGCGGCCCGCTGTCATTCCTGAAGGTTTATGACCAGGTTGCCAACGTCGTAAAGTCCGGCGGCAAGACCCGGCGTGCAGCCAAGATGAACACCCTGCGCGACTGGCACGGCGACATCGAGGAATTCATTGATGCCAAGCAGAAGGAAGAGAAAAAGGCGTGGGCATTGATCGAGCAGGGCTACGATGGTTCGTACAACGGCGAAGCTTACGGCAGCGTCATGTATCAGAACGAAAATCTTTCCGTCCGCGTGAGCGACGAGTTCATGACCGCCGCTCAAACCGGCAGGGAATGGTGGACGCGTGCTGTGACGAGCAACAGGCCTCTTGAAAAGAAAGACGCCAGCAAGCTCCTGAACAAGATCGCCGAAGGCACGTGGATTTGCGGCGACCCCGGCCTGCAATATGATGGTGCGATTGAAAAGTGGCACACCTGCAAGGGCACAGAGCCGATTCATTCCACCAATCCGTGCAGCGAATACGTGTTCCTGAACAACACCGCCTGCAATCTCGCTTCGCTCAATCTCATGAAGTTCAAGCGCGAGGACGGCACATTCGATGTCGAGCGCTTCAAGGCCGCCGCGCGTATTTACATTACCGCGCAGGAAATCCTCGTGGACAACGCGAGCTATCCGACCAAGGAAATCGCCGAGAATTCGCACATCTTCCGCACGCTTGGTCTTGGCTACGCGAACCTCGGCTCGCTTTGCATGAGCTACGGTCTGCCGTACGACAGCGATGAAGGCCGTGCTCTTGCAGGTGCCATCACTGCCATAATGACCGGCCACGCCTATGAGCAGAGCGCTGAAATCGCCAGCTCGATGGGACCATTCGCCGGTTATCGCGACGCCCGTTGCGCCCACGTCGGCAAGCCCGCCAAAAAGGACAACGTGGAATCCATGCTCGGCGTCATCAAGCTCCACCGCGCCGCTGTCGAAGATATTCATCCCAGCTCAGAATTTGGTTACCTCAAGGAAGAGGCCCGACGCACGTGGGATCGCGCCCTGGCACGAGGCAAGGAAGTCGGCTATCGCAACGCGCAGGTCACCGTTCTCGCGCCCACCGGCACGATTGCCTTCCTCATGGATTGCGACACCACCGGCGTTGAACCCGACATTGCGCTCGTGAAGTACAAATTGCTCGCCGGTGGCGGCATGTTGAAGATCGTCAACCGTACGGTGCCTGAAGGCTTGCGCCGGCTCGGCTACAGCGCCAGGGAAGTCGAAGCGATCATCGCGCACATCGAGAAGTTCGACACAATTGAGGACGTTGAGGAAGATGGCGCGATGGTTCGCAGTGGCATCAAAGCCGAACATCTACCCGTGTTTGATTGCGCGTTCAAAGCGTATCGCGGCAAGCGCAGCATCGGTTACATGGCGCATCTCAAGATGATGTCCGCCGCGCAGCCATTCATCAGCGGCGCAATCTCCAAGACGGTCAACATGCCCAGCGAATGCACTGTCGAGGAAATTCGCCACACCTACGTTGAAGCCTGGAAAATGGGTCTCAAGTGCGTGGCGATCTATCGCGACGGCTCAAAGCGCTCACAGCCGCTCAACACCAAGAAGACCAACGAAGGTGGTGACAAATCCGCATCACCCGCCAGTGACAACGGCTCATTGCAGTCGCGCATCAAGGAACTCGAAGCCGAAATCGCAACCCTGCAAATCGAGGCAGGCAAACCGCTGCGCCGTCGTCTGCCTGAAACACGTACCGCGCTCACGCACAAGTTCGACATCGCGGGTCACGAAGGCTACCTCACCGTCGGCTTGTTCGAGAACGGCCACCCCGGCGAATTGTTCATCACCATGGCCAAGGAAGGTTCGACCATTGGCGGCCTGATGGATGCCATCGGCACATTGACCAGCATGGCGTTTCAGTACGGCGTGCCGTTGGAGGCGCTCGTCCGCAAATTCGCGCACCAGCGTTTCGAGCCGAGCGGCTTCACCAAAAACCCTGAAATCCGCAACGCCTATTCGATCACCGACTACGTCTTCCGCTGGATGGCCATGCAGTTTGTTCCCGGCTACCGCGAGGCAAACACTCCGGTCCGGAATCAGCCCGAATTGCAGATGCCCGGCCTCATCGAGGAACTCAAAAAAAAAATAAACCGGCCTGTGCCTGAACTTTCCATCTCCGAGGACACCGATGTTGTGGAGATGGAAAAGCCGGAATCAGGCTTTGGCAACGGCAATGGACATCATGCCGCGAAAATCAAGCCATTCAAAACACTGAGCGACTCGGTTGCCCACTTCCAGCAGGACGCGCCCACGTGTCCGAACTGCGGCCACATGGCCGTGCGCAATGGTGCGTGTTACAAATGTTTGAATTGTGGGGAAAGTCTCGGCTGCTCGTAAAAGAGCAATCAGGCAAACCAAGAAACAAACAGGCCGGAGAACGAAAGTTCTCCGGCCTGTTGGATTTTCAGAAAGGAACGTGCGGAGTCAGAACCGCGTCAACTTCTCAAGTTCCTTCACGCGCGACTCAATTTGAGATCGTGTCGTCTTGATGGTGCGGTTCAGGCCGAAGCCTTCGCAGCAGAATGATGCGGTGACGCTGCCGTAGATCATCGCGCGGCGGATGTTGGCGTCCACTGAACCACGCGCGGTTGCGAGGTATCCCATCATTCCGCCAACGAACGAATCTCCCGCGCCGGTCGGATCAATCACGGTGTGCAGCGGATACGCCGGGCAGATGAAACAGCCCTTCGGTCCGGAGAGGATCGAGCCGTGCGAACCTTTTTTGATGATGACGTATTTGGGGCCGAGCTTGTGAATCTTCTTCAACGCGGCGAAAACGTTGTCCTCCTTCGTCAACTGGTGCGCCTCGCTGTCGTTCAGGACAAAGCCGTCAATGCGCTTGAGCAATTTGACCAGATCGTCCATCGCGATGTTGAGCCAGAGGTCCATGGTGTCGGCGACGACGAACTTGGGACGCGCCATCTGGTCGAGGACGTGATGCTGGAGTGCGGGCGCGATGTTGGCGAGCAGCACGAACGGCGTGCGCTTGGCCGCAGCCGGCAGGTGCGGTGTGAATTTCTCAAACACGCCGAGTTCGGTGAGCAGCGTGCGACGGTTGTTCATGTTCAACTCGTATTCGCCGGACCAGTGAAAGGTTTTGCCGGGTTCGATTTGCAGGCCGGTCAGGTCAATGCCGTGTTTGCGATAGAGCGAAATATATTTCTTTGGAAAGTCCTCGCCAACGACGCCGATCAGTTTCACGGGCGAGAAGAAGCTGGCCGCCACCGCCGCGTGACTGGCCGAGCCGCCGAGCAGACGCGGGTTTTCCGCCTTGGGTGTTTTGATGGAATCCAACGCCGTCGAACCGACAATCAATACGCTCATAAATGTTGCAAAAGGGTTTTCAGAACGGCGCGGAAGTTAGGACAACACAGCGGGACAAGCAAGCTTCCCCGGAGCGCTGAAATCATTTCAGACCCGCTACGACCTGATGCGCGCGACGTTTCCGGCGGGCACGGTGATCCCGCAGAGCGCGCAGAGCAGGACGAAGATTCGCGCCATGCAGATTATCAATTGCTGTATTTGCCAACGGCCCACTTCATGGGCTGGCCAGACGGTAAAACTCTTGCGAGTCACTGATCGGGTTCGTCACGACGTTGTTCCACCCGAGAATTGCCGGTGGCGGTGAGCCTGTCAGCCAGTTGGGCGATGTCAGGTTCGTGCAGGATTGGAGCGTGAATATGCGGTTGTCTTCGGCGGGCCAGAGCAGACGGACGGCACTCGCTGAAGCGCGTTGGATCGTGAGCAGCGGCGGTGGCGGCGTGTAGGTCGAAGGCACGCGGCTCAGGCGATAATACTTCTGCGCACCGAATAGTGAGTTGGTCACGATGAAATTTGTGCCGCTGACGACCGGTATCAGCGCGGACGCGGCCCAGTTGGCCGTGCTCAAGCTCGTGTTGTATTCCAGATGGTAACTCGGGTAGTTTGTCGCCCAGTAAAGCCGTGCGGTGGTCGGCGCGATGCTTTCGAT
Organism: Verrucomicrobiota bacterium; assembly: GCA_013140495.1. Lineage (GTDB taxonomy): Bacteria > Verrucomicrobiota > Verrucomicrobiia > Limisphaerales > JADLHS01 > JADLHS01. The sequence continues at coordinate 23,117 of JABFSR010000025.1, forward strand.
ATGCAGGATAGGCGGCGGAAGGACGAGAACCGCGCTGACGTTGACGATCACTGAATTGGCGGTGTTGCTCATCTGCATCGTGACTTCGTTGGAGGGGAAATAAAAATTTGCGAACGTGCCGGTTCGCGTGGTGGCGGTCAGGACGGTGAACGTGTCATTGGTGGTCGGCAAAAATCCGTTGGCCAGATTGACACTCAGCGCGCCGTTATTTGTGACGGTGCCAGCGACTTGAAGCCGACCGTAGCCGGCGCCCACAGTCGTTCCGCCGAGGGCGCAACTGAGCAGAGAGTTGGAGGTGGTGGTGTAGCCGCCGTTCGCCAACAGGATGCCTGCCTGAATCTCCACGGTGTTGTAGTTGTTGAAGGCCAGCCCGCCGAAGACTGTCGTAGTACCGGTGTTGACGGACTTGCGGAACGTGCCCGCGTTGTCAAATCGTGAGCCGGGGCTGGAGAGATAGTTGAGACCGGTCACTGTGCGGGCCTCGAAGAGCGCGCCCGCGCGATTGGTGATGACGGCGCTGCTCATCGCGAAGTTTCCACCCGTCCACAGGATCGTCCCGCCGTTTTCCAGCGCGCGACCACCACTCAGAGTGACGATGCTGGGTATCGTGAGCGTGGCGGACGGCTCAATAATCGTCCGTCCGCCCCCGCTCATGGTTCCGCCCGTCCAATTCATTTGATTCAGCACCGTCACCAACTGGACGCCGGCCAGGGTGCCGCCGCTGAAGTTCAATACCGCGGGCGTCACCGTTCCGGTGCCGTTGAAGTTCACCGTGGCACTGGCGATGACCAACGTGTTGTTCGTGCAGATGTAATTGCCGTTCAAATTCGCCGTGCTGCTGCTGGCAAAAGTATTCGTGCCGCCTACATTCACCAGGCCCGCCAGGGTCGGCGTCGCGCCGCCGGTCACGGTGAAATTGCCCGCGCCCGTCATGCTTGATCCGCCGCCTGCGTTGTGCGCGCCGCCGGACAAACTCAGCGTCGCACCGGCTTGAACATCGTACGCGCCGCCGTTGGTTCCGCCGCCACCCAGGGCCAGCGTACCGCTCTGAATCTCCACGGTGTTATAGTTGTTGAAGGCCAGCCCGACGCCGACCGTCGTTGCCCCGACGACAATGGATTTGCGGAACGTGCCCGCGTTGTCAAACCGCGAGCCGGGGTTGGCAGTGTAGTTAAGTCCGAGCGCATTCCGCGCCTCGAAAAGTGCGCCTGCGCGATTGGTGATGACTGCGCTGCTCATGGCGAAGTTCCCTGCCGTCCAAAGTGTCGTCCCGCCATTCTCCAACAGGCGACCACCGGTTAAAGAAACAGTGGCAGATACAGCGGCGATGTTGAGCGTCACGGTTGTCGGGATGAATGTGCGTCCGCTCCCGGTCATGGTTCCACCCGTCCAATTCATCTGGCTCAACACCGTCACATTCTGACTGCCGCCCACGGTGCCGCTGTCCATGTTGATCACGGCGGGTGTCACTGTGCCGGTGCCGTTGAAGTTTGCCGTGCCACCAGACATGACCAGCGTGTTGTTCGTGCAGATGTAGTTGCCAGTTAAATTCGCCGTGCCGCTGTCGAACTGGTTCGTGCCGGTGACGTTCACCAATCCCGCAAACGTGTGTGGACTACCACCGCTCACATTGAGATTGCCCGCGCCCGTGATGCTTGATCCCACGCTCGCCGTGTGCGTCCCACCCGCCAGGCTCAGTGTCGTGCCAGCCGGAACATCGAACGTGCCGATGTGCGTCCCGCCGCCAAACAGAGTGAGCGTGCCGGCCTGAATCTCCACCGCGCCGTAGTTGTTGAAGACCAGCCCGGGGAAGACGGTGGTGGTTCCGGCAACGGATTTGCGGAACGTACCCGCGTTGTCAAACCGCGAGCCGGGAGCGGAAGCGTAGTTAAGCCCGGTCGTAGTCCGCACGTCGAACAACGCCCCCGCGCGGTTGGTGATGATGCCGCCGTTCATTCCAAAGTTCCCGCTCGTCCACAGAATCGTTCCGCCGTTCTCCAGTGTGCGGCCAGCGGTCAGGTTGATCACGTTCACGTTGGCCAGATTCAAAGTAGCGCCCGGTTGGATGACTGTCCGCCCGCTCCCGGTCATCGTGCCGCCGATCCAAGTCATTTGATGAAGCACTGTCACCGTCTGGCTGCCGCTCAGATTGAACCCGTTAAAATTAAAAACGAACAAAGTCAGATCGCCCGCACCGGTCAGCGTCGGCGAACCAGAAGTGCCCATGGTGAGGTTGTAGCAGTTGACGGCGGTGTTGAGGGTGACGGTGACAGTCTTGTTGATGAACGCGGTGTCATTCGTGCCGGGCACCAGATTGGGACTCCAGTTCGCGGCGACGTTCCAATCTCCGCTGGCATTATTGGTCCAGGTGATGTCGTAACCGAGGCGGGTGAGCACCACGTCGTTGCCGGTGCCGCCGACGTAGTTAACGTGAAACGATTCGTTGCCGATGCGCGCCTGTGTGTCTTGCCGCAGACCCGTGAACGCGCCGATCACAGGATCGCTGCCGTCGTTGGCGATGATGGTGAAGCTGTCGCCCTGCGCGGGCGAAAAACTTCGCGTGGCGGTCAAACTCAGGCCGGCCAGATTGACGGTACCGGTCGCGGCGATCTGGTCGTAGCCGCTTCCGGGGGTGGTTCCGTTCAGTTCAATTTCCAGGGAGCCGCTGCCCGCACTCGCATCGAGATTGCCACAGGTCAAAATTCCCGCACTGCTTCCCGGCGCGATCGCCGTCGAACTTCCTTTCAAAGTGATATTGCCAACCGTGCCGCTGCCTTGAAGACGGCCTTGGTCGTGGAGGTCAACTGGACTCTGCGGTTGCAAGCCGTCCACTATAAGAGTTGCGCCGCTGATGTAATTCGTGCCGGTGTAAGTGTTGTTACCCGTGAGATGAACCGTGGTGAGGCCGAAACAGCCGAGGCCGCCCGTGCCGGAAATCATGCCGGAGAAATCCATATCACCCGAGACGACCAGATTGGTGTAGAGCAGCACCGGGCCTGACCAGGAGCAAGCGCCAACGCTCGTCAACACCGAACCCGGAAACGCGCCGCCAGTGCCCTGGCCCAAAGCAAAAAGAGTTTCACCGGCGATGGCCACGTTCCGCAACAACAACGCGCCGCCAAAAAGTTGGGTCGGCCCAGCCGTGTCACCGAGCGCGTGGTAATGGCGCACGTCGAGAATTCCTTGCACGACCGAGATGCTCGAGTTGCAACTATTGCTGGCCGTGAGCAGGAGCGCCGCGTTGCCCGTCTTGCTGAAATTGCCGTCGCCGAGAATCTGCGCTTGCATGTCCAGTCCGGCATACACGGTACCGCTGACGTTGAACTCGTGCTCGCCAGAAGTGAGTGTGATCCTGCCCTGGATGGCGGGCGTCTGGGTGCTGTTGCTGCAAACCGCGGTGATGTTGCCATACAACCCGAGGAGGCCGCCGGTGCCGGTATCCAGAACTACAGGTCGGGAATCATTCGCTTCGGTGACAAGTTCCAGGTTTAGAATGGATTCGGCGTGGTTGTTCAGCAAAAACTTCGCGCGATCCCTCAACCGCACAGTGGCGCCGTCGCCAATCTGCTCTGAGCGCTCGAGCCTCACCGTGCCGAGGTCGCTCATCTCCAGGCGATCATTGACCACGACCCCGGGCGAAACATTTAGAATAATTTCCGTATCCTCAATCGGATGCAGGAAGAGCGGCCCGGAGAAATCATTTCCCGGCCCCTTGAATTCGAGAATCGCAGAAGTGCCACCGCTCTTGAAGTTGAGCGCGCTCACGGTGCCGGAACCTGTGATGGCTCCCTCCATGTACAGATGCCCGTACGCATCGTCTTTTGCCAAAGCCGTCAGACTTAGTTTGTGCCCATTCAGGTCAACCGAGCCGGACACATGCATGTCCATTTCTTCCGAGGTCACGAGCGAACCATTGACGAAGGAGAGGCCGGTGGAAAACTTGGCATCGCCAGCCAGTTTCAAATCGCAATGAATGTTTACCTGCGAATCAAAGTCGATGTTGTTGGACACCTCGTTGCTGATGGTCAAAGTGTTCCCGTATAATTCCCAGTGGGTGTTGAATAGCGACCCAGTGAGAAACAGCATGTCGCCGACCATTAAATTCGTGAGATCATTGAACATGGGTGAAACATCGAAGAGCAGCGAGTCATTGTCGAAGCGGAGAGTTTCACCGGTCTGCGGGACACCGTGCGGAGACCAGTTGTCCGCATCGCTCCAGAGCTGAAAAACTCCGCCAACCAGGGCGCCATCGCCCGTCCAATCACGAATCACGGCATTGGTGGTCAAGGCGGGACAAACCAGCATGAGCATCAGGAAGAGCCGCAGGAACATAATTTTCCCCAGTGGCCACGAGCCGCCCGCCGACGGCCCGGGATTTACAGAGTAAGTTTTCATATCAGAATGTCATTTGAATTGGAGGCGTAGAGTTGCGGGTTCTGAATTGTTCTGCTCACCGCGAGACGGGAGGCTGCGTCGGCATCCTTGTTCGTGCGCAATCAGACGCCATGCAGACGACGGCGGAGCTATCATAGTTGGGCGGCGTTGACCCGGAAGGCTACCTGGCGAAATACGGCGTGGTCTTTTCAAGGTGAACTCCGGCATTGGTTGGGTTGAAGGCCATGTTAGCTCAAGGAGTGGCTTTTGGAAACCGCTGTTTTGCTGCTGATAATAACCCCAAAGCGTCCGGCGGCGGGCCAAGATTCGCGCCATGCAGATCATCGCCGATCTCGAAGGCACGACACGCGGGCCGGATGATTAACCACGAAATACACCAAACACACGAAAAGGGAACACGAAGAGCGCAGTTTTCTTTCGTGTCATTTCGTGTGTTTCGTGGTTCAAGAAGTTCCTGCCCGGAATTTCAGGAAACGGTGAACCAGCGCGAAGCCAGGCTCAAAGCCGTGGCGCTGGCGGAGACGTTTGCGAAGAGATAACCAATTCTTCCCGGTGTCTTGCGCCATGAGAAAGTGAACTCGCCGTTCATCCTCCTTCTCACCCGCTTCGAGAACCGGTAGAGTCCGCACCCTGTGGCAGCGACACTTTACGATCTGATTCCGCGCGATGAGAAACTGAGCAACGACGTGTTGCTCGGTCGCTTCCTTGATTATGCCGAAGGCCGGAAACTTCAACTCTATCCCGCGCAAGAGTCGGCCATCCTGGAATTGTTCGAGGAGAAGAACGTCATTCTCAACACGCCCACGGGTTCGGGCAAATCACTCGTCGCCACGGCCCTGCACTTTCAGGCCATCGCCAAAGGCAAACGCTCGATCTACACCTGTCCGATCAAGGCGCTGGTGAACGAGAAGTTCATGGCGCTCTGCCGTGAGTTCGGTCCGGATAATGTCGGGCTCAGCACCGGTGATGCGTCGGTGAATCGCGACGCATCCATCCTCTGCTGCACGGCGGAGATTCTCGCGAACATCGCCCTGCGCGAAGGCGCGGCGGCCAATGTGCAGGACGTGGTCATGGACGAGTTTCACTATTACGCCGATCGCGAGCGGGGCGTGGCGTGGCAGGTGCCGCTGTTGACCTTGCCGCAGACGCGTTTCCTGCTGATGTCTGCGACGCTCGGCGACACAACGTTCTTCGAGGAGGAACTCACGCGACTCACCGGGCGTCCGACTGTGGCGGTAACTTCCACCGACCGACCCGTGCCGTTGGCGCATGAATACTCCGAACTTCCACTCGCCAAAACGCTCGAAAGCCTCGTTGCCGATGGTCGCGCGCCGGTCTATGTCGTTCACTTCACGCAACTGGAAGCGGCCCAGAGCGCGCAGGATTTCACCAGCATCAACGTCTGTACGCGCGATGAAAAAGCCGCCATCGCGAACATGCTCGAAGGGTTCAAGTTCACCAGCCCCTATGGGCCGGAGATCAAGAAGTGGCTGCGGCACGGCATCGGATTGCATCACGCCGGATTGCTGCCGAAATATCGCGTGCTGATCGAGCAACTCGCGCAGAAGGGTTTGCTCAAAGTCATTTGCGGCACAGACACGCTTGGCGTCGGCATCAACGTGCCGATCCGCACGGTGTTGTTTACCCGGCTCTGCAAATACGACGGCCAAAAGACCGGTATCCTGAGCGCGCGGGATTTTCATCAGATCGGCGGGCGCGCCGGTCGGAAGGGTTTTGACGACCAGGGCTGGGTCGTGGCACAAGCGCCGGAGCATGTCATCGAAAACTTGAAGCTCGCGGAAAAATCCGCGCGCGATGGCAAGAAGACCGTGAAGCGTCAGCCGCCGGAAAAGAATTTCGTCAATTGGGACAAGAACACTTACGTCCGCTTGATCGCTGCACCGCCAGAAAAACTCACGTCCCGCTTCCAGGTCACGCACGGGATGTTGCTGAATGTGCTCAGTCGTAAAGGCGATGGTTGTGCGGCCATGCGCAAGCTCATCCGCGACTGTCACGAAACGCCGCGGCAGAAGCAGGCGCATATCAAGCGCGCGTGGCAATTGTTCCGCTCGCTGTTGGACCGGAAGATCGTGGAGTTCATCGAGCCGGAGCGCCGCCTTCAGGCGGCAGCGCGCGATCACGGCGAAGCGAATAAGCTGCCGCCTGAAGGCGGCGTTCAGATAGAGGGCGAGCAAAAGCTCCGCGTGAACGTCGAGTTGCAGGACGATTTCTCGATGGATCAGGTGTTGTCGCTCTATCTGCTCGAAACGATTCCGCTCATGGACCCGCAAGCTCCGGATTACGCGCTCATCCTGCTCACACTCGTCGAGTCCATTCTCGAAGACCCGGACATCATCCTGCGCAAGCAGCTCGACAAGGTGAAGGATCAGAAGATGGCCGAGATGAAGATGGAAGGCATCGAATATGATCAGCGCATGGAGGAACTGGAAAAGTGCGAGCACCCGAAGCCGAATCGCGAGTTCGTCTATTCCACGTTCAACGCCTTCGCTGCGCGGCATCCGTGGGTAGGCGAGGAGAACATTCACCTGAAATCCATCGTGCGCGAGATGTTCGAGGAATTCCGATCCTTCGCCGATTACATCAAGCTTTACGAATTGCATCGCGCCGAGGGCGTGCTGTTGCGGCATCTGAACAGCGTGTTCAAAGTCCTCGCGCAAACCGTGCCCGACTCCGCCAAGAATGAGCAGGTGCGCGAAATGGAACTCTATCTCGGCACGATGATCCGGCAGGTGGATTCCAGTCTGCTCGACGAGTGGGAAAAGATGCGCGACCCAAATTATCGCCCCGGCGAAACCAAGGAAGTCCGCCCGCCCGGCGCCGAGGAAGCCGCGCAAGACATCACGCGCGACACCAAAGCCTTCACCGCCACGATCCGCAATCGCATCTTCACCTTCCTGCGCGGCTTGGTCATCGAGGATTACGAGCAAGCCATCGCTAATCTCAGTTCACCGCAGGACACCGAAGGCCAACCGTGGACCGCCGCCCGCCTTCAAGCTGCGTTGGACGCGTATCACGCCGATCACGAACGTATCTGTCTTGAACCGAACGCGCGCAACGCCCGCCACACCTATGTCGTGCCTGCCGAAGACAAGAAATCCTGGCGCGTGCAGCAAATGCTCGTGGACCCGGCAGAGCACAACGATTGGGTGGCCGAGTTTGAAGTGGACCTCACCTCGTCACGACAACAGAACGAGCCGGTGCTGCGCTTGCGCCGCATCGGTTCGCTCACTTGAACCGCTAATCTGCGCTGATCTACGCTGATAAAAATATTAACCACGTTTCCGGATTAGCGAGAATGAGCGCAGATCAGCGGTTTCCAACCCTGACAAAGTCGGCGATCTCGTCATACTGCTCCCCGCCATGTCCCAAACCATCGGTTATATCGCGCTTGTGGTGCGCGACCACGACGAGGCGATTGCCTTCTACACGGAAAAGCCGGACTGCCGGAGCGCGAATGCCGAGTCCGCGAGTTTTGTCAGCGCACAGGCAACACGCGGACCCGGCATCCGCGCTCCGGTTTTCTGGTTTTGGTGTGGCCGAATTGTGACAAGGCATGGCCCAAGAGAGGGTAGAGATGTGCTGTGGGATGGGTGTAAAGTCGAAACAGTTTTTAAGACGAAAAGCGGAACTATTGGAAGAAACTCAGAAAGTAAAAGCATAAATTTATGAAGGCGATGTTCAAAACGGTTTTGTTTGCAGGAGGTTTGGTTTTGGCATCCACATGGCCCGTGCGGGCCACATTAATTGCTGCTTGGGATTTTAAGGGTGTTGTAGCCGCTCCAAGCACGCCTGCCACATTCGCAGCAACCGCTGGTTCTGGTTCGCTTGATGTGTCTTTATTTTCGCCAACTTTACCGACTCAGAGGACTTCGTTTACCGGTGCGGGCTCAGTAAACACCTTTACGGGTGCTGAATCGGGGACAGGAACTGCTCTTGGTTTGCAGAATAATTCAGCAAATGGAAAATCAATTGTTTTCTCATTGAACATGTCCGGTTTCCAAGACCTCATCCTTACTTTTGCAACTCAAGGAACAGCCAGTGGTTTTAACAATCATCAATGGCGTTATAGCAATGACGGGACCGCCTACACGGCACTTAGTGGCAATAACACAGCAGTAACGGTTAGCGGTTTCGTCATAAAGACTGTTGATTTTTCTTCCATTTCTGCACTTGATAATGACAACACTATTTTCATTGAACTGATCGTAAGTGGTGCAACTGCCTCTTCTGGCAACAATCGTTTCGACAATGTACAGTTCAACGCTACAGCCGTCCCCGAAGCGTCCACTTGGGTTGCCGGACTCGGGTTGTCCTTGGGCATGTTGGGCACGTTCGTCCGCAAGCATCGCAAGTAATTTCACGCTTCATCAGAACCAGACCCCGGTTGCCTCGTGCACCGGGGTTTGTTGTTTCCCGGCCGCCCCCGGTTTCGTCCGGAGTGCGCCCGTCCCCGGGCGCAGCAACAATGGAAGAACGACCGGCGTGGAATTTTCGCGTGCGCCACAAATACTCGCGCTGCTGCGCCCGGGGACGGGCGCACTCCGATTCTGAACTTTTCCAACACTCTTGACCGCTCACCATTTTCCCCCAGGCATGTTGGGCTCGTTCGTCCGCAAGCATCGCAAGTAATTTCACGGCTCATCAGAACCAGACCCCGGATGCCTCGTGCGTCCGGGGTTTGTTGCTTCCTGGCTGCCACCGGTTTCGTCCGGAGTGCGCCCGTCCCCGGGCGCAGCAATGCTTGAAGAACGGCAGGCGTGGATTTTCAAGCGCGCCTCGGATGCTCGCGCTGCTGCGCCCGGGGACGGGCGCACTCCGATCATCTGGCAGCGCCGCACGGCACGCGGATGGTGATGGTCGTCCCTTGCTTCGGCGCCGAGGCAACTTCATACGTTCCTCCAAGAAACGCGGCACGTTCGCGCATGTTGCCCAGCCCGGCTCCGCGCCCCTTCCTTTTGCCGGCCTGGGGCGAGTCGGGATCAAACCCGCGTCCGTCATCATGAATTTTCAAGAGGATGACATCGCCCTGATGCGCCAGCCGCACGCGAATTTTCCTGGCGCGGGCGTGCTTCTCCGCATTGGCCAGGGCCTCCTGCACGATGCGGAAGAGATGGAGTTCCACGTGTGAAGGCAACCGGTCCAGCGGCGCGATGCTGGTTTTCACGGAGAGGCCGGAACGCGATTGAAATTCCTTGCAGAGATTGCGGCAGGCCGTGGCCAGACCAAGATTATCCAGGTCGCTGGGGCGGAGGTCGTGAGCGATGCGGCGGTTTTCCTCCAGCGCCTTGACGAGCAAATCTCCGCAGCGCGCGAGAATCTCCCGGGCCGCCGGATTGAGGGCTGCGATGTGGTCCTCCACCTTGTGGAGTCTCATCTTGGCGGAGGCGATGATCTGGTTGACGCCGTCATGGAGTTCGCGCGCCACGCGGAGGCGCTCGTCCTCCTGCGCCTCGATGATGCGGCGGTGCAGCCGGCGCAGTTCCTCCTCGGCGAGTTTGCGCATGCTGATGTCCCTGGCCACGCCAATGAGGCCGAGTATGCTGCCCTTGTCATTCTTGATCTGGGACGTGCTGAGTGAAATCGGGAACTCCGTCCCGTCCTTTCTGAGGTTCAGGAGTTCGCCCCGCCATTCGTTGGTCAGTGTCCGCTGATAGACCTGCTGGCAAAGTCCCGGCGGATTGTTTGTGGAATAAAGAAACTCCGGCGTCCGCCCCAGGACTTCCTTCTCGGTGTAGCCGTAGTTTTCGAGGAAGGCCTGATTGACAAAGGTGAACCGGTTTTCGTGGTCGGTAATGCTGATATATTCACGGGCCGTCTGCACCGCGTAGGCCAGCAACTGGATTTTTTCCTCCGCCCGCTTGCGCCTGCTGATGTCCCGGATGAACGTCGTAAAGATCGGAGGTCCCGCCAGTTCAATGCGGGTGATGCTGAACTCGACAGGAAACTCCGTGGCGTCCGCGCGCAGGGCGGTTGTTTCGATACGACTGTCGAGAGTCGGCCCCGCATCGCTTGTGAAGGAATGTGCCAGACCGCCTCGGAACCATTCCCGCAACGAAGGTGGAATGATGACCAGCGCCATTTCCCTGCCGAGCACCTTGCGACTGACCACGCCAAACATTTTTTCCGCAGCGGGATTGAAATCAGTGATCCTGCCCTTGTGATCAATCGTAACGATTGCATCCAGGGCCGACTGCATGATGGCGCTCTTGCGCGCCTCGCTTTCACGGAGCGCCTCCTCGGACTGCCTTCGCTTCGTGATGTCCTCGGCAATGCCCGCGACGCGGTAAACATTTCCCGACTGGTCGCTAACGGGAAAGGCGCGATCATGAATCCAGCGGATCGAACCATCCGGTCGCTCGATACGGTATATCTCGTCATACTCACCGGAAGCTTGTTTCGTGAGGGCGGCCTGCAAAACGCGCTCACGGTCGTCCGGATGCAGTGCTTCGAGCCAGTTGATGGGTGAAGCATAAAGGCTTTCACAGCTTCTTCCCCAGATTTCCTCGTATGCAGGGCTGATGTAGAGCATTTGATTCTTTGCAGGGTCTGTCATCCAGAACACCTCCTTGATGTTCTCCGCCACCTGACGGAAACGTTCTTCGCTCATGCGCAAAATTTCCTCCGCCTGCTTGCGCTGGGTGATGTCCCGCACCATCCCGACGAGACCAAAAGGCCGGCCCTGCATGTCCATCAATGCGGCGGAGTTTGCCTCCCCGGAGAAACGGCTGCCATTTTTCCTGAGCATGGTGTATTCGCCATTTCGAAAAACGCCGGATGCCAGGGACGTGGTGATGTCGGTCCGGATGCGTTCATGTTCCTCGGGCGGGGTCAGGTCAAAAATGTTTTTGCACAGGAGTTCAGCTTCATTGGCGTAGCCCAGCATTTTCACAGCCTGGGGATTGACGCTCGTCAACCGGAACTGCAAATCAATGGTGACCACGGCATCCGGCAGGATTTCGATCAATTGCCGGTAATGCTGTTCGCTGCTGCGGAGCGCTGCGGTGGCGTTACGAAGTCGCAGGATCGTCCGGATTCGTGCGAGCAACTCGGCCGGGTCCGCCGGTTTGAGGATGTAGTCGTCCGCTCCACTTCCGAGCCCGTCAACTTTATGAGCCACGCTCGTGGCGTTTCCGGAGCAGAGCACCACGAAAACGTCGTGCAGAGCAGGGTCGCCCTTGATCTGACGGCAGACTTCGATCCCGCTCAAATCAGGCAGGACTACATCCAGCAGAATTACATCAATGTGGGATTCACGAACCTTCCTGAGGCAATCGTGCCCGCTGGATGCTTCCGCAACGTCATAGCCGGCTGACTGGATGATTTGAGACAGGAACTGGAGGACGTCAGGGTCATCATCCACAATGAGTATGCGGGGCGTCGTGTTCATGCCTCGTGATTTCTGGCGGTTCAATTAACAGTCATTCAAGAAGAAGGAAAGACTGAAAGTCGCGCGTGTGGGTTTGGACGTGTGAGATTAAAAGTCGGTGAGGTCGCCGGATCGTCCGCATCCTCGTTGTCGAGCCCAACTCCATTTCGAGGACGAGAATGAGGACGAGGACGACAACGCGAATCCAGGGTTGCCTATGGCGAATGAAATGTTATGCAATCGCCATGCGTTTTCCCATCGGCACGGCCTTGCTGAGTGTGGTCACCATGCTTTCTTCTGCGGCAGGGGAAACGCAATCCGTTGTCCATATCCTCGTGCCGGGTTTCACGGTGCAGGAACTGCCGGTGAAACTTTCCAACCTGAACAATCTCCGCTTTGCGCCCGATGGCCGACTCACCGCGCTGGGTTACGACGGGCGCGTCCATCTGTTGCGGGACACCGATGGCGACGGCCTCGAGGACGAGGACAAATTGTTCTGGGACAAACCCACGATCAGCGTGCCGGTCGGCATGGCGTGGTCCAGGGCGGGGCTTTACGTGAGTTCAAACAGGAAAATCTCCCTGCTCCGCGACACAAACCGCGACGGTCAGGCGGACGTTGAGGAAACCATCGCAACCAACTGGCCGCCGACGGATGTTGGTTCCGGCAGCGTGGACGCGACGGCCATCACACTCGATAAACGCGGGAACATTTATTTCGGTCTGCTCACGGCGGATTACTCGAATCCGTACCGCGTCAAGGACGACGTCTCGCACTACGACATCCACGGCAAGCGCGGGACGATTCAAAAACTTTCGCCCGACGGGAAAAAGATGGAAACCATCGCCACCGGAATCCGCGTGCCGTACACGCTTGCGTTCAATCGTCGCGGCGATCTGTTCGTGACAGACCAGGAAGGCGAAACATGGTGTCCCAATGGCAATCCGCTGGATGAACTGAACCAGATCATCCCCGGACGCAACTACGGTTTCCCTCCGCGCCACGAAAGATGGCTTCCCAATCTGGTGAGTGAAGCGCCCGTCGTCGCGTTCGGCCCACAACATCAGTCCACATGCGGGCTGGTGTTCAATGAACCGGAAGCGCGGAGCGGAACAAACCCGGGACGGAAGGTCTTCGGTCCCGCGTGGTGGGAAGGAGATGCGTTCGTTGCAGGTGAATCACGGGGAAAAATCTGGCGCGTGCGGCTGGACAGGACGTTGCGAGGTTACACGGGAAGGGAATTCCTGATCGCGCGGCTTTCGATGCTCACGACGGACGTGGCGATCTCTCCGAAGGGTGATCTGTATGTTTGTTGTCACAGCGGCCAGCCGGATTGGGGAACCGGGCCGCGCGGCGCAGGAAAAATCTTCAAGATTTCCTACACGGACAACAAAGCTCCGCAACCACTCTCAACCGAGGCGAGGTTCAAAGCGTCGAAACCGGACGGCGGTATCGCGACGGAAATCCATGTCACTTTCAACCGGCCTGTGGATGTTTCCATCACGAGCCGCACGGCGGAGATGCGTCTGGAGTTCGGGGAGTTCGTGCGGGCGGCGGATCGCCTGGAGGTTTTGAAACCGCCTTACGATGCGGTGAAACGGCAGGAAGCTTCGCCGCGCGGGTTTCTGAAAATCCGCTCGGCAAGGTTGGAAGATCGCTCCCGCCGTCTCGTCCTTGAAGCCGATCCCATTGTTCTCGCCGTACCGCACGCGTTGACATTGGTTGGTGTCAAACGTCCGGGCCAATCGGGGGAAGGCGACACGGTGGATCTCGATGTGGACATGCGAAGTGTGGAGGCGCGTTTGCCCAAACCCGCAGGGGTCGCCGAATCGGTTGCGTCGGGTGCATCGAAGTCTCCGCAAGCGGAGATTCTGGCCGGTGGAGATTTCGAGCGCGGCAGGGAATTGTTCACCGGCGATCGCTTGAAGTGCGCCACCTGTCATCGGATCCGGGGCGAAGGCGGGCAGGTTGGGCCGGATCTGGACACTTTGATTTCACGGGATGCCGCAGCCGTCCTGCGCGACATCAAGGAACCGAGCGCGTCCATCAATCCCGATTTCGTTGCCTACAACGTCAACTGGCGCGATGAAGAACTTACCGGATTCATCCGGTCGCATAACGACATCGGGCTGCGTCTCGTTGGCGCGGATGGTAAGGAGCAGGTCGTGCCGCGGGCGGAAATCAAACAACTGCGCGTCAGTGCGGTTTCGCTCATGCCAACCGGCTTGTTGGATGGACTTGGCGAGGCGCAAGTGCGCGACCTGCTCACATTCCTGCTTCACGCGCCGCCGGTGCGGACCAGCAAAGAGATTCAGGCCGCGCTCACACCTGCGCGTCCGCAGTCAGTTGCCGGGGAAAAGCCATTGTCCATCGTGCTCGTCGCGGGCAAACAGGATCACGGCCCCGGTCAGCACGATTATCCAACGTGGCAAAAGAAATGGCACGCATTGCTCACACGGGCGCGCGGAGTGACGATCAGCGACGCATGGGAATGGCCGGACGCGGAGCAGTTTCAAAAGGCGAACGTCATCGTGTTTTACTTTTGGAATCAAGACTGGAACGCGGAACGGTTGCATCAACTGGACGAATTCCAGGCACGTGGCGGTGGTGTGGTGGTGCTCCATTCGGCGACGATTGCCGACAAGGAGCCCGAACAACTCGCCCTGCGTTTCGGCCTGGCAGCCCAACCCGGCCCCACGAAATACCTTCATGCGCCATTCGATTTGAAATTCGTCGCGCCCGCAAGCCATCCGGTCACCGTCAATCTCCCGCCCCATGTCCGCCTTCTCGACGAGCCTTACTGGCCGATGTTTGGCGACACGAACCGGATCGAGATTCTTGCCAGCACCGAGCTTGAAGGGAAGGAATGGCCGATGATGTGGACGTTTCAGGCTGGCAAAGGCCGTGTCTTCGCCAGCATTCCGAGCCATTACACGTGGACGCTCGATGATCCATTGTTCCGGATGCTGCTCCTGCGCGGGATCGCATGGGCCGGCGGGATGGAGGAGGCGCAGTTCGAGAATCTTGTCGAACCGGAGAAAGTTACGAGATGACGAGTATTGACAGTACGAAATTTTGCGGAGCCGGGCTTCCATTTCTGACATGCTTCGGCGTATCTTTGGCCATTGATCCGCGCATGAAAACACCATTCAAATTCATCGTCACCGTAATGGCTGCTTCGCTTCTTTTGAGCGGCTGCTCAACCGCAGCCCGCAACCACGAGCAGACCGGCTGGAAAGTTCTGTTCAACGGCAAGTCCACCGATGCCTTTCGTGGATTCCGGCAGGCTGTGTTCCCAACCAACAGTTGGGTCATTGACGACGGGGCATTGAAGTCGCTGCCGAAGCGGCAGATTGATCTGATCACGCGCGAGACCTACGAGGATTTTGAACTGGAACTGGATTGGAAAGTGGAGAAGCAGGCCAACAGCGGCGTCATGTTCCACGTCTCGGAAAGCGAAGCGGAGACCTACATGACCGGCCCGGAGATGCAGGTGGTTGACGATGCCAACACGAAGGACGGCGCGAATCCCATCACCTCCGCCGGCTCGCTCTACGCGTTGCTTCCGCCGACGAACAAGCAATGCCATCCGGCGGGCGAATGGAATCGCGTCCGGTTGATCGTACAGGGCAACCACGTCGAGCATTGGATGAACGGCGGAAAGATATTGGAATACGAACTGGGCGGCGAGCCGTTGAAATCGTTGATTGCAAATTCAAAGTTCAAAGTCTGGCCGCGGTTTGCAAAGGAGAAGACCGGCTACATCGCGCTTCAAAACCACGGCAACAGTGTCTGGTTTCGCAATGTCCGGATCCGGCATCTCGCTCGCTGACATCAATAACGCAATACACCCATAAAACACAACCCGTCGTTTGGTTTGGTCAATCAGGACATGGTGCCGTGATGTTGAGTTGAAAATCGTGCGATTGTAATTGTGAAGGGACATTCCTAGCCTTGAAGAACAGCACATGAAGTCGTCCATTGATGTTGGCAATGACCACGAAGACCTGAGCAGAAAAGCCGCAAATCGCATCGTGGATGCACTGGCACGCAAACCGGATCTGCTTCTCTGCGCGGCGGGCGGATCAACGCCGCTGAGAACCTACCAGTTGCTCGCCGAACATAAGACGCTCAAGCCGGACCCGTTCCGATCCTTCCGGCTGGTAAAACTTGATGAATGGGGAGGCATCGCAATGGACGATCCGGGCTCCTGCGAAAATCAGATGCAAACCCTCCTGATTGCTCCGCTGGGCATCGCCAAAGATCGCTACATCGGGTTCAAGAGCGATCCTGCCAATCCCGAAGCGGAATGCGAACGAGTCCACAAACGACTGGCCTTGGAGGGTCCGATTGATTTGTGTGTGCTCGGGTTGGGGATGAACGGACACGTTGCCATGAACGAACCCGCCGTATTTTTGAAACCCTGCTCCCATGTCGCGAGACTCGCCGAGGCAACACTTGCTCATCCCATGTTATCGAAAACAAAGTCGCCGCCCACCTACGGGCTCAGTCTCGGCATGGCGGAGATTCTGGAGTCGCGGGAAATTCTCCTGCTTGTGAACGGCGCGAAGAAACGCGAGCCGTTGCGCAGATTGCTTCGACGCGAAATCACGACAGAGTTTCCTGCGTCATTTCTCTGGCTGCATCCCAATTGGACCTTGCTGTGTGACCGCGATGCGACGGAAGGATTGAATCTGGACCCATGAACCACTGCGGGCCAGTCGCAAACAATTTTGCACGTGTCATCGTTGACTTTCCTTTTGCATTTCACAACTTAAACTCCAATTGAACGCACCATGAAGAAGAAAATCAAAGTCGGTCTCATCGGCTCGCAATTCATTTCGCACATTCACACCGTCTCGCTGAAGCGCTGTGGTGAAGCCGAGGTTTTTGCTGTGGCATCGCCGACTCCGGGCAATGCCGGCAGCTTTGCGGCGAAGCACGGCATTCCACATCACTTCACCGATTACAAGCAGATGCTCGCCATGCCGGAGCTGGACATGATTGTTGTCGGTGCGCCGAATGATCGCCATTGCCAGATCACGCTGGATGCAGCGGCAGCGGGAAAACATGTTGTGATGGAAAAGCCGCTCTGCCTGAATCTTGCCGACGCCGACCGGATGATCGAGGCCTGCCGCAAAGCCAGGGTGAAGTTGATGTACGCAGAGGAACTTTGTTTCACGCCCAAGTATGTCCGATTGAAACAGCTTCTTGACAGCGGTGCCCTGGGTGAGCCGACGTTGATAAAGCAGTCGGAAAAACATGATGGTCCGCACGCGTCGCATTTCTGGGACGTGAACCGCTCCGGCGGCGGTGTTACAATGGACATGGGTTGCCATGCGATTGAATTCTTCCGCTGGATGCTCGGACGTCCGCCCATCAAGTCAGTCTATGCGCAGATGGGCACTCACGTTCACAAGGACAAGACCGAGGGCGACGACAACGCGCTCATCATTATCGAGTTCGCCAACGGCGTGACGGCGCTTGCCGAGGAAAGCTGGACGAAAATGGGCGGCATGGACGATCGCGCCGAAGTCCACGGCTCGAAGGGTGTCGCCTACGCCGACCTGATGCATGGCAACGCCATCGAAACCTACAGCACGCAGGGTTACGATTATGCAGTCGAGAAGGCCGGCTCGACGAAAGGCTGGTCGTTCACGATTTACGAGGAGGAATGGAACTACGGATTCCCGCAGGAGATGGCGCATTTCGTGGATTGCGTGCAGAATGACAAACAGCCGATCGTCACAGGCGAGGATGGTCGTGCGGTGCTCGAAGTGATTTTTGCCGCCTACGAATCTGCGCGCACCGGTCGCAAAGTCGAACTGCCATTCAAGACTGACGCGAAGAAGCCTTTTGATTTGTGGAAGCCGAAGAAGTGATGCGTCTCGGGGCGCCGCCGACACTTTCGTGTCAACACCCGCGATGGATTCACATCTTCAACTCACAATCGGCCACTTGAAGGTGGACGTAAGTGCGATTCGCCTGCCGGTTTTCTGTGACAGTCGCGCGGAGGTGATGATTTCCAGCACGTGCAGAGCCTGTTCCGGCGTGACGAGCAGTTCCTTTCCTGTGGCGAGACATTCTGCGGCAAGTGCAGCGCCGCGCTGCCAGATGTAACCTTGCGCGTCGGTGGCGAAGCGTTCGAGTTTCGGATTGTCGTGCGTCGCCAGGTCCACTCCGTGCGGCTCCCAATCGTAACCAACCAATCCCATGTAACCTTTGGAGCCAACGATGGCGATGGTGTGCCGCTGTTCCTTGCTGCCATCGTGGCCGTGTGGGTTGAAGAAATTGAAGCCGGATTGAATGTGAGAAATAATCCCCTTGCCATGATCAAGCAGCACCATCGCGTTGTCCTCCTCCGTGACTTTGATGATGCCCTTCTCGTCTATCTTCCGCTCCGGCGTGACAATGCTTAACATGGCGCTGACGTGTTTTGCCGGCCCGAGCAAACCCGTGAGTGAAGTCAGATTGTAAACCATCAGGTCCGGCATGCTGCCGCCGCCTTTTTCGTAAAAGAACGAAGACCAACCGGGACCTTCGTGTCCGTAGTCCGCATGGGCCGCTGCGACACGACCAAGAGACCCTTTCGCAAGCGTCTGCGCCATGAACGCGAACTGCGGGCTTTGCACGGTGATCGGCGCACCCCAGAGGCGCAGATTTTTTTCGCGAGCTGTGTGAAGCAGTTTTTGTCCTGCGGCCAGGGTGTTGGCGATTGGTTTCTCGCTCCAGACGTGTTTGCCCGCAGCAAGACCCTGACGGTTCAGGTGTTCATGTTCCTGCATGTCGGTGAGGTTGATCATGAATTCGAACGGTTCACCCGCGAGCATGGCGTCAATGTGAGGATAATGATGCGCCACATTGAACTGCTCCGCCCGTTTGCGCGCCCGTTCAGGCCGGATGTCGCACAGGCTCACCACTTCGGCGTACGGACACTTGGTCAGCACTGGCAGGTAAGCGCCCGATACGCTGCCGCAACCGATGATGCCAATCCGGATGCGCCTTGGTTCTGCGGCGAACGCGGACACGGCCCCCGACGCGATGGCAGCGCCGGCAAGCAAGGTGGTCTTGGTGAATTCACGGCGGTTCATGAGATTTTGGGATGTGTTCATGGGAATCTATTAATTCGATTATTGTTTGGAAACATCTCCGTCAGATGGCCGGCTCAAAGTCGGCGCGACGAACTGAAGGGCGACCAGTGTGACGCCAAAGTAGGTGAAAAGCATGAAGGTGCCGTTGTATTCAGAGGTGAGCCATTGACCGAAGCCAAGCTGGATGAAGACAAACAGACTCCATACAAGCATACCCGTGAGCCATGTCGGCGGGCGGCGGCCAAGAAATTCACCGCGCAGCAGCGCAACCAGGGCGAGAATGAAGGCGAGCAATTCGGAGGCGGTCAGCAACCAGAAGGAGGCGGTCAACCCGGGGAAACGCGCCAGAATAGTTGCGCCGAACTTGTCTCCAAACCAGGAAGGAACGCCGCTCTGGATTTTTCCCAGGCTGGCGAATCCCCAGACCATGAGGAAGAGCAGGTTGATGGCGAGCAACGCGCTGATTCGGTGGAAGGATGACAACGTGGAGTTCATGCGTTCGAGTAGTATCGAAGGTTACCCCTGTTTCCCAGGTCAATTTGGAGCATGGCCACCGCCCATAACAGATTCGCAAGGCAACTGTCGTTCACCACATTTTCCATTGGCATGGTCGCGCCGACGAAACACGATCCGTCGGCGCGACCAACAACCAGAACTTTTCTTAGTAGCGTAGTTATTGTCTTGCCACTGGTTGATGAAACATGCAGTGGCTACGGTTGCGAATAGCCCACGCGGATGAACTTGGTATTGGAATCAATCGGCACATTGGCGGTATTGCCTGCCGTGGGTGCTCCAACATTGCTCCACGCCGCATCGGTCAGGTTGGTCTTGACCTGAACCTGGAAGGGCGGTGCGCCATAGGCCCAATTCACTACTGCGTTTGCCCCGCTCTTGGCGATGCTGGTGATTTGCGGTTTCAGGACGCGAAACGATTTGATCGCATTCCCGTCCGCAACGTCGTTGACCAGCACCTTGTCTCCAGTCGTGAGGTTGGTCACTGAAAAGAATTCGCACTCGGCTCCCCCGCCACCCTCGAAGTAAATCACGCGGAATGGGTAGATGCCGCTGGTTTGCACCTGAACGTCGAACAGTGTATCGGCCGGGCCACGACCGCCGTCGAAGAGTCCCAAAACGAGTGGCGATCCGGACACGCCCTGCGGCGGTGTGGCGCTGACTTCAAAGCCGTCGTCGCTGTTCACGCCGAACCGGTAGTAGCCAGCCGGCAGATTGAGATAAAGCGATGCGTCCGTTGAGAACCAGTCGTATGGCGGTATGTCCAATCCGGGGAATGGGACATCGTCAACAAAGTTGCCCGAGCCACCGGAGTCAACAAAGTTGAACGCTCCGTCCACATTGAACGAGCCGTCGGCATTGGGGCCGAGCGCGGCGTCATTTGTGAACGGCAACGTGGTGGCCGGGTCGATCAAGGTGCCCGCCAACTGAGCCTTGGCGCGGGCCAGGGTGTTTGGCAGGTTGTTAGTGACCTGGATGCTTGCCGACACCGAGCGGAGCTTGAAGCCTCCTACGACACCAGCGCTGGATGGTAATGCATAAGAAGGTGGGAGCGTTGTGTAAACCGAACTGAACACCGTCTCGTTCGTGTAAATTCCACCGAGATTGTCAGCGTAGGTGAGTTTGTACACATGGTCACCACTGGTCAGCAAGCTGGCGACTCCTGGATAGCTGACGCTGGTTTGGCCGCCACCCAATGGAGTAACCGTCGGTGATGGCGATACAAGATTTCCATCAAGTCTCAATTGGACCGAACCGATTACAAGAGTGTTCGCACCGTCGGCGATAGTTGCCGCGTAAGGAACAGCGGCGTTTGCTGCAATGCCTGTGGTATCATCCGCAGGCGTAACTGAAACAACCTGTGGCCCGGCGGGGAACGTAGTCGCCGGTGTCTGGGCGAACACAATGTCATCCACTGCGATGTCAAAAGGATCGCCTTCAACTTCAGCTCCGCCGAGAGTCGAGGCGACTCTGGCAAGTCGCAGCTTCAGCGTCTGTCCAGGAGCACCGGTGTAGTTGATGGCGACATTGTGGTTTTTGGTGCCATCCGACAGGAATGAAAAAGTAGTGGGGCCGCTCACAACGGTTCCCCCAGACACAACGCTTACGTTGTAAGTGAAGCGTTCGGAGGAAAGATAATAACCATGAAGGTTGAATGATTTGATCACCACACTTGCCGCCGGGTTGTTAGGAGCAAAGGTGATTTTCTCGGTACTGCCGACGGTGGAACTTTGGAGCTGGACTGCAGACCATACCGATCCTCCGTCATTGTAATATTCCCACCTGGTGTCTGGTGAAGGTGTCCCGCCCCAAGTCAGGCCGATGTTCGGCGTGCCGAATCCTCCGGAAACTGTCATGCCGCCACTTGACGCCGCCGCAAAGTTTCCGAAATCAGTGATTCCGGGAGCGGCATTCGGGTTGTTTACTTGAGGGGGAGTGCATGCAGCCGCAGCACTGTCAAAATCCAAGGTTGTATCCGCCTGTGCGGCGCGGCCAAGGAACACACCCATCGCAACAAGTGCGACCGGGCGAAGGTGTCTAAGTTTTTTTATTTTCATAGGTTTGTCTCTATTTGGTTGCTGGTTCAGTTTTTAGAACGCGAATTTCTCTTAAAATCAATAAGGCCGGACGAGACGATAATATGTCTGGACACCGGTCGCCGGTTGCGGTGCGCCGCTCGCGCCATTGCTGCCGGGAACGTCCTGCCAGTCCGGGCTTGTCAGGCTGCTGGATTTTTGGAGTTTGGTGCCAGCGGCACCGTTCCATGAAACAGTTGCGTTGCCGCCGCCGGCGACGATGCTGTTGATCTTGAGCGGAGGCAGGTTGTAGAGGCCGACG
This sequence comes from Verrucomicrobiota bacterium, assembly GCA_013140495.1. Classification (GTDB taxonomy): domain Bacteria; phylum Verrucomicrobiota; class Verrucomicrobiia; order Limisphaerales; family JADLHS01; genus JADLHS01. The sequence continues at coordinate 44,840 of JABFSR010000025.1, forward strand.
TCGTCCACGCCAAAATACCAACTGTCAGTTCCGGCGTGTGCGAAGCGGAGGCGGACCTTGGACTGATTGTCGGCAAGTGGCAGGCGGAAGATTTCCACACGCTTGGACCCGACTGTGTCATTATCCACGCGGCGGCTGATGTAGGGCGCGAGGGTGGACCAGAGATTGGAATCCACACCGATGAACGCGCCGTAATAACCGCCAACGATTCCCAAAACTGGATCATTGTACTGGGCGACATCCGTGTAAACGTTCGTCAAGGTCGTCAGCGCATCAATTGAGCCGTCCAAGTTGGTCATCACGTCGGGACCATCCAGCATGTAAACGACCGGCAACCAGACCGCTCCTTGGTTCACTGAATACTCGACTGCCCCGATGCTGTCTTGATTTTGTTCCCAGAGGCTGTGGAAGGAAAGATAGACGTTGGTGTACCCCGATACGTCGAAGTCCTTTGTGAACATGTAAACGACCTGACCAAGCAGACCTAACCGGTAACCGGAGTTTCCAAAGGCAAAGCGACCGGTTGCCAGGTTCGTGACGATTGTGCCGTTGACGACGTTGAATGGATTGACGGAAAGAACGCGCTGGTAGTCCGTGGCCTCGCCCGGTGGCTGAGGCAGGCTGTTATACAACTGGCTGTAAGTGTCAAATTCGCTGGTAAAGCGCGCAGCGTCCACGACGGTCCAATTCGTATAGGCGGCGGAATCGAGGTTGGTCATCGTGATGAACGGCTCGGACGTGGGGTCAAGTTGCGTGTCCAGATTGGTCACGGTCCAGCCCGTCGGCACGCCGCCTTCCGGCGTGCTGTTGAAGTTTTCAAAAGCGCCAGGGATCGGCGACGGCAGAATTATATCAACGTAAGAGCCGACCGTGAAAGAATACTGGTTCGTGGTATTCGGAACGGGACCGCCGTCTTTATTGAACGCGATTTTGTACGTGTGAACAGAACTCGGCGGCAAAAAGCCAGGCGGATCATACGTCACGGTGGTATCTGAACCTGTCTTTTGGATTGAGGGCGAGACTGGCGAGCCATCCAAACTCAACTGGATTGAGCTGTTGTTCAAGGTCGGCGTTCCGTCCCTCAAAACGACGCTTACCGCAGCCGCAGGGTGGACACCCGCAGCATTATCAGGTGGAGAAGCAGTGGAGACGGAGATCGGCACCGGCGACACCGCGATGGAGATATTTACGTTGTCCATGTAGCCGTCTATTGACGTACCGCCCGCCGTCTTGACTTCAATGATCTCGACGGCGGCAAAACGCGCCCCCGAAGGCACCACACCCAACAAGGTATCAGCAGCCCAAGCCCGCTCCGGCACCGTCGTGCCAGTGCCCAACGCGCTCACAAACGCGGCTCCGCCAATCCGAACCGGGGAACCGATCGGACTGCTGCCACTGTCGAGGAACTGAACGGATAGGGTTCCGTTGTCGTTCTGCGCCTGATAAGTGCTGAACTGGGCGTAAAGGTTGTAACTCACTGTTCCGCCGTCGATCTGTGCCTCGGTGATCCCGCCAGCAGCAAGAGTAAATGGGGAGCCTGTGGCTGGATAAATGTTGGTGGACACAGAGCCATTGATTCCAGCTGCGCCTGTCATGTATTGGAGACCACCCGCAGGCACGAGCAAGTTTGGCAAAGTGTAGTTCGCCGCGTAATTGTAGGTAGGGGTGCCGAAGAGATTGCTGGCCCCTTCAAAATCTTCTGAAAGAAGCGTGACGGCCTGGGCGGAACCCAAGAATGAAAACGAGCCCGCGAGAATCGCCAGGCCAGAACAAACCGGTTTGATTACAGAACTTTTTCGCATAAACGTATCAGGTTTTGGATTGTTAATGAGCTTTTCGTTTGGTTCAAGGCACACAGACCGCCGGGAATTTGCCGTCCGGGCCGGCAACATTCCATTCTGTCAAAATCTTTTCTCCGTCCGGTGAACTTACCGTATGCCAGTCGGCATCCTCGACCCGTTTCACGAACCGGAAAGTGTTGCGTGAGTCGCGTGCCAGTGGTTCCGCCTGGCCCGCCCGCACTTTTTCGAGCTGCACTTTGAACTCGGGCGCATACTTTTCAAGGTAGGCAATTTTGCGGCTTGCCTTGTCCTTGGGATTGCCATTGTACGCAATGACGACCGCCCGCACCGCGTCTTCCTCGGCGTTGTTCAGTCCTCGAATCGGGGGCAGCGCCTCACGTGACGCTGCAAACAGTTTCTTTTCACTCAAGTCGTAAAAAAAAGTTTGTTCCGAGACGCCATCGCCTTGCCGGAGGAAGCGAACCAACATGAACGTGGCAACGCCCAACAGCGCGACTGCGAGAACAAGTTTGAAAACGTTCGACCGATTCATGTCATCGTATGGCTGGTGTGTGGAATCAGTGCGGATCGGCCTTCACCGACCACCAGCACTCGTCGCGGTTGCACGGGATGCGGCCGGCATCAAGCAACTCTGCGTGACCATCCGCCAGTGCATAGTTGGATCGGCGGTTGTGCCGCACGGCACCCTTGTCGCCTTGGGCCACCCGGTTAAATCCCGGCGCATTTGGAACATCATACTTCCAAATCCACCAGCGATCATTCGGCCACTCATTTCGGATATCGCTGTGTCCGTCACCGAAGATAATCGCTTGAGAGGGCTTCTGAATGTTGCTCGAACGACAGAGGTTGTTCTCATAACCGGCGGGACGGCCAAACGGCGGCGGGGCACCCCCTCCTTCCCAATGCACATTCACTGCGGCAATGCCACTGAGTAATTTGATTTCACCATCCACCGCCAAGCCGGCTATTTCCGGTGCTGGCGGCAACTTGTCCCGCATGCCCTGGGAGTAAACCTCTTTTTGTTCCGTCGGGCAGTCGTAAACTTTTGCGTTCTTGCCGACGTAATTGAAAATGTAGGAACGCCAAGAAGTCTCAAAGCCAGCCGGTAGCCGATCCTGAATCGGCGGCATCCACTGATTGTTGTCATCGGCATACATGTGAGTCCCCACAGTGAGTTGCTTCATGTTGTTCAGGTCGGAGATTTGTTGCGCCTTGCCTTTCGCCTTTGCCAAAGCCGGCAAAAGCATGGCCGCGAGGATCGCGATGATGGCAATGACCACCAACAGTTCAATTAGCGTAAAACCGCGCAACCCGAAGCATCGGGCATGACGAACCGGCATTTTCATTGGTTTTTTTATGTCCACCGCACTGCCAAAAATCCGCCCGTCACGGGGAGGACCTGTCAGGATTTGCGCGTCACTATAAGGCGGAAGCCTTGGTTTTCAACACCCCGTTTAGGGGGGAGTTTTACCGGAAATTTGCTTTCCACGCATTCGCCCACAGATATTCCACCGGCACCCTCAGATTGAACGAGGCAGTTGAATTGGTGGTTCAGTAGAGGCGACACCTCGTCGCCTTGAGGTGAAAGTGACGCCAGCGCCGCTGGAGGGGATTGCACCCAAGCGTGGACGTTGCCGCCACGCTCAATCGACGAGGCGTCGCCTCTGCCGGCGTTCCTACTGCATCACTTCGGCTCAGTCATAGCCGAGCGCCTTGATCATCGGCTGCAGCTTTTCTAGGTAAGGTTCCAAGTGACACCGGTAGTTTTGCCAGCGGCCAATGGCGCGTCGGCTGACCGGCTTGGTCACCTCGGCGTAGCTCGGGGATCGCAGCGGTTTGCTTCGCGCGTGTTCGTCAAAGCGCATGACCCGGTCGTCCCACGCCATCCCCAGGAATTCCAACGCCCGCCGTGAAACGCCCTCCATGTCCTCCACAAGTTCCTCGTAGCGCACTTCGAGGAACGGGTTTCGCAGTCGTGGCAGGATCGTTCGCCAGAAACCCATCACCGAGAGATACTGCGTCACCGTTCCATCCAGACTGAGATAGGCGGAGCTGACAGGGTTCGGGGTCAACGGCTGCATGAAACAACTCAGACAAACATCCCTCGGATCGCGCAGAGCGATCAGGAATTTTGCCTCCGGAAAAATCCGAGCCGCCGCCGGAATCAACACGTTCAACGCGGGATTCTTGTCCACAAGCATTTTGTCTCCGAGCGTCTTGCCGAGATATAATTCAGTGAACCGGAAGTAATCGTTGCGCGATTGTTTCAACAGGCTGGCCGGTGCCGACTCCAGGACTTCGAGCAGCGACGCCTCCGTTGGAAATCCCTTGCTCAACGGGAGGTACGCCTCGTCGTGGAGAATGTGTGTTTCCTCGGCGCTGATGATTTCCGGATGAGAATCGAGCACCTGCTCCAACAGCGTGGTGCCCGAGCGTGGATGCCCGCACAGAATCGCGAACCGCCGCCGTGGCTGCAATGCGTCGGATGCCGCGGCCCATCGCTCAAGCACTCCTGCCGTGATGGTGTCCTCCATTTCCCGCACACGCGCCTGAATACCACGCAAGGTGGCGGCATGATTCATTGCGAGAGGTCGCACCAAAGCCTTGGCTTCAAGGAACGCCTCGAAGGCTTCATCATAGTGCGCTTGCCGGTCCAGGATTTCGCCAAGTTCGTACCAGCCACGCGCACGCCGCCAGGGATCAGTATCGCCACCCTTTAATACTTCCCGCACGCGAGCCTCGGCTTCTGGCAGGCGACCTGACAGCCGATCCAGCCGTGCGCGCACCAATCGTGTTGGGGAGTGGGTCGGATCCAGACTCAGCGCGCGTTCCGCGAGTTCGATGGCTTGTTCCAATTGCGCGTGGCGTTCGTTAAGTTCCGCCAACGCCACCAGTGTTCCGAGTTCAACTTGGAACTTGGAACCTGGAACTTGAAACTCGTTGGCGGCGCGCTCGAAGTAACGCCGGGCGAGATCATAGCTGCCGAATTCCTGACAGCGTCGGCCTGCCTCGGCCAATACGTCCGCTTTCTTAACCGATACACGAACGGCCTTTTCAAGACATTGTTCCGCAGAAGCGTAGTCGTAGCGCAATCCGTGAGCGCGGGCCAGATCCAACTGGATGCTGGCATTCGCGGGATCCATCCGTCCGGCCCTTTCCAAAGTCTCAATGGTCTGCTGATAATCCTGGCGCTTCCAGGATTCGGCTGCCTCCTGGAACATGCGAGAGAGGGAGCCTTGGGAGACGAGCCGTTGCCGTTTCATAGTCACGGTGGCAAAATGGGAGACGGCAGACCCAATCGCAAGCGGTCTTTGCCATGGTTGCCGCAAAGGAAACAACATTTGCCAGCACGCCATGTCTGAGCTATAAACTTTGAGTGTTCAAGAAACGTCCAAGAGTTATGTTGCCGCCTTCCAAGCGGGAGCCATCCTACTGGCGCGGACGATTGTTCAAAAATGTCTTCACCTACAAGGGAAAACGGGTCGAGGTCAGCAGTTGGTCGGTAAAGATCCAACTGTTCGGCAAACGGAAGACATTTTCGTTGAGTTCACGAAATCGCACCCAGGCTGCGGACGAGGCATGTCAGATTTACGAGAACATCATCGAACACGGGTGGGAAAGCGCCATGCAGGGCCGCAGTGGTGCTGTTTCACGATCCAAACCCCGCAACGGCTCCAAGATTTCATCCGACTTGATTGTGGCGGATGTTGATTATTGGAGGCGGCGGCTTATCCGTCGGAAGTACTCCGAGCATTCCAGCCCGGAGAGTGACGGAGAACTCTCCGTTCGCATCGAGCACGCCCACACGAGCCACTATTTTCCTTTGGGTACCTGTGATGAAACCCAGGCCGCCGACAAGGCAATGAAGGTGTATCAAACCGTTGTCAACCGGGGTTGGGCCAACGTGAACGCAACTTTTCCGCGCGAGCTTTCTGTGGTGCTGCGTTGGCAGGACAACCCGCTTACCTGGACTTACACCACCATCCACACGCGAATTCAGTCCACAGTCCAGAGTCCACAGTCCAGAGTCCACAGTCCAGAGACTCCGGACTCCGGACTTAAAGCTGGAAGCCGGTCGCCGGAATACACCATCGCACTGATCGAGCCTGATGCGGGCATTCGAATTGCCATGGAAGCGTGCGCCAGCGGCCAGGCCGGGTTCCGCTGCGGGATCAGTTTCGCCAGCGCTGCGGAGGCGCTTCGCGAAATACCCAGGTCGCCTGTGAGCTTTGTGCTGGCCAATCACGATCTGCCGATCGAACCAGGCACGGCTTCTCTGGACGAGCTGCAGCAAATCAAGCCAGGGTTGGCTGTGGTGTTTTATTCCGTCTTCGAGGATACCGACCACCTCTTCAAAGCCACCCCCGGCGGCTCGGGCATTTATATGTTGAAGCGCACTCCTTCACTCCGGCTGTTTGAGCCAATCGCGGAAATGACCGGCCCGGTCACCCGCGAGAAGATCGCTTCGCACATCCGCGATTACTTTCAACGGCTTGCCGCTTCGCTGCCATCCGATCCAACCTCCGGAAAACTTGCCAAACTTACACCCCGCGAACACGAGGTCCTGGCACTGTTGAGCAAAGGTTACTTGGACAAGGAAATCGCCGATTCCCTCCGCATCAGCATCTGGACCGTGCATGGCCACGTGAAAAATATCTTTGAAAAACTCAACGTACACAGTCGTTCGGGAGCAGTCGTGAAATATCTGCAAAAATGAAACGGTGTGGGACAGGCGTTCTGGTCTCGCCGGATCGAAACGTTGGAACCCACCAGAACAAGGCATTGCGTGAATTTGTTGGAAGTATAGTTTGGCGTCAATCCGTCGGACCGCTTTGTGCAGGTTCGTTTCAATCATGTTTAGCCAGAATCTATGAAATGTTTTTGCCGAACCGCAGCGGCGACGATGGTCATCATGCTTTTCGCCTTGATGAGCATGTGCGTGCCGACTGTGGCTGCCCCAATCACCCTGCCGCTGCCGATCCATCTTGAAAACTTCGACGCGGTAGCGGAAGGCGGTCTGCCTGCGGGCTGGTCCCGGACGAACCATTCAACTCTCCCATTCGCCAGTTCCAATCTCAACGATCTCGATTCTGCTCCGTATGCTGGCTGGCTGGTCGTGGATCGGTCTCGCTTCACTTCAAATTTCCTCACCTACGCCGCCCACACGCCCCAGGATTATTCCCGCGTTTTGTCCATCAACACTGCCAACGTTGTGAATGGCCAGGTGGTGACGAATCTGGCCCAAGGAAGGTTCATGTTCTGTACTTCAGGCTGGCGTGAAGGCAGTCAGATCCAATATTTGTTTTCGCCGGATTTCAATCTGGCCGGCAAGACAAACATCTACGTTTCGTATCACAGCCTCTTTGAACAGAATCAGGATAGCTTTGGTGCCGTGGAGTACTCGGTGAACAGCGGCGCGACGTGGCTGCCAATTGTGTACATGCTGGACGGGCCGGACGTGTTGACAGGTGCCGGTGGCGCGATTGATGCAATCAAAACTTTGACCAACCGATATGCCGACGTCGCCACGAATTTTGTCGGCGGCGTTTCCTACGGCGGATTTTACGGTGCATTCATCGCAGCAACCATCTCGCAATCACTGGCGACAAACATCAGCGCACGCGTGGACGACAATGCAGTTGAATCAAAACGGGTTGAACTATTCCGATTGACTGCGGCAGACAACCAGTCCGCCGTGCGCTTCCGATTCGCTCACGCCGGCGCGGACAGTTGGTACTTCGGCATTGATGACTTCGGGCTTTACAGCATTACGCCCGGCGCGCTGCCGGTCATTTCAAATGCGCCGCCAAGTCTGAATGTCAGCGCAGGTTCTGCTGCCACCTTCACCGTCGTTGCGGGCGGGACACCGCCTTTCAGCTACCAATGGCGGCTTAACGGCACGAACATTTCAGGTGCTACGAATGCAGGCTTTGCGATTTCAACAGTGAACAGCAGCGACCAGGGCGTTTACACCGTGGTTGTGAGCAACAGTTCCGGCGCAATTGAAAGCGCAGGTGCGACATTGACGGTTTATGTACCGGTCGTCACCGGGCAATGGGATTTCGATCTCGGTGATCTGCGGGCGACAGTCGGCGCGGATTTGGAGTTTCTCGCCGACACTGCGAACTTCACGACGTTCCCGGTGGTGACGATCAATGGCCAGCCGGCTCAAGTGATGGGCTTTGGCAGCAACACGATCACTCAGGGCTGTTACATGCGACACGAGGTCAAGCCCAACGGCGGCGGCCAGTTCGTCAACCAGTACACGCTGCTCATGGATGTGATGTATCCGGCGCCGAGCAGCGATCAGTGGCGTGCGTTGTTTCAGACCGACCCGTTCAATCACGAGGGCAATGATGCTGATTTTCTTGTCGGTAACGCGAGCGTGCTGCCAGACCCGAACGGCGTTGGCGCAGAATCGCAGTTCAACGGCTCGTTCTCACCGGACACATGGTATCGCGTCGCCTTCGCAGTGGACCTCACTGCATCGGCGGGCCAGCAACTCAAGAAATACGTCAATGGCGTGAACGTCGGCAGTCAGTCATTGTCGGGTGGCGTGGATGGCCGCTACGCTCTCGGGCCAACCGCGCTTCTTTTCACCGCCGGGATTGGCGCGGGCGGTTTCACACGACCGGGTTTTGTGAACAGCATCCAGTTCGTCAACGGCTGGATGTCACCCGCCGCGATTGCCGCTCTTGGCGGACCGACTGCGGACGGACTTCCGGCGGGCAACGCCGCCATCCGGATCACCAATCTGGTCGCTGCTGCTGCGTCCGTCACATTGAACTGGATGTCGCCCGACGGCGCTTGCTTCGTGGAGCGGACAACAAATCTCTTTTCCCCGAACTGGCAGGTGGTCAACAGCACAATCACCAATCGAAATCTCAATGTTCCAATCAGCAGTAATACCGCGTTTTATCGGGTCGGCCAGATCAAACCGGACATCCGGGTCGGGCAGTTGCCAGACGGCGAGCAAGCCATACCTTCCAAGCAAATCCTTCGCGCTGCGGGAAAACAAATCCAGTTCAGTGGCCGGCCTGTGGACCTCGTGCTCTCGCCAGATGGAAAATTCATTTACATCAAGAACATTAACAACCTGCTCGTCGTGGATGCTGCGACATGGGCGCTGGTTCAAACCATCAGCTATCCGGGCAGCGGCGCATCATTGCACGGGATCGCGATGCGCCACAGCGGTTCGCATGTGTATGTCACGGGCGCAGGAAACGAACTCTACGAATGGGCCGTCTCCGTGAACGGAACGGTCACCTTCTCGCGCACCATCGCGATGCCCGGCGGCTCGTTTCCTTGCGGCCTTGCAATCTCTGCCGATGACTCCAAAGCCTATGTCTGCCTCTCCATCGCAAACAAACTCGCCGTGGTGAACCTGACCAGTGGTGCGGTCACACAACAGATCACCGTGGGCATTGCGCCATGGGACGTGGTGCTCTCGCCCGATGGAAACACAGCTTATGTTTCCGACTGGGGCGGACGCTTTCCAACTGGTGGCGATCTCACTGCACCTTCTGCCGGCACTCAGGTGGTGATTGACAGCCGGGGTGTGGCGGCGAGCGGCGTTGTGTCTTTCGTGAATTTGTTGACCGGTCTGCAAACCGCGCAGACCGCGACCGGCTTGCATCCGTGCGATCTGGAATTGAGTGCGGACGGCCAGACGCTCTATGTGGCCAATGCAAATTCGGACACGGTCAGTGTGATCAATACCGTCACGCGGGCGGTCAAGGAAACCATCCTCGTGCGGCCCGATCCCACGTTTCCGTACGGGAGCGCGAGCACCGGTCTGGCGTTGAGCAGGGATGGTTCGAGTTTGTTCGTGACCAGCGGAGGGAACAACGCCGTCGCACTGGTTGAACTCCCGAACGCGCAACACACGAACAGCATTGTTCAAGGATTTCTGCCCACCGACTGGTATCCCGGCGCTGTTGTGGTGGACAGCAACCACCTCTACGTGGCCAACGTGAAGGGTCTCGGCAGCCGCGATGGTCAGCCCGTCACCACATCCTGGCAGATCGGCGCGCACCTCGGCACCGCCAACAAGATTCCAATTCCCGCCGCGGAATCGTTGAGCAAATACACGGCACAATCCTTCGAAGCCGGTCGCGTTCCTTTCATCAAGAAAGCCCAGCAGCCACCGCTCGTCGGACAGCCTCCGCTGCCGGTGCCCCTGCGCAGAGGCGAGCCTTCGGTGTTTCAACACGTCGTTTACATTCTCAAGGAGAACAAGACCTACGATCAGATGTTCGGCGACCTCCCGCAGGGCAACGGCGATTCCAACCTCTGCATCTATCCGCGCCTCGTCTCGCCCAATCACCACGCGCTTGCCGAGCAATACGTCCTGCTGGATAACTTTTATTGCAATGGCGTCCTCTCGGCAGACGGACATTCCTGGAGCACCGAGGGCAACAGCGGTGATCATCTTGAAAAAGCCTTCGGCGGTTTCAACCGCAGCTATACTTTTGGCGACGACCCGCTCACCTATTCCTCCACAGGTTTCATCTGGAACAACGTCCTCGAACATGGATTGACGTTTCGCAATTACGGCGAAATGGATTACGCCTCCACCTCTCCTGCCAAAACGTGGTTGCAGATTTACCAGGATTACACGAACAACACCGACACCATCCGTTACGTCCAGAACATCGGAATCGCCGCGCTGCGCCCCTACAGTTCCACAAATGTTCCAGGTTGGAATATGAACATCCCAGATGTCGTCCGGGCGCGTGGCTTCATCAAGGAACTCAACGCCGCGCAATCCAATGGTGTCTGGGCGTCGTTCCATTTCCTTTATCTGCCCAATGATCACACGGGCGGACCGCCCTCCCCGCGCGCACAGGTTGCCGACAACGACCTCTCTCTCGGTCAGGTGGTGGAAGCCATCACAAAGAGCAGCTTTGCCAGCAACACCGTGATCTTCGTCATTGAAGACGATCCGCAGAGCGGTTACGACCACGTGGACGGACACCGTTCGATCTGTCTTGTCATCAGCCCCTATACAAAACGCGGCAAGGTCATCAGCAATTTCTACAACCAGGCGGGCGTGCTCCACACCATGGAACGCATCCTCGGCCTGCCGCCCATGAACCAGCAGGATGCAATGGCTCCCATCATGTTCGAGTGTTTTACCAATGTCCCGAATTTCGCGCCTTACACCGCGCTGCCCAACAACATCGCGCTGACCGAAAACGTTGTCGCAAGCTTGATGTCTCCCAAGCAGCGTTACTATGCCAAGAAGGTCCAGAAGATGGATTTGAGCAAACCGGATCGAATCAATGATGACGTTTTCAATCGCTACATCTGGCACACTATCAAAGGCGATGTTCGCTACCCATCAAGATTTGTCGGCGGCCATGGCAAGGGGTTGAAGTCACTCGGTTTGGTACTCGCGAAGAATGCGAAAGACGATGATGATTGATTCAGTGGTGGTTTCGTACAAAAGTCGCCATGACGACCCCCAAAACTGGTCATTGAGCACACCACCAATTCCTTCTAACCTGCGCTCGTAACCATGCAACGCACTGGAAATCATTTGCGCTCAGGCCTGCGTCCCAAAGCCAGGCCGCAACGCCAGCCCAAAGCCATCAAACCGTCCGCCGATCCGGTTGACGAGTGGCTGGCGAAATGTCGCCCGGGCTGGGCTTTGCCCGGCAAATTCCATTCCGACGAGGCGATTTATCGCGCCGATCTTGACCGCGTGTGGCGAACCGGCTGGCTCTTCGCGGGGCACACGTGCGAGATTCCGAAACCGGGCGATTATTTCACGCTGCAAGTGGATGCCGATCCTCTCCTGGTGATCCGTGCGCAGGACGGCTCGATTCACGGCTTGCACAATGTGTGTCGGCACCGAGGCTCTACAATTTGCCACGAGGAAACCGGGCACGTCTCGCGCCTCGTTTGTCCGTATCATCAATGGGCGTATGGGCTGGATGGCGGCCTGCTCTCGTGTCGCGGGATGCATGATTTGGACAAGTCGAAGTTTGGCTTGAAGAAAATCACCGTGCGTGAAGCGGGAGGATTGATCTATTTGTCGCTGGCGGACAAACCATCGCCGTTTGAACCGGCGCACGAACTTCTCGCGCCACTGGCGCGGCCACAGGGTTTCCACAGGGCGAAGGTTGCGAAGGCCGTGGATTATCTGGTGAAGGCGAACTGGAAATTGGTCTGGGAAAACAACCGCGAGTGCTACCACTGCAATCTCAACCACCCGCAATACATCAAGGCCAACTTCGACCACTACAACGCCGACGACACCACGCCGCGCATAAAGCGGGAAATCAATGGAGTGGTCTCGCGCAGCGAAAAGAAATGGGCGGCCTCCGGTCTCGCTCCCACGCACACACAGACCGGCATGACGCCGTTCCCCGATGTCGAAAACAACATCTGGTTCTCCGCCAACCGGACACCGCTGGTGGACGGTTATCTTTCGGAATCCATGGACGGCAAACGCGTTGGACCGTTGATGGGAGATTATCAGGATGCGGACGTTGGAACCTTGCGCATCCGCACGCTGCCCAATTTTTGGAACCATTCCAGTTGCGATCACGCCGTCAGTACGCGCCTGCTTCCTGCCGGACCCCAACTCACCGCCATCCGCGTGTGGTGGCTTGTGGATGAGAAAGCCGAGGAAGGGCGCGATTACCAGTTGGAAAAGCTCATGCCCTTCTGGCAGCTCACCTCGGAACAGGACTGGGAGATATGTGAGCGCCAGCAGCGCGGCGTCAATTCCAGCGCCTTCACTCCCGGGCCGTATTCCACTTTCAAGGAATACAACGTGGATGGTTTTGTGCAGTGGTATTTGAAGATGCTGAAACGTGATGCGTGAAAAGTGAGGCGTGATGATTGAGGCAACGGATGAAAAGTTGGCAGCGCGGATGAGCAAGTGGCAGCGCTTTTGGACTGCGGCGGGAAGCGAAGCGCCACGCCGCTTTGGGGATGAGGAAAACGATGCAAAAGCGGTGTCGCCGCTGCGCTTTGCCACCGCAGTCCAAATCATTGATGCCTGTGTGCGAACTTCCGGGGACTCATCACCATGAACTTCCCCGGATTCGCCCAGTTGTTGACCGATGCGCAGGTGCAGCGTGTGCACGAGGCCTCGCTGGAAATTCTTCAGGAGGTTGGATTGGAAGTTCAGAACGCGAAGGCCCGCGCACTTTTCAAGCAGCACGGATGTGGCGTCGTTGACGATTCCCGGCGCGTAACCATTCCACCGCGCGTGATCGAGCAGCTCCTGAAATCAGTTCCGCCCAGGTTCACTTTTCATGCACGCAACCCGGAGTTTGATCGAACCATCCCGGATGAGTCCCCGCTTGTGATGACTGCGAGTTCCGCGCCGAACATCATTGATCCGGTAACGAAGGAGCAGCGTCCCGCCAACAGTGAAGACCTTGCCCGCGTGGCGCGCCTGATTGATCAACTGCCCGGCATTGATTTGTTTTCCGTGCCGGTCCTGGCTGCCGACGCTCCTGCCGGCCAATACAGCCTCACCCGCTTTTACACTGCGATGAAGTATTGCCGCAAACCGATTCGCGGCAGCGGTGATCCGGGCGGTGACAGTGAATCAATCCTCCAGCTCGCCTACGCGATTGCCGGCAGCGAAGCGGCGTACAAGGCGCATCCGTTCATCACGCACCATCATTGTCCGATCATCGCCCCGCTGAAGCTGGACGAGAACTCCACCGAGATGATGATTTTTTACACGGAACAGGGTCTGCCCAATCATCCCACCATCGTGCCCAACGCGGGTCTCACTTCGCCGATGACTCTGGCCGGAACGCTTGCGCAGGGGAACGCCGAGTTTCTCGCCTGCGCTGCTCTCATGCAGATGGTTCGCCCCGGGACGCCGACAATTTACAGCACCCTTTCCACTGTTGCAGACATGCGGTCGGGTGCGTACGCGTCCGGCGGCATCGAGTGCGGAATGCTCAACATGGCTCATGCACAGATGGCCCGGTTCTATTGCGTGCCATGCTCCGGCTACGTCGGGCTGACGAATTCCAAGGTGGTGGACGCCCAAGCCGGTTACGAGAAAGCCATGTCGTGCATGGGCGGTCTGCTGGCAGGGATGCACGTTTTGCAATTTGCCGGCCTGATCGAAGCCCTGCTGACTTTTGATTTTGGCATGGCCGTGGTGGACAACGAAATTTCCCTCATGCTCAAGCGCGTCGCGCGCGGCATGGAGTTCAGTGAAGCCAACCTGGCTCTCGCTGAAATCAAAGCCGTTGGCCCGTCCGGCATGTTCGTTGACACTGAGCTGACCCTCGAACGCATGAAGACCACGGCGTTCCTCCCGGACATCGCCGACCGCGAAAGCAGAGAGAACTGGTCAAAAAGAGGCGGCATGGAAACGGCGGACAAGGCGCTGCTGAAGGCCAGGAAAATTCTCGAGTCGGATTGTCCGTCCCTGTTCTCACCGGAGGTCGAGACCCGGATCCGCCAGCGGTTTCAAGGCATGGTCGCTGGCGAATTCAAGTTGTCCGAAAACTGGAAGGCGGGTGGCGCCACGCCAACCAATAACGCCGTTCAATCCGCCATCTTGAAAAACCACGAAGGAGTCGCCGCTTGATCACGCGAAGAATCACGAGGCCAGAACGATTGCATCAAATCAACGCTTCAGATACAAAAGGAAACCTGTGAACGAAACCAATAATAATACAGCCGACGTCATCATCATCGGCGGCGGCGTCGCGGGCTTGAGCACCGCCATGCAACTGGCCATGCGCGGCCAGCGCGTCATCGTGCTCGAACGCCAACGCCTTGGCTGCGGCTCCAGCGGTCGCGCCGCCGGGTTGCTCGGCCAGTTGCGCGGCACCGCCGAACACACGCGCATGCTGGCGGATGGGCTGGAGATCGTGATGGAGTTGGAGAAACGCGCGGGCGTGGAGATTTATGTGAAGACCGGTTCGCTGCGCATCGCCGAAACTCCGGAACGCGCACAGGAAATCCAAGAACTCGTCGCGATGGGCAAATCCATCGGGTTCAACATTGATCACATCTCGATCGCGGAAACCGCACGGCGGTTGCCGTACATGAAGACCGACGATTTGATCGAGGCTTGTTACTCGCCCACGGACGGCCACCTCCAGCCTGCGGAACTGGTGAGCGCGTACCATAAAGTCGGCAAGGGTCTCGGCGTGCGCTATGAAATCAATTGCCCCGTTGAACAGGTCATCATCCAGGGCGGCCAGGTCAAAGGCGTCAAAACTCCGCGTGGAGAATTTCACGCTCCCGTCGTCGTCAACGCCGCGGGTCCGTGGTCATATCTCGTGGCCGATCTGGCCAAGGAGACGCTGCCGACCGCCGCCATTGGCCATTACTATCTGACCACGCGACCCGACCCCGATCATCCCGTGGATCGGCTCAGCCCCGCAGTGCGCAATCGTCATCACCGCCTCTACACGCGACCCGAAAGCGGCGGCCTCATCGTGGGCATCTACGAGGACGAGCCGGTTGAATACGACATGGAGAAACTGCCGAAAGATTTCGACATGAGCGCCATGAAAGCGGGGCGCGACAACTTGAACGTCGCTCTGCTCATTCATCTCACCCAACAACGCTTCCCGTGGATCAATGAGCGCACCCCCATGACCATCAGCACGGGCATCATGACCTTCACGCCCGACGGCAAAGGGCTGTGCGGACCACTGCCCGAGGTGCAGGGATTGTTCCATTGCTCGTGCTGTTCCGGACACGGCATCATGCAAAGCCCGATTGTCGGCAAGGTCATGGCCGATTTGATCCTCGATGGGAAAACCAAATATGATCTGGAGTTCATGGAGGCCGATCGTTTCCATGACGTCCCCGGATATCAGGAGCGTGCCGACATCAAGCGCAAGTGTTACGAGATGTACGCCAGCTATTATGGTCAGGTGGAAAAAGCAAATGTGGTCGTCAAACACTAGCATGGCAGCGGACACCACCAAACAAGCGTGAAAGTCCTCATCCCCATCAAACGGGTGCCCGACACCGACCAGAAGATTCAGGTCAAACCTGATGGCTCAGGCATCGTGACCGACGGACTGCCATTCGTGATCAATCCGTTTGATGCGATCGCCGTCGAAGAGGCGTTGCGAATACGGGAGAAATCCACCGACACGGTCGAAGTACTGGCCGCGAGCATCGGCCCGGAGGTCTGCGAGCAACAACTCCGCACCGCGCTGGCAATGGGAGCGGACAACGCGACACTCATTCAATGCGATGCGTCGCTCGATCCATGGAACGTGGCCTGCGTCCTCCGGGCATTCGCCGGTCGTTATCAGCCCGATCTCATTCTGATGGGCAAGCAGGGCGTGGACGATGATCTCAGCCAGACGGGCCAGATGCTTGCAGCGCTCCTCGACTGGCCCCAGGCAACCTTCGCCTCGAAGATAGAATTCCTTGGCAGCGGCCTCCGCGTGACCCGAGAAACCGACGCGGGGTTGGAAATCGTCCGCGTCACATTGCCCGCCGTCGTCACCGCCGACCTCCGACTCAATGAGCCACGTTACGCCTCAATGACGAGCATCATGAAAGCGCGGAAAAAAACCATCGAGCGCATTACGACGACCGAACTTGGTGTAACTATCGAGCCGCGCCTGCAATTGCTCGGACTCGAGGCCGTGCCTTCGCGGAGAAAAAGTGTGCGCGTCGGCAGCCTCGACGAATTGCTCGTCAAACTTCGCGCCGAAGAAAAATTGCTTTAGAGAAAACCATGCGCGCCCTCATCATTTGCGAACACGATGGCAAAGGCATCCGCCTTGGCAGTCGCTCGGCAGTCGCTTTCGCCAATGCGGTCGCGGAAGAGACGCGGGGCAGCATCGAATGCGTCCTGCTCGGCCACTCGCTCGCAGCGGTTACGCAGGATGCATCCACATACGCGCCGGTGCTGGTCGCCGACCATCCGGCGCTGGAAAATCCCGTGGCCGATCGTTATGCGAAAGTCATCGCGGACGTGGTCAGGCAGCGCGGTTATGATTTGGTGGTCGCGGCGGCGACAACCTTCGCGAAAGATATTTTACCGCGCGCCGCAGGATTGCTCGGCGGTGCGATGGCCAGTGAAGTGATCGGCCACGAGTTCCGGGACGGTCGGCTTTGTTTTCGTCGCCCACTCTTCGCCGGGGCCGTCGTTGCGACCGTTGCGTTGAACGCCAAACCGCAAATCGTCACGATTCGTCCATCAGCATATCCGGCCGCCAGCGCGCGGCCCGAACGCTGTGGAGTCACCAGCTTTGCCGTTGATGAAGCGGCCTTGCCGAAGAAAACGGAATTCGAGGTCTTACAATCCAAACTTTCCAACCGCCCCGACGTGACCGAGGCGCGCATTGTCGTCTCCGGCGGGCGCGGCATCAAAAACAGTGAAGACTTTGAACGTTTGGTCGGCGGCCTGGCCGATAGATTGCACGCGGCGACTGGAAGCTCTCGGGCATTGGTGGACGCGGGGATTACGCCAAACGCATTTCAAGTTGGCCAAACGGGCAAAGTGGTCGCGCCTGACTTGTACATTGCCCTGGGGATTTCGGGCGCGGTGCAGCACCTGGCAGGAATGAAAAACTCCAAGACCGTCGTCGCTATCAACAGCGATCCGGAAGCGCCGATCTTTGAAGTTGCCGACTACGGCCTCGTTGGAGATGTGTATGAACTCGTTCCGCAGTGGATCGCGAGACTCAATGGAAAATGACGGCAACGAAAAGACCATGAGCAAAATCAAAGATGCAAAGATCGTCATCATCGGCGGCGGCGCGGTCGGCTGCGGAACGGCCTATCAACTGGCGCTGGCCGGTGAAACCGACATCCTCCTCATAGAAAAGGAGCCGTCGGTCGCCGCCGTCACGTCAGCCCAGGCTGCCGGACTGGTCGGCCAGGTGCGTACTTCCATGGAGCGCACGCAACTTGCGATGTGGTCGGTTAAAACCTTTTCGGATTTGCAAAAGGACACAAAGACCAATCCGAGCTGGCGACAGGTGGGATCGCTGCGGGTGGCGTTGAACGACGCACGCGTGGAAGAATTCAACCGGATGAAGGCGATCGCCGACCGCGCCGGTTTGGAAACGGAATACATCACGCCAAAAGTCGCGGAAGAGAAATGGCCGGGGATGAATTTCTCAATGGCCAAATCCATTCTCTGGTGTCCGACCGACGGCTATTTGCAGCCTTATGATCTGACCGCGAGTTATTGCTCGCAAAGCGGGCGGCGCGGCGTGCAGTTCAGCGTCAACACGGCGGCGGAACAAATCGTAATGAAAGATGGCCGCGTCACGGGCGTGGTAACTGACAAGGGAACAATTCGATGCGAGACAGTAATCAACGCTGCCGGTGCGCACGCGTTCCACATTGCCAAACTCGTCGGGTTGGAACTGCCAATCGTCCCGGTGCGTCACGAGTATTTTATCAGCGTTCCTTGCGACGGATTGACGCCGGAGCTTCCCGTGATCCGCATTCCGGACCTCAGCCTTTACATCCGCACCGACGTTAATGCGCTGCTTCTCGGTGGTTGGGAACCGAATCCGCTTCACACCGATCCGCAGAAGTATGCGCTGGGTGGAAATCCGCCCGGCATCGAGCCGGACTGGGATGTCCTGGCCAAATTCGCCGAAGACCTCATCCCGCAATTCCCCAAGGCATCGGACCTCGGCATTCTCAGCGTTTTCAAAGGCTGGCCGACTTTCACGCCGGATGGCCGTTTCATCATCGGGCCGACCGAGAAGGTCAAAGGCTTCGTCATGGCGGGAGGCTGCAACGCC
>JABFSR010000175.1 GCA_013140495.1 Verrucomicrobiota bacterium
CATCTGTGGTTGAACTGCGGTTTCCAGACTGAATGAAAAGGGCCGGAGGTTGACGCACCACAAACGATGACTGGCACGCCGATTATTTGGGAATCACCAACCACGAACCGAAACGGAAAATACAGACCGACGCGAATTTCACCAATTACCACGAATTTTTTGGAATTAGCGACGATTCGCGTAATTCGCGTCACGCCTTTTCGGCATCCGGGTCCATCTGTGTCCATCCGTGGTTGAACTGCGGTTTCCAGAATAAATGAAAAGGGCCGGAGGTTGACGCCCCCGGCCCTTGCAAAACGAAAACCGACGCTCCGATTATTTCGACGCCTTCAAAGCGCGACGGAACAACATGCCGCCGGCTGCAATCAGGAGAAACGATGCCGTGGTCGGCTCGGGAACAATATTGATGTTGCAGTCGTAGCTGCCGCTGTTGTTTGGGTAGGTGGTGTCATTGACTGCAACGTAAAGATTCGCGCCACCGCCGGGCACAACGATCGTTGCACCAGT
The DNA here is from genome assembly GCA_013140495.1 of Verrucomicrobiota bacterium. Classification (GTDB taxonomy): domain Bacteria; phylum Verrucomicrobiota; class Verrucomicrobiia; order Limisphaerales; family JADLHS01; genus JADLHS01. The sequence goes on from JABFSR010000175.1 coordinate 508, forward strand.
TCCGATGTAAAACCAATCGGTGAACAACGGGCTCGCGCTGAAAGTTCCTACGACCGCTCCCAGACGAATGGTATTGGGATTTGTGGTGTCGGTTGATTGCGCGCCTGCCAACCCGAACGCGCCTAAGTTGACATCATAATTCAGACCACCGCCTGTATAATGATTGATGCCGTCGCCACCGAACGTGGTTGGATAACCTGATGCCCCAGCGTTCACGTAGCCATAGTTGGCAAGGTCCCCGACTGGATTGATCGGATTGACAAGCGAGCCGTCCGCAAAAGTATTGAATCCTGACCCGTCCAGCAGACTAATCTGGCCAGATGCAGTAACCGAAAGCACCGTTCCACCGCTGAAGAACCCCAAATCAATCTTTCCGGGTCCAGTTGTTGTGGCAGGAAGGGTGAAGCCAGTCGCAAATGCACTGGACGCTGCGAACAGCAGGGCCGAGATGCACCAGACCGATTTTGAGTATTTTGTAATTTTGGTAGCGTTCATGTTTGTTCCTCTGAATGTGAATTCTTTCACCGGGTTATTATGTTTCTTGTCTCCAAGACGGGCTTCGGCATGAAGCTCTTTCCGACTAAGAGCAAGGATTTTATACCAGAAGGCTGCCTCCAATGTCGAGTAAATTCTTATGGCAACAATGCTTGAGTGGCGGTAAAGTTCCAACCAATGAAAACCCCGTCGGCAGATGACGGCTGTTCCAACAGGTCGGGTGTCGTGCGGAGGGGCTTCACCCTGATCGAGCTTCTTGTTGTTATCGCCATCATCGCAATCCTCGCGGCTCTTCTTCTCCCGGCATTGTCATCGGCAAAGGAAAAGGCACACCGGGTCAATTGCGCGAGCAATCTGCGGCAACTCGGACTGGCTCAGATTGTCTATGCTGCGGACAACAAGGAACGCTTTCCAAATGCACTACGGGATGACGGACGCTATGCTGCGTGGATCATCAGCTCGAAAAACTTCACCAATCTGACAGAGGTTCTTGGCAAAGGAGTTTTGCCATGTCCGAACATGAAGAACGGTGTTGCTCCCGATCCTCCGTGGAGCAACACAACGTGTCCTTGGAACGAAATCCCCTACGGGTGGCTCATCGGCTATTACATCTTCACCGGTGTTCCAGTGGCAACTCAGGGCGCGCTGGTTTCGCCGGGGATTGCTACCAACTGGATTTCGCCTCTGAAATCAACGGACACTGGCGACCTGCCCATCACCGCCGACATCAACCTCGACATGTCTCGCGCATCGTTTGCAACTGCCACGATTATTGCCCATGCGCGTTCAGGCCATCGCACCGCGCCGACAGGTTCAGGAAAGTCCATTCGAGTTATAGACCTCGGTGCCGAGGGCGGGAACGTTGGATACTTGGATGGCTCCGTGCGCTGGAAGAACCTCCGCAACATGGAGCCTCACGTTGCATCGGACGTTACGTCCGTCATCATGGGCTATTGGTAATCAATCAAGCCGGAGTTGCTTGAGAAACACGACCGTCTTGCCGTGCGTCGCGACTTCAACGAATCCCTGCTTCTGGTAAAACGTCCGTGCTCCAGAGTTCTCTGCAATCGTGTCGAGCCAGTAATGACTCACTCCGCGAGCGCGGAAGAAATCTTCGAGCGACGTGACGAGCCGAGCCGCCAATCCCATCCTTCGATGCGATGAGGCGACGGCAATCGTCGTGAGACACGCGTTGACTTCCTGATTTCCGGCTTTCACCGGAGGACGCGACTTTATTTCCTCAAGCAGTGTGAAGAAGGCGGAAGGTTTGAACAGCAGCCCGCCAATCATGCGCAGCTTGCCGCGCAATCCAAGTGAACGGAGGATGAGAGGCTTGAGCGTCCGCGCGTCCATCGAGCCGCTGACGATTCCGACGGGAACGCCGGCGTCCATTGCCACGCCAACGAAGCTGTCCGGCTGGGAAAGCATGGCGCGGTAAACGCAGGCCAGGTGTTTCGGGCCGATCCTGCTGTTGAACGAGTATTGCAGCTCGGCGGCGTGGAGTTTTGCCACGGCTTCGATGTCTTCCGTGCGCAACGGCGATATGGTGATGGTGCTCACTGAACGCGACAAACCAATCTCCGGCATTGGGCGAATGGCAAAGCGGTTTGCTCGCGGAAGACGTTACAGCGGGACGCAATTTGCAACAAGCTTGCTTCTACTGAAAACAAAAATGCGAACCGGAAATCCAGGGCGAATTGAATTTGTTTGAACTGTGCAGGCTTCAGGCCGGTGTTTTGTCATCGGTCTTGCCTGCAGCAAACCGCGCCAACGATGCGAACGCACGAACGGGAAACTGTTTGACGCGAATTTCGCTGATTGTCGCCAATGGGATTTTGAATTCGTGTTAATTCGTGAAATTCGCGTCAGACCTGCCGTTTCAAAGTTTCAGGATGTTGGTTGATGAACCTCATCCCGCACAAGCGTTATCGGGCTGGGCCTTTTTGGCCCGACTCCGTCCGGGTTGGGGTGTCGAAACCTTGCCAAAAAATGGCAGCGTGATAGCATTACGAAGCATGAGTGCAATAACCATCCGCAACCTGCCTGAGAAAGTCCTGGAACGGCTCGGTGAAGTGGCCCGCGCGAACCATCGGGACAGCGAGGCACACGTCCGATTCTTGATCGAGCGCGAGGTGGCGGCGGCCCCGGCTGATACCTGTGGAGAACTCGCGGAGCGTATCTGGGCTGAACCCGCCCCGGATGTGGATGTGAAGGCAGTGGACAGTTACCTTGCGGCACGCGGGCGGCGCTCCAATCGTCCGGCATGATTGCTGACACCACATTTGTCAGTGATTTGCTCAAGGAACGGCGGCGCGAAGTGCGCGGCCCGGCCACGGAGTTTTTCATCACGCACCGGAAAGAACCAATCCGAACGACCATCATTACGGCGGGTGAGCTGGCGGTACTCTTCCCGGCGTCATGGCAGGCCTGGGACTGGCTTTCCAAATGGAAGATTCTTCCGCTGCATCCCGGCGTGGCGCAGGCGGCGGCGGACGTTGACCGTATGCTGCTGGCCACAGGGCGGAGGCTTGGTGAAAATGACAACTGGATTGCCGGCTTTGCGCTCTACTATCAGGAGACGGTGATAAGTCACGACACGGCCTTTGATGGAATTGAAGGCGTGCGCCGCGTGGTCTATTCCCGGCCTAAAACACCCGGCCCGGCAGCGTCGCGCCACTGAGCCAGCATGGCGAAATCCATGCGGGATTGCGTCGGCGCTGGATCAGGCTGGAATTTACCCCGCCAGAACTTTTTTCAACGCGTCGGCGGAGCGGCGGAGCTGGGCTTCCGTCAGGCCGAGTCCGCTGGGCAGATAGAAGCCGCGGCGGGAGATACGTTCGGTGACAGGATATTTTTCGCCCTTGAACATGCCCTGTCGTTGAAACATGGGTTGCTCGTGCATGCCCCAGAAGAACGGGCGCGTGCCGATGCCGTGTTTCTTCAAGCGCTCCATCATTTCCGCCGCGTCGAACGGGATTTCCTCCATCAACACGATGGCATAGACCCAGTAGATGTTTTCTGCTGCGGCGTTTCGGGCCACGGGCAGTTCCAAACCCTTCACGCCGGAGAGCAGTTCGGTGTAGAGCGCGCCCATGCGGCGCTTGGTGACGACGAATTGATCGAGCCGTTCCAACTGGGCCACGCCGAGCGCGGCCTGGATGTTCGTGAGCCGGAAGTTCCAGCCCATCTCCTCGTGAACGAACCGGCGCGCGGGCTGGAAGCAGAGGTTGCGCAGGGAGCGGCAGCGTTCGGCCAGCGCGGGATCGTCCGTGACGACCATGCCGCCTTCGCCAGTGGTGATGTGTTTGTTGGCGTAGAAGCTGAACGTGCTGATGTCGCCAAAGCTGCCGCAGGGTTTGCCGTGATAGGTCTGGCCGTGCATTTCTGCGGCGTCTTCGATGATGCGGAGGTTGTGTTTCCTGGCGAGTTCGAGCACGCGGTTCATTTCCACCGGCAGGCCGTAGGTGTGGACGACCATGATGGCACGTGTGCGCGGGGTGATCTTCGCCTCGATCTGGGCCACGTCCGCGTTGTAGGTGCGCGGCTCGCAATCCACGAGCACGGGTTTGAGGCCGGATTCCAGGATGGCCGTGATGCAGGAGATGATGGCGAAGCTGGGCATGATGACTTCGTCCCCGGGGGAAAGTTTCAATGCGCGCACGGCGGCAACGAGCACGGCGGTGCCGTTGCACATGGCGATGCCGTGTTTGCGCCCGACGCGCGCGGCGAATTGTTCCTCGAACTTCGTGACGTACGGGCCTTCGGAGGAAATCCAGCCGGTGTCAATGCACTCGATGAGGTATTTCTTTTCGTTGCCCGAGAGGTCGGGTTCGTTGACGGGTATGAACGGGTCCATGTAAATCAGGTTACCGGTAATGCCTCTCGGAAATCCCGGAGTTGAATCCCAAAGGGATTCCGGCTCACAGCCCAAGGTTGCGAGGGACGAGCTACCTTGGGAATCGGTGACGAAAACGAACAACCCCAACGGGGTTGCGGCCTGATCGTGGCGGCGTGACACAACCCCGTTGGAGTTGAAAACGATTTTTGAACGGCTGACCCAGGGTAGCTCGGTCCGAGCCGGACTGGCCATCCTCGCAACCCTGGGCTGAATGACATAATCCCGTTGGGATTGCAAAATAATCGCCGGTTGTTCGAACGTTCCGCACGCTTGGCGACTGGCGTAGAATTTCCGAATGTCATCATCCTAGCTGTCGAAGTTCACTTTTTCCTTTGCCACGGCGGCGAAACGCACCTTGTCGGCGTAACCGGCATACGGCCCCTGCTTGATCTCGATCATCTCCAGGTCTTCCAACACCTCGAAGCCGTGCCCACCGGCGGCCAGCAGGATGATGTCACCGGTTACGAGGGCGCGGCTCTTGAGGTAATTCTTCTGGTCATCGTAGAAGTCCACGCGAATTTTCCCGCGCCGCACAACGAGCACTTCCTGCGTCATCTGGATGGCGCGGGGCACGGGGTTGTGGACGTGCGGATCAATCACCTTGCCGACGGGATGGTGCATGTAGGCGAGCTGCTGGGAGAAATCGTCCGGCGTGAAGAAGTGCAGGCCGGGCCTCTCGAAGTTGGCGCGGATGATGATGGCCAGCAACTGGTCGCCGTGGCGTATTTCCTCGATGGGCTGCGGTGTGTTCATGTGTGGTGCGTGCCGGTTGCGGCGTTTGCGTCAGCGGGAATTCTAGGCGGCGTGTGCAGAGCGCGCCATATCAAAAAAACAATCGTGGAACGGCTTCGAGGAGGTTAACCACGAAACACACCAAACACACGAAAGCTCCTTGTTGGTGGTGGTTTTCGCGCTGCGAAAACCAAGCGCCGCGTTCAGCAGCTCAACCATCCGGAGAAACCGTCGCTTTTCTTATCCCTTCCACCCTCCGGAAAAACATTCAAGCTGTACGCCATCGTCCCATTCGGCCCCCCGTGCCGCTTTCGTGAATTCGTGTCCATTCGTGGTTTCAAGCAGCGAAGAACTTCTGAATCTCCTTCACCACTTCCACGAAGCGATCCACCTCGGCCTTGGTGTTGTAGAAATAGAAGCTCGCGCGGGCGGTGGACATTTCAGTTTTCACAAATCCTCTGGCTTAAGCCCGGTTCGTTTGGCAATGCGGGCCAGCATTTTTGGGCCGATTTCCTCTCCATCGTGAAAAGCGAAGACGAAGTCGGGCCAACCTTCCCGGGCGAGAATCCGATGCGAAGTGCCACGTTGCCGTTTGATGATCCAACCAATGTGAAGTAAGGCAGCGAGAACCCGCCGCGATTTGCAAGAACCCCACTGGCTCATGCGAGGGAAAATAGTTCGTCACCCGCCGGGACAGACTCACCATGTTCCATGCGGTCGGCCAGGACGCGCAGGGCCAGCGCTTTGGCTTTGGCGAGGGCTTGAGTTTGAGTTTCGCCGTATGCCAGGCAGCCGGGCAACTCCAATACCTCGGCAATCCAACGGCCATCTGTTTCGCGCTCAACCTCGATTTTCAGATTCATGGCTTGAGCCTAGGCTTAAAGCCGAGCTTTGTCTAATTCATTGCCGAACGATTCACTGCGCGAAGAACTTCTGAATCTCCTTCACCACTTCCACGAAGCGATCCACCTCGGCTTTGGTGTTGTAGAAATAGAAGCTCGCGCGGGCGGTGGATTCGACGCCGAGTTTGTGCATGAGCGGTTGTGTGCAGTGATGGCCGCCGCGCAATGCCACGCCGCCTTGATCTGCGAGCGTGACGACGTCGTGCGCGTGAACGTCCTTGAGCAGGAAACTCACGAGGCCGGCGCGACCTTGCTTCGGGCCGAAGAGGCGGATGTTTTTCAGCGCGGCGAGCTGATCGTAGGCGTAGTTGGCAAGTTCCTGGTCGTGCCGCCAGATGTTTTCGCGGCCAATGGCATCAAGGTAATCCATCGCGGCGTGCAGGCCGATCGGGCCGGAGATGTCCGGCGTGCCGGCCTCGAAGCGATGGGGCGCGGGTTTGAATTCCGTTTTGTCGTAACCGACAGTCAGGATCATTTCGCCACCGCCCTGATACGGCGGAAGTTTCTCCAGAATTTCCTGACGGCCGTAAAGCGCGCCGATGCCGGTCGGGCCACAAATCTTATGACCGCTGAACGCAAAGAAATCACAGCCGATGGCCTGCACGTCCACGGGCATGTGCCCGGCGCTTTGCGCTCCGTCCACAACCGTGACGATGCCAAGCTTCCGCGCGCGGGCGCAAAGTTCGGCGACAGGATTCACCACGCCCATCGAGTTCGAGATGTGAACGAGCGAGAGCAACTTGACCTGTGAGGTGAGCAGGGCGTCGAGCTTGGAGAGATCGAGCGTGCCTTCGTCGCCGGTGACGGGAATGTAGGCGACCTTTGCGCCGGTCTTTTGGGCGAGCAATTGCCACGGGACGATGTTGCTGTGATGTTCGGCTTCAGTGAGCAGGATGACGTCGCCGGGTTTGAGATGTTTCGTGCCCCAAGTGTTGGCGACGAGGTTGATGCCCTCGGTGGTGCCGCGCGTCCAGATGATTTCGTCGGCGCTTCGGGCGTTGATGAATTTGGCGGCGCGGGCGCGGGCGGCTTCAAACGCGATTGTTGAGCGATTGCTCAATTCGTGAATGCCGCGATGGACGTTGGCATTGTCGCGCTCATAGTAATGCACCAGCGCGTCAATGACTGCGCGCGGCTTCTGTGACGTGGCGGCGTTGTCGAAGTAGATCAACGGCTTGCCGTGGACTTTTTGGTCCAGGATCGGAAAGTCGGCGCGGAGTTTGGCCCAGTCAGGAGCAACACTCATATTATTGAGACACGAATTACACGAATTGACATGAATCCCGAAATCTAATTAGTGAGAATTCGTGTCTGGTCTTCACATCAGCCCCAACTGCAGTTTTGCGGCCTCGGTCATCATGCCTTGATTCCACGGCGGATCCCAGACGAGTTCGACATTGGCTTCGTCAATCGGTTCGAGCGAGATGAGTTTGTTTTGCACGTCCTGAGCGAGCACCGGGCCCATGCCGCACCCGGGTGCGGTCAACGTCATCTTCACGTCGGCCTTGTAACTGTTGTTGCCGACGGGTGTGAGATGGCAATCATAGATCAAGCCGAGGTCCACAACATTGACCGGGATTTCCGGGTCGTAACAAGTCTTGAGTGATTCCCAAACCTGCTTCTCCAATTGCTCCTGCGTCACCGGCCCGCTCGTGGGCGAAGGCACGCGCTTGGTTTCAATTTCCAACCCGAGCGCATCGGCGTCGCTGCCATCAATGCGGAACATGTTGCCGTTGACGACGACGGTGTAGCTGCCGCCGAGCGATTGCGTGACGAGGGCCAGCTCGCCTTTCTGCAAAGTGACCTTGGTGCCGACGGGGACGATGGACGCTTCGACATCGCGCGTCAGGGTTTTTGGATCGTGACTGTTCATAATTCGTCGCATGGTTTGGCCGCAGACAAATCATCGCCGCAGCAGCCGCTGAAATCAATCCGGGAAAGAGTGAAGACGCCGCGCCTTGGATGCCTGGGGTTTGCAGCTTCCAGAGCGCGATTGCTTCAAGCCGACGGTTCGGCATAATGCGGTGAATTACGCACGATTCAGGACGCGAACAAACAACGATAATCCGCAACGAAAACAAATACATGGCGAAACCTGCACCGCAAACGCTGCCATCAGCCTCACAGACCGCCCTCTTTGAGCGCAACCTCACATGGCTGTTGATGGCCGCCTCCGCGATCATCCTGCTCGTGCTGGCGTGGCCGATTTTCTCGGGCAGGTTTTACACTTACGACGACCTGCAGAACTCGAACCTGCCAATGGATTACTCCTATTGGAAGGCGCTTCATGATGGCGACAGCTTCCTGTGGTCGCCGCAATACTACTGCGGCGCTTACATCCACGGTGAAGGCGAAGGCGGCATGTGCCACCCCTTGCACTGGCTGCAATACAGATTGCTGCCGATGGGCACAGCCTTCGGGCTGGATTTTCTTTTGAGCTACGTTGCGTTGTTCTTCGGAACATTTTTCTTCTTCCGCCATTTGAAGCTCGAAAAATCCGCGTCGCTGTTTGGCGCGATCATTTTTTCCTTCGCCGGATTCAATCTCTGGCACTACATGCACCTGGCGCCGATGGCGGCGATTGCCCACCTGCCCTGGCTGCTCGTGTCCAACGACAAGATTCTTTGCAGCACCGACCACAAGCAGCGTGTCCGGGCGCAACTTGTCTCTCTGTTGCTGACCGCCTCGCAGTGTCTGAGAGGTCACCCACAATTCATGTGGTTCTGCATCATCGCCGAATGTGCGTTCGCCCTCGTTCGCGTGCGGAGCTGGGTGAACTGGCGTCGCCCGTTCCTTCTCTTCACAGCCAAAGGATTGGGCCTGGTGATCGGCGCGATTCAATTTCTGCCGCAGCTCGACATGGTTTCGACCACCAACCGCAGCGATTCCTCTTTTGATTTCCGCATGTCGTTCTCCATGCATCCGCTGAACCTCACGCAGCTCGTCTCGCCGCTGGCGTTGCTGGACCGTTACTACTCGGACTGGCGCTGGGGCAACGGCAACACGCACGAGATGGGGCTTTACGCGGGCGCATTCTGCACGCTCGTCATTCCGTGGCTCGTGATCCGTTGGAAAAAACTCGGCAAGGAAAAACCTTTCCTGCTCATCACCTGCCTGCTGGGGTTGTTCGCGCTCGTGCTCTCGCTCGGCAAATACGGCCACGTTTACCCCGTGTTCTCGCAATTGCCCGGCATCAAGTCGCTCGCATTCCGCGCACCCACACGCTTCATCTTCCACTTCCACCTGGCGCTGGCAATTTTGTCCGCGTTCGCGTTTGCGGATTTGTTGAAGCTCCTGCGGGAAGGCGGCAAGGCGACGGTGAAGAGTCTGTGGCCGCTGGCCATCCCGCTCGCCTTGAGCCTGGGCACTTATTTCTGGGTCATGCAGGTTCGCGGGGAGCCGGGCAACCCGATGAATGCAAATCTCGCCACTGTTGACAATGGATTGACGGCAGTGGTTCAAGATGTTTTTGGTCAGGACAGCACTTGGGCGTCGCACCTGAACCCAGCATCTATTGGTATGCTCTTGATTGCGGTAGGAGTCATCCTGCTTGTGATGGTTGCAAGAGGCAAGCGAGTGGCGTTGTATGGCATTGTGCTTCTGGTTTTCGTGGAAATTGCCGTGTGGGGTTTGCGCGATCACATCATTCGACGCGGCCCGCCCAAGTCGGTTCAGGAAGTCGTGGCCTCAATCGGGCAGTTGCCGCCCAAGGAAGGCCGGCTGTTCTGGCCTCTGGCAAACAGCATTCCCGTCGTTGAAGGCTACAGGCTGACCATCGGCAACATCGGTCTCATACCCGCCAAGAAACTTCCGGTGGACATCACAAGCCTGCGCCTGGCGGACGCGCGTTATGCGTTGATGCAAAATGGCTGGGGACAGGTTCCGCAGCCGATGCCGCGCGCGCGATTGCTCAGTCAGGTCGTGGTCAGTGAAAATGTGACCCAGGCGGTGCAGCAGGTGAACATCGCCACGACAGGTGTTGTTGAAAAGTCTGTGGATGTTGTCCCAGGTGAACCCGGCAAGGCACAGATCACCACGGATCGTCCGGGTCGGATTGACATCAAGACCACCGCGCCGACGCGTCAGTTGCTCGTGCTCTCGGAGAGTTATCATACCGGATGGAAAGCGCGGGTTGATGGGAAGGAACTGCCGGTCATCCGCGCCTATGGCGATTTCATGGGTGCCGTGGTGGATCCGGGTGAGAAGACAGTGGAGTGGCGTTTCGAGCCGGAAAGCTTTTACCGCGGCGCCAAGATCACCCTGGCCGGGCTGGCGGTTGCGTCGCTCTGGCTTGTCGCGTGTTGGTTGCTCAAGCCGAAGCAGTCGCCAACTCCCGTAATGCCCGATGCAAAAGCCGTCTGAACCGGAAAAAGACTTTGAACCACAAACTCACGAATAACCTGCAGTTCCGAACCAGTTCGGATTCGAGTCCATTGGTGTCCATTCCTGGTTTCTTCCGCTTCGTTACCGTTATGCCCCGTGCTCACATCCGCCGCGTGCGCTCCACCTGATTCCGGCGGGTCGCTTCGCGATTCTGCGCATCGTAAAACTCGATGGGATTAAAGTCATCCGTCATCACCCTGCCATGATCGGGTGCGATGCTCACAACCCGGGCAAACACCACTTCCGCCCTGGAGCGTATGGCGGCGTGAATTCGCTCCAGGTCCGGCGGGCGCACAAATCTCGGCTCCGTCCGGTCCGTGGCGACAAAATAATTTTGATTGTCGTCACTGTGCATGCGCACGCCGGGGAAGACAGCCTCCAATGTCCTGCTTAATGACGACGCAAAAAAATCGCGGTCGGCTTCCAGATGACAGAATGCATTGATCACCAGGGTGCCGCCGGGCCGCAGCACGCGCCGCATCGCGGCGAACGCCTCGCGCGTCATCAGGTGCGACGGCGAAGAGTCGCCCAGAAAAGCGTCGAGCACGATGACGTCATATTGTTTGCGACAGCCGTTGAGGAAGTGGCGGCCGTCGTCGATGCTGATTTTGAGTTTGTCAGGTTCGAGGTCGAAAAACTTCACGGCGACCGGCACGACGGCCGGGTTGATTTCCACCACGTCCACCCGCGCGCCCTGCCGGGCAAAATCCATCGGCACAATACCCACGCCCAGCCCGACGCAAAGCACGTCGTTGATGTTCGTGGTGTAGGTGCGCGCCAGTCCGGCCAGCATGTGGGTGAACATGGATACGCTTTGCTTCCGCCCGGTGTCGTAGGTGTTTTGAATCAAGCTGTCGTTTGAAAAAAGTCTGAGGGTATCGTTCCGGCGGTCGAGCACCTGGAGGTCTCCGAAATGGGAGTTGCCGCCAAACCGCTCGATGTAATCCACGTAGTGTCTGGTGTGGGATCGGCTGGCCAGCCCGGCGATGCACACGGTGAGCACGGCTGCTGTCGTCAATGCGGCACGGGATCGGCGGCTGAAAAGAAGAAAGTAGCCGGCGCTCACCAACGTCAGCGCCGCAGCAGTAAGATACATGGAAACGGAATTCGGCAGGAGCGGCAGCATGAGGTAACCGATGCACACCGTGCCCGCAAAACTTCCCAGCGTGCCGACGGCGGTGAGCCTGCCCGCCGTGCTCCCGACAGCCGCCACGGAGGAGGTCACCACGCGGATCAGGAACGGGCCCGTCATGGCCAGCAGCGCGAGTGGTATGAAGAACAGGAAAGTCGAAGCCAGCAGCGAACCGACCGCGAGTTTGAAATCCAGACACCAATACGCCACCGGCTCGCAGATCAGCACCGTCAACACGAGATAACCGGCGGCGGCCAGAATTGCCCAATAAAGACCACTGGGATTTTGAGACCGATCCGCGAGCCGTCCGCCGACGTAGTAACCGCAGGCCAGCGCCACCAACGTCACTGCAATCTGCGCCGTCCACACGAAATGCGACAGACCCACAAACGGGGAAAGCATCTTCGCACCGAGAATTTCCACGATCATGATCGCCGCGCCCGTGACAGCGGCGGTCAGGTGCAGGTAACGGCTCAGACCTTTCGACACAGCGGGCGCAATGGGTGCGACGAGAGGCCGGGTTGTTTTTTTCACAAACGCGATTCTAAGGATGGTGGAGGTGCGGGCAATGTTTTCCCGACGATGCCACCGGGCAAGTTCTGAGAAGACACCAAGCCCGAAGGATGCGGACCGTCCATCAAAGCTTCAACGCCCGCCAAATATGCCGAACCAATCTGGTCTCGTGGCTGTTGAGTTTTGCAAGTTCACCGCAACAACCGCGTCATAGCGCAACGAATGCGGAAGATGAACGCAGCAGTTGATTGTTAAGCGAGCGGTCGGCGTCAGATTCGGGAGCAAGGGTTGGGCGACGAATCCGGCTAAGGAGTCCTGGCGCGGAAGAAGAGGTTGGTCGCGCCAACGGGAATGACGTTGGTGAGCGTGACGGTGGTACCGGCACTGAGGAAGTTGGTAATCTCCGTCCAGTTGGTCAGGTTGCCGGAGGTTTCGATCCGGTAGGTTCGACCGGACTCGACCTGCAAGGTGTACGCGAATCCGCCGGGACTGAGTGCGGAACTGGTGAAGATCGGCGGGGCAGCCGGGGCGGCTACTTCCGGCAGGACGACCACACCACGAATCCCCGAGCCGGGCGGCGCGTTGTAAAGGTCAACCCGACCCGTTCCCCCGAGACTGGCACGGCGAATCCCGCCGCCGGAGGCGGGGTTGTATTCCGACCAGTAGATGAAGTTGGTGGTGACGCAGATGCCGTTGATGAGGTCCACGCCACCGAACGCGCCGCTGACGAGGTTGGTGATGCCGGTGCCGTCGAGGTTGGCGCGTTTGAGGGCGCCGCTGGGATAATTGATGTCGGCAAAATATATGTAGTTCGACGTGACCTGGAAGTCGTAAACGAAAACGTTCGGGATGAGGGTGACGATGTTGTTGCCGTTGAGGTCGGAGCGACGAATACGCCCCTGCCCGCTGACTTCGGACCAATAGATGTTTGACGCGGTGACCTCGACGGCAAAGGGCGAGGTGACGGTGGCGAAAGTGAAGATGCGCTGGAAGCCGGTGCCGTTGGTGAGCTGGGTGTCAATGTAGTTGCCGGTCTGCGAAGTCCAGTATATTTGCGTGGCAGTGCCGAAGACGTCGTAAGGATTGCTCGCGGTGGCGAAGGTGGCCACACCGGAGCCGTCCGGGTTCGCCTGTTGGATGGCGTTCAGTTGCTGGTCTGGCCAGTAGAGCAGGCCGTTGGCGGTTTCGAGGCCGTTCGGGCCTTTCACATTGGCGATGCCGGAAACAATGTTCACGGGATTCGAGCCATCAGCATTGGCGCGGACGATGTAAGCGCCGGAGCCGTCCGTGGCGGTCCAGTAGATTTTGATTTGCGCAGAAGCGCTGAAAACGACAACGACAAATCCGGCCATGCCGTACATAAAAAGCCGACTGAGAGAAGTGTGCATATAGATTCTTCTGAGGCGATCAGTGTCGCAAACTGATTTCAAAAATTCAAGAAGATTTGCCGCGCCTTCAGAGCAGAACAGCGGTGCTGTCAAAGCGCAGCGGCAGACAGCCACGTTCGTGATGTCGCACCTGCAGCGCTGTCCGCTTGAGTGGACATTGTCACTTCAAGTCGTTGTGTTCCGCGCCCGAGCCTTCAAGTCGCGGAAAATCCTCGCGCCAGTGTTGCACGAGCATTTCACCGGAACCAGCCAGCCAGTAAATCTTGCCGCGCAGGACGCGCTGCGAGTTGGGCGCGATGCCACCAATGTTGACGATCGCGTGCAGACAGTCGGCGGGATGATGATCGGATAAGTGGGTGGTCCGCTCCCAGAACAGGCCGGTGGACCATTTCTTGTCGGCGCTCGTCCGGAAAATGAGTCCGCTGTCAGCCGTCCAAAGCATGCGCGCACGATAAGCTCCAATGAATTCAAGGGTATCGAGATGACCGCCGCTCCGCCGAGTATCGAGCACCTCGCCATAGGGCGTGCGGCAGCCCACTGTTTCCTTTCCGGCGGGGAATAATTTCAGCGAGCCTTCGTGCAAAGCCTGAGTGAGGCTGACCAGTCCCTTGCCGACTGGTGAATCACGCCACAAGTCATATTCGCTGAAGGCGGCAGTGCGCGCATACTTTTGCCGCCACGCTTCGTTGGCCGTGCCTGTCAGACGGAAGCATTGCTGGACGCCGTAGAATTCCGGCAAACCAACGTCGCTGGTCTTCACGACGAGAAGCATTTCGATTCCATCGGCAACGGGAGCGAGATGGAAGGTCCAGTCCTGCGGAATCCAACCGTCCTCTGTCACGCGTCTGTGAAAGGTCTTCACGCCGGGGCGGGCGCTGAACAACATGGCATCGGTTGCGGGTCGTTTGCCGACTGCTGCGGCGGGAGAAGGAACGTCACCGTAGGTCAACGGCGTGTGCTCATGGAAGCGATAGCCGATGCGGTTGTCGGGATGGTTGCTGTTGGTGAACGATGCGAACTGCTCGAAAAGTTCGATCCGGATCGGGCTGTCCGCCGCGTCATCTGCGACCGCGGAGCAAGCGAACATCACGATCAACCGGACCGGCATTCCAAGAGCGTGTCGCCATCGGGGGTGCAGAGCGGCACTGCCCAACGTGGATTTCATGCGGAAACTATGGAAGGCGCGGATGAAATGTCGAATGCGGAATTCGAGTTGCGACAGCCGGTTGCGGCCTCGCTCAAAGCCGTTGCGCCACACGGCGGAAGTGGTGACCAACAATCGCCAATTCCATCCCGTAACGGAACTGATGTGGCCGTCGCAACAACGTACCCCAGAAGAACCGCCAGTAAGCCACACGCCCGCGATACCACACTCCCAGCAGCCAGAATGATTTCACGAACGCCATGAAATCCGTCCACGACAACCGCAGGCTCACCGCGCCAGCCCGATGATTCGTGAGGAACGTCCGAATGCGTTGATAGTACGCCCGCGGCTCGTACAGTTTTTTCATCAGTTCCCGATAGCCCGTTTGCAGAAACTCGCGATTCAATTTTGGCTGGAAGTTTAGAGTCGCATCCGTGTTGTTGCCGGAACTCTTCGTTTCCAGCCGGCCCTCGCGTTTCAAACGCTGATACAACCGCGTCTGCGGCAACGCCGAGAGCAATCCCACCATCGCCGTCACCACGCCCGACCGCTGGATAAACTCGAACTGCCGCTTGAAGATGTCCGGCTGGTCATTGTCAAAACCCACGATGAATCCGCCCATGACCTGCAAGCCGTCGCGCTGCAAGGTCTGCACCGCCTCCACCAGATCGCGCCCCTGATTTTGCACCTTGCGACATTCCACCAACGAATCCGCCACCGGTGTCTCGATGCCCACGAACACCTTCGTGAACCCCGCCGCCACCATCAGCGCACGCAACTCGGCGTCATCCGCAAGATTCACGGACGCCTCCGTCAGGAAACCCATTTCCGGCTTCGTGCGTCGTCGCCACGCGATCAACTCATGCAACAGCGCCCGTGTCCGGGTTTTGTTCCCGATGAAATTGTCGTCCACCACGAACACCATGTCCTTCCAGCCGCGCTCCCGCAGCACCTCCAGTTCTGCAATCACCTGCGCGGGGGACTTCGTCCGCGGCACGCGACCGTTCATGACAATGATGTCGCAGAACTCGCAATCGAACGGACACCCGCGGGAGAATTGCACCGCCATCGTCACGTAATGTTTCAGATCAATCAGGTCCCAGCGCGGCACGGGTGACAACGTCATGCTCGGCCGTGTCGTTGCCTGATAAATTTTTTGCAACCGGCCCGCCTGGAGGTCCGCCACCAGTTGTGGCATCAATTCCTCGACCTCACCCAACACGAAATGTTGGATCTCTGGAAACGCTTCATGCCCGGTGGTGAAGAGCGGCCCACCCGCCACCACGCACTTGCCCAGTGCCGTGCATCGCGCCACCACTTCGCGCACCGAGGCCTCATGCACAATCATCGCGGTGAGCATCACCACGTCAGCCCGGCGCAAATCCTCGTCGCGCAACCGCGTCACGTTCAGGTCCACCAGCGTGATCTGCCACTCGCGCGGCAACATCGCCGCCACCGTGAGCAGGCCCAGCGGCGGGAAGGTGGACTTCTTGGAAACAAAACGAAGGACGTGTTTGAAACTCCAGAACGTGTCCGGGGTTTGAGGACTGATCATCAGAACATTCATAAACCTGGGTTCTTGTTGATCGCAGCCATCGCATGACTGCGACCGCCAATATACTCTACGCCCACAGCCCGGATTCGACGAGCGATTTGTTTCACCTCGCACACTGTAATGTTATTTCGGTTTTGAGCCGGGCGTGTATTTGCTTTGATCCCAATTCTCGCGGGGTTGGTGCGTTTTGAATTCGCTCAATGAACATTTCGGAAAAATTTGGGATTCCTTCGGGGACAGTTCTACTCCAGACTGACATGATATTGAACGGATATGGAATCACTTGTTTACATCATGCTGGTTGCAACATCGGTTGTGGGTCTGACCTTCATCGTGGAACGCGGCCTCGCGTTGCGCTGGAAAAAAGTCATCCCGCCGGAGATTGAGGCCGCCGTCGAAGCGTGCGAAGGCACCAATGAC
>JABFSR010000260.1 GCA_013140495.1 Verrucomicrobiota bacterium
ACCCCACCCCCAACTCTGGCCTGCGGATGTTCACGTCATCGGTAAAGACATCCTGAAATTTCACGCCGTCTATTGGCCGATCATGCTCAAGGCGATGGGCCTGCCGTTGCCGAAACAGATCCTCGCGCACGGCTGGTGGCAGAAGGACGGCGAGAAGATGAGCAAGAGCACCGGCAATATTGTTGACCCGATCGCCGTCATCGCCGAATGGGGCGTGGACGCGTTTCGCTTTTACGTCGTGCGCGAACTCGCCATCGGCCCGGACGGCAACTGGACCGACGCCGGCTTCAAGTCGCGTTACTCCGCTGAACTCGCCAACGGCCTCGGCAATCTCGTGAACCGTTCGCTCTCCATGCTGAAGCGCTATCGCAACGGCGTCGTGCCCGCGCGCCATGACGAACTCGCGCCAGACGCCGCCAAGGTCGTCGCCGACACGCAGGCGTTGTTGGAGCAAAGCGACCTGCAAGGCGCGTTGCAATCCATCTGGCAACTCGTCAATCGCGCAAACCAATACGTGGATCAGACCAAACCCTTCAGCCTCGCCAAAGACCCCGCGCAAGCCAAACGCCTCAATGAAGTCCTCTACAATCTCGCCGAAACCTGCCGCGTGCTCGCCGTCTTGCTCTGGCCATTCATTCCCAGCACGACGACGAAGATTTGCTCGCAGCTTGGTCTGCCCGGTTCGCCCGATAAATTCTCCGCTGCAACTTGGGGCGGATTGAACGCGGGTCACGTCATCGGTGAACCCGCGCCGCTGTTCCCGCGCAAGGATGCGTAGGAGCGCCGATCTCCGAATCGGCTCGTTTCTAACTCCGCCGGAGCGCAACCGGTCCCCGGTCGCAGCGCGTGATAGCGGCGAAGTGCATGAAATCTCCAGCGACTTCCTGTATGGCGGCGCGCTGCGGGCGGGGACCACCCGCGCTCCGACCTACCGGAGCAAACTTCTATTTCCGATTGCCTAAAACGGTCTGCGGAATACGATGCCCGCGTCATCTGCGGTTAAATCTTATGAGCGATCAAAACCAATTCCTCCTCTACACCGCACCGGACGGGGCGGTGAAGGTGGACGTTTACCTCAAAGACGAAACGGTCTGGCTGACGCAGAAGGCTTTGGCGGAGTTGTTCGGGGTCAAAGTGCCGGCCATCAACAAACACCTGAAGAACATCTTTGCATCAGGAGAACTGGCACGAGAGGCAACTGTTTCCAAAATGGAAATAGTTCGCCCCGAAGGTGAGCGGGAAGTCGCGCGCGACGTGGAGTTTTACAACCTCGACGCCATCATCGCCGTCGGCTACCGGGTGAACAGCTACCAGGCCACGCAGTTCCGCATCTGGGCCACGAAGACGTTGCGCAAGTTCATCATCAAGGGCTTCGTGCTGGACGACGAACGGTTGAAGCGGGGCAAGCAGGTTTTCGGCAAGGATTACTTCGATGAACTGCTGGAGCGCATCAGGGACATCCGGGCGAGCGAGCGGCGGTTTTACCAGAAGATCACGGACATCTATGCCCTTTCGCTGGATTACAACGCGGACGCGCCAATGACGAAGGAGTTTTTTGCCACGGTGCAAAACAAACTGCATTGGGCGATCACGGGCCAGACGGCGGCGGAGTTGATTTACACCTCTGCCGATGCGACGAAGATTTACCTGGGCCTGACGACGTGGAAGCGTGCGCCCGGGGGAAAGATTTTGAAGTCCGATGTTACGGTGGCGAAGAATTATCTGAGCGAGGCGCATGTGAAGGAGTTGAACCGCATCGTCTCCGCCTATCTCGATCTGGCGGAGAACCGGGCCGAGCGGGGCATCCTGATGAAGATGGCGGACTGGGTGAAATTCCTGCACAGTTTTTTGGAGTTGTCGAACTATCCGATCCTGAAAGACAAAGGCAAGGTGAGCGCGTTGGAGGCGAAACTCAAGGCCGAGGGGGAATACGAGGTTTACCGCCAGCGGCAGGACGCGGAATACGTCTCGGACTTTGATCGCGAGATCAAACGCATTGAAGGGAAGAAACCGTGAGCAATCCGCCCGCTTGGGTGAATTTCGTTCTGCTTCCGCAAACGACATCCACCTCCGCCGGTTTGTGCTGCTTGTGCCTTTTGGTGGCGACTTGAACTGTTTTTTCGGGCTAAACCGTTCGCACTTGAATCCGTCCAGCTTGGCGGGAGCGGAGAACCCGGAGTGATTGTCGGAGTTGTAAACCTAGCTCGCGCGCGGTTGGCAAAGCGTCGCCTGTGATCAGGATGTGGTTTTCAAAATCATCGAGGGCGATGATCCGCGCGGCCTTGAACAACGCCACGATTCCCTTCAGGTCTGACTTCCAAGTGCCACTAGATGCGGGCAGCAGATTGAACACGCCAAAACCACCCGGGCGAATTCGTTGGCGCATCAGCTTGGGGAGCACGTTCCAACTGATGGCGGGCTTGAACACATCGCCGTCCTGCGGCACCGACAGGTCGTCCAGCAACAAACCGAACGCGCGCGGTTGTTCGCGCAGCCAGGCAAGTGCGTCGGCCTGTTGCCAGTTCACACCGCCGACCCACTCCGGGCAATGTTGACGGAACAGATCGAAGCCCGCGCGATCCAGGTCCACCGAATCAATCACGGATGCCACGCCCAATCCACGCAGCGGCGCGATCATTCCGCCGCCCGCAAATCCCAGCACGCCGATGCGGCCCGACGGCGCAAGCACGGCGATGGTTGCCGCCAGCACATCAAACACGCTATGCGTCGGGCCGGGCGAGGTGCGCAGTTCGCTGATGACCACGCCGTGCTGGCTGAGTCGCAAGCCGTGTCTGGTCGGGGTGATGATCGTCACGCTCGAATCTTGATGTCGCGCGCGTGCGATAGCAACAGCGGCATTTTCGTTTTGCTTGTTGATGCAATCTCGCATAGAAGCAAGGCATGACACCACTCCGAACGGTCATCCGCATTCAACAATTTGCCGGGTGTTTGTTATTCTGCGCCATGATATCAACAGTCAATGCTGCCGAGAAGCCGCTGGAACTCACGCTTCGGTCGCGTGTGAAGTCAGGTGATGGTGACAAGGCCGTGTATGTGGCCAAGGAAGTGAAGGCGACCTGGGAAGCAAAGAAGACGGCGCTCATTGTGTGCGACATGTGGGACGATCACTGGTGCAAATCGGCGTCGCGTCGCGTTGCGGAACTTGCCGGCCCGATGAACGAAGTGGTCAAGGCGGCACGGGCCAAAGGGGTGTTCATCATTCACTCGCCCAGCAGCGTGGTGGCCTTTTACAAGGACACGCCGCAACGCAAACTCGCGCAGGAAGCACCCATGGCCACGACACCCGTTCCTTTGTCCACGGCGGAGCGGTGGGGAACAACCTGGTGCTGGCCTGATCCCGCGAAGGAGGGAGACCTGCCGATTGATGATTCGGACATGGGTTGTGATTGTCCGGTGAAGTGCCAGATACGTGAGGCGTGGACGCGGCAGATTTCAACAATTGAGATCGCCTCGGCGGATGCCATCACCGACAGCGGACAGGAAACATGGAATTTGCTTCAGGCACGCGGCATTGACAACGTGATCCTGATGGGCGTGCATTTGAACATGTGCGTGTTGGGCCGGCCCTTTGGCATCCGGCAGATGGTGAAGGAGGGAAAGCACGTGGCGTTGATACGGGACATGACCGACACGATGTACGACCACCGCATGTCGCCCAAGGTCAACCATTTTACCGGAACAGATCTGGTGATAGCCCACGTGGAGCGGTACTGGTGTCCGTCATTCACGAGCACGGACATCACCGGCAAGGCGCGGTTTCGCTTCAAGGAAGACGTCCGTTAATGGCCGTCCACATCGCAGCCGATTGACTACGTGCCTGCCACGGTTATACTGCCCGCCTTGTATGAACAAGAATCCGCATGTTGCAATCGTCGGAGCCACGGGCGCCGTCGGCATTGAAATGATCAAGACGTTGGAGAAGCGCAAGTTTCCGGTCGGGAAACTGACGCTGCTCGCTTCAGCCCGTTCCGTCGGCAAGAAACTCAAGTTCAAGGGACAGGACATTGCCATCACCGAACTGACCAAGGATTCGTTCAAGGGAATTGACATCGCGCTGTTCAGCGCGGGCGGCGGCATCTCCAAAGAGTTTGCGCCCATCGCGGCCAAGGCCGGCTGCGTGGTGGTGGACAATTCGAGCGCGTTCCGACAGGACCCGGATGTGCCGCTCGTTGTGCCTGAGATCAACGCCAGCGACATCAAGAAGCACAAGGGAATCATCGCAAATCCAAATTGCACCACAGCAATCACGCTCATGGCGTTGTATCCCTTGCACCAGGCGTTCACGGTGAAGCGAATTTTTGCATCAAGCTACCAGGCGGTTTCCGGCACGGGCGCCAAGGCGCTGGAAGAACTGGAACGTCAGGTCTCGCAGATTGTGAACAAGCAGCCGGTGACGAAGGAGGTGTATCCGCACCAGATCGCCTTCAACGTGCTGCCTCATGTGGATTCATTCCTGCCCACGGGTTATACCAAGGAGGAGATGAAGATGGAGAACGAGGGCCGCAAGATCATGCATCATCCGGCGTTTCGCGCCAGCGTCACCTGTGTTCGCGTGCCGGTGTATCGCTCGCACTCGGTTGCCGTGAGCGCGGAGTTCGACAAGCCCATCAGTGTGGAAGCCGCGCGCGCGGTGCTGAAGAAAGCTCCCGGCCTGGATGTGGTTGACGATCCTGAAAACAAGCAATATCCGATGCCGCTGTTCACCTCCGAGAAATACAACTGCGAAGTGGGCCGCATCCGACTGGACTGCGCATTGGACAACGGCCTGTGTTTCTGGGTCAGCGGCGATCAATTGCTCAAAGGCGCAGCGCTCAACGCGGTCCAGATCGCCGAAGAGCTGGTGAAATAAAGGCGGCGGTGAACGCGCCGACTTGTCGCGCCGAAGTCTGACGAAGGCGGAAGCCCAGACGCTCCGCGCGGTTTGGTGACGCCCGGCAAGCGCGAGTGCGTCATGGAGTGCGGGGGCAAGCGTAGCGCGACCCCGCTTTCGAGCGGGCGACACCGCGATGGGGTTAACTGCGGACGCAACTGTTTTTTCGAAACCAGTCCACCGCGTCTGCCAACGCTTTTTCGGGCGGTGTTTGTGGAAGGCCAAGTTCACGAACAGCCTTGGCCGGGTTGAAAAACATTTTGTATTTCGCCATGCGCACTCCCGCCAGTGGAGCTTTCGGCGGTTTGCCGGTGAAGCTGGAAATGGTTTCGTCCACGTGTGCCGCCGTCAGCGCGACCCAATATGGAATTCGCGTGCGCGGCGCGCGAGTGCCGGTGATTTTTTCCAGCACGGCGAAGGCTTCCTTCATCGTCCAGTTACCGTCCGCATGACCAAGTATGTAACGCTCACCAACGCGGCCTTTCTCAGCCGCGAGAATATGGCCGACCGCAACGTCACGCACATGAACCCAATTTAATCCGGTGTCGAGATACGCGGGCATGGCGCGATTCAAAAAGTCCACGATGACCTGCCCTGTGGGTGTTGGTTTCACGTCGCGTGGTCCGACGGGCGCGGTGGGATTCACGATCACGACCGGCATTCCTTTGCGCGCGAGTTCAAGCGCAACCTGCTCGGCCTGCCACTTGGAGCGCTTATAGTGGTTGCTCATCTGGGCCTCGGAGACGGGCGTGGTTTCATCCGTCGGCTTGACGCTTCCATCTATTTCGCGCGGCAGACCGATACAACCCACCGTGCTCGTGTAAATGATTCGTGAACAACCTGCCTGCGCCGCCCCTTCAATGACGTTGCGCGTGCCCTCGACATTCGCCGCATACATCGGCGCGTAATCCGGCAGCCAGAGATGGTAACTCGCAGCGACATGGAAGCACCAATCACAACCGCGCATCGCGGCTTGAAGCGCCGCACGATTACTCACATCCCCGCTCACGCGCTCGAATTCCACGCCGGCCAGACCACGCAGATCACTTTTCTCGCGCAACAGAGCTTTAACTTGATGACCGCGCGCCACGAGTTCATGCACAAGATTGGCGCCGATGAAGCCCGAGGCCCCCGTGACGAAACACCTCAAAACTGATCCTCCTTCTCGCGGAACAGGACATTGAACGTTGTGAGCGAACCGTAGCTCCTCGTGATGTATTGCTGCATCTCCACCTTTTCCGCGTCGGAAAGTTTCTCGTGCGCATTGATCTTCTGTTCAAGCACGCGAAGGTTGTTTCGGACCATCACAACCTTGTGGAAGAATACATCCATCTCGACTTCCTTCGTTTGCAATGCCGGATCGTGCGGGTGCATGACAATTTTGCCTTTGTGCCAGCGCTGCCCAATCTTGCTCGCCGATGCCTCGGGCTTCTCGATACCAAGGCTGGCAATAGTGTCCTCGACGGCTTCCCGGACCAATTGCTTCAGGGGCACGTTGAGTCCGCTCAGAGCGGCACTGGCTTCGGCTGGCTCGAGGCCGGCGGATTCCGGGGACACAGTGCGTTTGCCGTCGGTGAACAGGATGTCTGCGGCGTTTTCGGCGATGCTCTTGACCGTGCCCGTGCCGTATTGCGGATGGAGCACGCTCATTCCAATGTGAAGTGATTCAATCTTCATGCGGGGATGTAAACACGTCGGGGCGGTGCAAAAAAGCCTCAAATCCTAGGATGCGCTTCATTCCTTATTTAGAATTATTCCAAATCTTGACCCTGACCCTTAAACGTCTATTCTATGGATGCGGATGAATCCAGCAGCCGAAAACAACGACAGACAGCAATTGGGCGAACGCCTGAATGCGGGCGGCTTTCGTTTCACGTCCCAGCGCCGCTGCGTTTATGACGTGTTGCTGAACAAGCGCGATCATCCCACGGCGGATGAAGTTTTCATGCGCGCCAAAAAGGGAATGCCCGAGATTTCCCATGCCACGGTCTATAACTGCCTCGACGCGCTCGTCGAATGCGGCCTCGCCAGACAGGTCCACCTTCAACGCGGCGCAGCGCGTTTCTGCCCCAACATGGAGGAGCATTGCCATTATTATTGCGACGCGTGTGGCGAGGTGTTTGACGTGACCCTGCCCGCCGACGGGGCGATGATGCCGAAACCCAGGGGCTTCAAGGTGGATCACTACGACATAGCCGTTCACGGACTTTGTGCCGCGTGCGCAAAGAAGAAATAATTTCTCATGAGTACAGCCACAGAGACAATCGAGGACCTGGTCAAACAGGAATACAAATACGGCTTCGTCACCGATGTCGAATCCGAATCTGCGCCGCCGGGTTTGAGTGAAGACACCATCCGGTTGATTTCGTTGAAGAAAAAAGAGCCGACGTGGTTGCTCGACTGGCGGCTCAAGGCGTTCCGTCACTGGCTAACGATGCCCGAACCCACGTGGCAGTTCGTGAAGTATCCGAAGATTGATTTCCAGGACATCACCTATTACTCCGCGCCGAAACAAAAGACTGATGGCCCGAAGAGTCTCGATGACGTTGATCCGAAGCTTTTGGAAACCTACGAGAAGCTTGGGATTCCGCTGCGCGAACGTGGACGGCTCGCAGGCGTGGCGGTGGATGCGGTGTTTGATTCCGTTTCCGTCGGTACGACGTATCGCACGCAGCTCGCGGAGAAGGGAATCATCTTTTGCTCGATGAGTGAAGCGGTGCATGATCATCCCGAGCTGGTAAAAAAGTATCTCGGATCGGTGGTGCCGTACACGGATAATTACTACGCAACGCTGAACTCAGCGGTGTTCACGGATGGCTCGTTTGTCTATATCCCCAAAGGCGTGCGGTGTCCGATGGAGCTTTCGACTTATTTCCGCATCAACGCGGCGAAGTCCGGGCAGTTCGAGCGGACGCTGATCGTGGCGGATGAAGGCGCGGTGGTGAGTTATCTCGAAGGCTGTACAGCGCCGATGCGTGATGAAAACCAGTTGCACGCAGCGGTGGTGGAACTCGTCACGCTCGACAATGCCTCGATCAAATACAGCACGGTGCAGAACTGGTATCCCGGCGACGAGAACGGCAAGGGCGGCATTTACAACTTCGTCACCAAGCGCGGTCTGTGCAAAGGTCGGAACTCGCGAATCACCTGGACGCAGGTTGAGACCGGCTCGGCGATCACTTGGAAATATCCGAGCTGCATTTTGCTGGGAGATAATTCCAAGGGGGAATTTTATTCCGTCGCCGTGACGAACAATTATCAGCAGGCCGACACGGGCACGAAGATGGTGCATATCGGCAAGAACACGAGCAGCACCATCATCTCGAAAGGCATTTCAGCCGGCCACGGTCAGAACAGCTATCGCGGGCTGGTGAAAATTCAAAAGAGCGCCACGAACGCGCGCAACTTTTCGCAATGCGACTCGATGTTGATCGGTTCGAAGTGCGGTGCGCACACGTTTCCTTACATCGAGGTGAAGAACACGTCGTCGAGTGTGGAGCATGAAGCTTCAACCTCGAAGATTGGTGAAGACCAGATTTTTTACTGCAACGCCCGCGGCATCGCCACGCAGGATGCCGTGAACATGATCGTGAACGGCTTTTGCAAGGAAGTGTTCAAGGAACTGCCGATGGAGTTTGCAGTGGAGGCGCAGAAACTTCTCGGCGTGAGCCTGGAGGGAAGCGTCGGTTAGACACTAATTTCACGAATTGACGCGAATTCAATTGGTGAAAATTCGTGCAATTCGTGTCGTACAATTTAGAAAATGAGCAAGCAACCTATTCTCGAAATCAAAAACCTCAGTGCGGGCGTTGAGGGCAAACAAATCCTCAAGGGTGTCAGCCTTACCATCAACCCCGGCGAAGTCCACGCAGTCATGGGACCGAATGGCAGCGGCAAGAGCACGCTCGCCGCGGTGCTGGCCGGGCGCGATGGCTATGACATCACCGGTGGCGAAGTGATCTACAAGGGCAAGGACCTGCTTGAACTTGACCCCGAGGAGCGCGCGCGCGAAGGCGTGTTCCTTGCGTTCCAGTATCCCGTCGAGATTCCTGGTGTGAACAGCACCTACTTCCTCAAGGCTGCGTTCAATGAAATCCGCAAGCACAAGGGCCAGCCCGAACTCGACGCGATGGAATTCCTCACGCTCGTGAAAGAGAAGATGAAGCTGCTCGAACTGAAGGACGATCTGCTCAAGCGCTCGGTGAACGAAGGATTTTCAGGCGGCGAGAAAAAGCGCGCCGAAATCTTCCAGATGGCAGTGCTCGAACCCACCTTCGCAATTCTCGACGAAACAGATTCTGGCCTGGACATTGATGCGCTCAAGGTCGTCTCGCACGGTGTGAACATGCTCAAGCGTCCCGACAACGCCCAACTCGTCATCACGCATTATCAACGGCTGTTGAATTTCATCATTCCCGATTTTGTCCACGTGCTGGTGGACGGTCACATCGTGAAAACCGGTGGCAAGGACCTTGCGCTCGAACTCGAAGCGAAGGGTTACGACTGGATTCACAAGGGCGAAGCTGTACCTGCGTAGGCTTTCACCACATCGCCCAGCAACCGTCATTGTCCCATTGCTGCGAGCCCCGGTAGGTTTTCATCTGGCCGATTTTGCGCCACTGCACCGAGCCGTCCAGCAAGCCAACGTTTCCGCCCACAGCGCCGACGGCTGCTGAAGACGCTCCGCTGACACCTTTGTTCGCCACATCAATTCCCTCCCGGATCGTTCCGTTCTTCGCGTGCGGAACAAATGTCTGGCCATAGAGCGGAGACCAGTCGTTCATGTCCGAGAGCAACGCGAGGGTTGGATCTTCCGTGAGTTTCTGCGGCGAAATCCATGTCGGGCCACCCGCGATGATGGGTCGCCAGGGAGTATTGGTGTGTCCGCCGTGATAATTGTAACCAATCACGAAACCGTACTGACGTTCCTCGAATGGTCGCTCTGCCCATTCTTTCACGAACCAATCACCAAAGCTCGGGCAGTGCAACATCTGTGCGCTCTTCGTGTATTGGACGATGGCGTTGCTGGAGGCATTGGAGATTACAGGCAGATGGTCGTCATCAGCCTGCATGGGTTTGTTGGGGGCGCCACTGGGAAGCCGCTGCTGGTTGTCATCTCCGTACATGTGCAGCGCGAGGCTGAATTGTCTCAGGCTGTTCAAGCAACTGGCCCTGCGCGCCTTTTCCTTCGCGCTCGTCAACGCAGGCAACAACAACGCGGCGAGAATTGCGATGATGGCGATCACCACGAGCAGCTCGATCAAGGTGAAAGCCTTGCACCATGCCGAAAGCCGCGAGCGGGCTGATTGTTTGGGGTTCATGATGGCAATCATTGAGGTTCGCTCACGATGAAGAATTGTTGCGGCGTCGAACCATCAATGTTCGTAACGCGCACCAGCCCGTTGGAAAGCATGAGTATGTTGTTCAGCCTCGGCCATAACGCTGGCGACAGGCCCGCGTTGGTCGAAGCGCGAAGTTCCATGCCTGCCAGCCGGTTTGAGCTGATTGAATTTCCGGTAGCCGTGCGAATGACCAGGCTCACTTTGGTTTGCGTTGCGAACCGTGGCGGGTCAAGTGTGAGCCTGGGCAGGGGGAGATTGGTCAATGGCTCACTTGCCATGAAGAAGAGTTGCGGCATCCGGACGTCAGGTGTGGTGACGTGCGCTACTCCATTCGAAAGAACAGAATCGGCGCTCAACTTTGACCAGAACGCGGGCGACAAACCAGCGTTGGTGGAAGCGCGCAGTTCCACCCCTGCAAGCCGGTTTGAACTGATGGGATCTCCTGTAACCGTGCGGAGTACAAAGCTGACCTCGTTTCGGGTCACCAACTGAGGCGGATCAATTATGAGGTCAGGGATGGAGAGATCGAACCGCGCTGCATACGCAGTGCTGCGAACATAAAGCTGTCCGTCGCTCAGGGCCATGGCGTTCCAGCACTTGTTGTAGTCCGTGTGAAAACCTGGAATCGCCTTGAACCGGCCCAATTCAGTGTATGAATTTGTACTGGCTGCGGCCTGAACGAGATCGCCCCGCTCAGTGACGATGACGAGATTCGAGCCGACGAGCAGCACGCTGCCGCGACCAAATCCATTTGTGGCCCATCGCGTGACGCCGGTGGCAACGTCCACGCAGCGTAGTTGTGCATCAGCATTGTCCGGTGTGAACATGCCGATGACCGTTCCCTGCCAGCACACGGGTGAGACCCAGTGGTTTTGGTATTGAATCACATTGGTGGCCCAGCGCTGGATGGGCACCTGGAGCGAATTGGACGACACAATCTGTATCGTGAACGCTCCCATCCCGTAATACGCTGAAAGATAAACGTAATCGTCGCAGACAATCGGCGAAGTGCCGATTGAGATGCTGTAAGAAAACGGAAATGGATGTTTCCAAATACGTGTGCCAGTCTGCGGATTCAACGAAACCACTCCGCTGGCCGTGGCGAAGATCAACTGTCGCTCGCCGTGCATTGTGACCAGCACCGGAGTTGAGTGGGTCAGACCTTCGTCCTGCGAGCGCCAGACCAGCGAGCCGTTGGTGGTGTTGAAAGCCATGAGCGCCGCCGTGCCGCAACTCGCGTTGAGAAAAATCAGCCCGTTCTCCAACAAAGGCGACGCGGCGTTCTGCCAGGGAATGACGTTTGCGCCGAGACCGTCCACAAGGTTTGTGCTCCAGATCACTGCGCCGTTGGTGGCGTTGAGGCGATGGAGTTTGAGGTACGACGTGAGAACATAGACTGATCCTCCATCCACGGCGGGCGTGGTGCGCGGGCCATCGTCAGTGCTGCCGACGCCACCGTCGGGATACAGCGGAAAACTTTGCGCTTCCACTTCCGTGCTCCAGAGGATGCTTCCATTCGTAGCGCTGAGAGCGATGCAGAATTCCTTGTCAGGGAAACCGTCCTCATCCGAATCCATCGCCACTTGAGTAAACACGCGTCCGCCGCTCGCCGTCAGCCCGGTCAATCCGTTTGTCAGGGGAACGAGCCAGACTGAATTCGTGACCAACCCGGACCAGTTCTTGTTGATGCGTTCGGTCGAGACAGCGTCATGGGTTGGCCCGCGATACTGCGGCCAGTCGCCAGCCACTGTGTTAAACGCGGCCAGCAACAACCAGCCACTGAACAAACCGAGGCAGGCAAAATATCGGACTGTGTGCATTGCATTCGTGGAGCTTGCTGACAACATCCATGAACTAGGCAAAACGTCAAACCGATGTTGGAAGAATAAGTCAGCGGAGATAGGAGGCAGAGACCATTACTATTGTTCCCAGTTACCGAAGGGTTTCCTGCCGATGCATACGGAATAAAATTTTCAGTACGAAGTTTTAGCCCTCACGACTTATGAGGGTTGAGAATCCATCAAACGTTCTGTCGTTCCGTCGGCGGCATGTTTTGCATTCTCCCACGCCCACTTTTCCACCTGTCGCGCCATTCACCACATCGCCCAACAACCGGCATCACCCCATTGCTGTGAGCCGGCATAGACGTGCATGATCTGGATTTTTCTCCATGCCACCGAGCCATCCAGCAATCCGATATTACCTCCCGCGGCACCAATTTCTGCCGAAGTGGCTCCGTTTGCGCCGGCATTGGAAAAATCTTCGCCGCCAGAGACGATTTTTCCGCCTTTCCCGTGCGGTGCAAAGGTCTGGCCGTATCCGGGAGACCAGTCATTCATGTCCGAGATCAATTCGAGGCCGGGATTCTCCGTCAATTTTTGCGGCGAAATCCAGGTGTTGGTATGGCCATTCACAGGCGCCCATGGAGTGTTGATGTGACCGCCGTGGTAATTGTAACCCATGACGAAGCCGTAATCCTGCTCTTCGGACGGGCGTTGATTTTGTTGAGTAAGAAAATACTCCGCAAAGTTCGGGCAACTGGCCATTTTGGCCGTGCCGGCGTACTGGACGATGGAATTGCTGGTTGTGTTGCTGATGACGGGAAGATGATCGTCATTCGCAGGCAGAGGTTTGTTGGGTGCGCCGGAGGGTAGAAATTGCGTGTTGTCGAGGCCATACATGTGCAGGGCGAGGAGCAACTGGCGCTCGCTGTTCTTGCAACTGGTGCGACGGGCTTTCTCCTTGGCACTCGACAGCGCTGGCAACAATAGTGCCGCTAGAATTGCGATGATCGCGATGACCACGAGTAGTTCGATGAGCGTAAATCCCCGGCGAGTAAATGAAGGTTCGCTACGGAAATAAGTTTTGGAGCGCATGACGATTGCCTATTTGGGTTCGGCCACGATGAAATACCGGCGTGGCGATATGCCATCCACGTTTGTGACGACCACAATCCCGTTGGTTAGCATCAGAGTGTTGGTTAGTTTCGGCCAGGCTTCCGGCGACAAGGTGAGGTTCGTGCTGGCGCGCACTTCCATTGCGGTCAGGCGATTGGAGTTCACAGAGCTCCCATCGCTCGTGCGGACGGTGAGCTGGAATCCACCTGTGGGTTCGGGTGTGGGCGGGTCCAATTTAAGTCCTGGCACAGATAAATCATACAAGGCGCCGAAGTAGGTGCTGCGGATGTAAATTTTCCCATCAGCCACGGCGGGAGTATTCCAGCACTTGTTGGTGGTCTGGCTGTAGCCGGGAATGGCCTGAAACCGGCCCAATTCAGTGTAGGCATTTGTATTGGGTCGGACCAACACGAGTGCGCCTTTCTCGGTTAGGACGACCAATTGCTTGTTCACAAGCAATACGCCCCCGCGACCAAAATTATTGGTGGACCATTTAATTGTGCCTGTCTGAATATCCACGCACTTTAGTGGACAATTGTCGCTATTCTCGCCATCCGCAGTTCCCGATGGTGTATTGCCGATCTGGCCATAAAGAAAACCATCCAAAACCACGGGCGTTGTCCACCAAGTGGCGACCGTATCGTTGGCAGGAGTCCCGCCGGTTTTCGCCCAAATCTGGGTGGTGGACCATGTGCCGTTCGTAAAAGTGATCCGATGGGCTAACGACCCCATGAAATAGACACGCGGACCCATTATGAACACGATGTTATTGTACACGACTGGTGAAACGATCAGTTCGGCCCCGGAACTTATGGTGAATGGGTAGTTGAATTTCCAAAGAAATGCTCCTGTCGTCGGGTTCAGAGAAACAACACCCGTCCTTGTGGCAAAGATAACCTGCCGCACGCCGTGAATCGTGGCCAAGGTGGGTGTGGACAGCGTCATGTTTTCGTTGCGAGAGCGCCAAGCGAGAGCGCCGTCGGAGGTGCTGAACGCCATGAGGTTAGAAATTCCGACGCCACCCAAGACGGTGGTGCCGGCGCAGGTGTTCACAAAGATCAATCCGTCTTCGACCAACGGTGAGGCGGAGTTTTGGTTATCTTCAATTACGCCACCATAAAGAGTCAATAGATCCTTTTGCCAGATGATGTCGCCAGTCGTGGCGTTGAGGCGGTAAAGCTTGAGGTAACTGGTTAAAACGAAAATCGAATCGCCATCCACCGAGGGCGTTGTTCGCGGCCCATCATTGCTGCCTACGCCGGTGTCTATTGGATAATAGGCATCGTCAAGATCGCGCGACCACAACTCCGTGCCATTCGTGATGCTCAATGCCACGCACACCTCGCGGTTCGTCCCGTTCAAAAAGCGGTTCACCTGACTGTAGGCGAGTCCGCCGCGAATCGCGAAGCTCGAGAAACTATTGGTCACCGGCACGAGCCAGACTGGATTGGTTACCGAACCGCTCCAGTTTGTAAGGATGCGGTCGGTGGAAACGCCGTCGTGGGTTGGCCCGCGGTAATGCGGCCAGTCGCCCGCAGCGGCACTACTCAGAGCAATCAACAAACACGCAACAATCCGCATTGCCCAGTTTCCTTTCGGGCACAATAAGAAAACAACAACCATTGAATTTGAGTCTATCATGCAGCTTTCCAACGAATGGTCAACTCTAACTGGATGCACCGCTGCGCCGCACAGCAAGCTAATGGTTCAGTTTGAGTTGATTGATTCCGAATGCGTTGGTCGGCGGCATGCATTCGAGTGACTTTGAGATAAGTACGGGATTCACGCAATGGGGTGAACACCCCATCCCCGACATCGGATACCAAACTTGACAAGCGAAGTGGCCGTGCAAAGCAGGTCGGCACAGATGCAACCATTCCGAAAGGATAGTCCGTAAATGGCCGGTTCTTTATGATTTCAGGTCGCTTCAGTTCAGCTAACCTGTTCGCCGCTCAAAGTCACTTCAGCGCTCAACACCAATCTGCTCTCAACGAATGCCTGCGCCTGCGCTTGGACCAGATTGCCCAGTCGCCCAATCACCCGGGCCTCAAGCCGCACCACCTCACCCGGCCGCGCGCTGCCGAGAATTTTCACGGCGCGCAGAGCCGTTAACTTCAATCCAGAGAGCGGAGGAATTGCAGGATCACATTGCGCAATGACTCCGGCCAGTTGCGCCACCGCTTCAACCAACAACACACCCGGCATCAGAGGGTCGCCCGGAAAATGGCCGCGCAGAAACGGTTCATCGCCACGCACGCGATATTCCCCGATGCCGCGTTTGCCCGGTTCAAGCTCAAGCAGGCGATCCACGAAATGGAATTCCGCTCCGTGTGGCAGCAGGCTCAAGACTTTGCGAAGTTGTTCTTCGTTGGCATTCACTCAAAATCGTCGTGTCGAGCAAACGTTACCAGCCTGTCGCAGCGTATGCCAGCCGGGAGAGCTTGCGCGTTCCGGCTCATGTCCGGCTGTAATTTCAAACGCACTTTGTAGCTGGCACACTCAACGACTTTTTGCATCATGTGCCCGCGAACAACAACGAAAGTCATGCTATGAACAAGATGCACGAAATTGATTACAAGGTTTGCGGCGACGCCATGCAGTTTGTGGAAATCGAACTCGATCCCATGGAAGCCGCCGTGGCCGAAGCCGGCGGGATGATGTACATGGACGATGGCATCGAGATGGAAACCATTTTCGGCGACGGCTCGCAACAAAGCACCGGTTTCATGGGCGCGCTCATGGGAGCGGGCAAACGCCTGCTCACGGGAGAGTCGCTGTTCATGACCGTGTTTCAGAATCGCGGCCAGGGCAAGAAGCGCGTCGCCTTCGGCGCGCCGTATCCCGGCAAGATCATTCCCACACACCTCGCGGAAATCGGCGGCGAGTTGATCGCACAAAAGGATTCCTTTCTCTGCGCAGCCAAAGGCGTGAGCGTCGGCATTGCGTTCAACAAAAAGATCGGCGTCGGGCTTTTCGGCGGTGAGGGTTTCATCATGCAACGATTGCAGGGCGATGGCTGGGCGTTCCTTCACGCCGGCGGAAACATCTACGAGCGTGTGCTCACACCTGGCGAGGTGCTGCGGGTGGATACCGGCTGCATCGTGGCGTTTCAACCGAGCGTGGCCTACGACATCCAATACGTCGGCAAAATCAAATCTGCGCTGTTCGGTGGCGAGGGCTTGTTCTTTGCCACGCTGCGCGGCCCGGGAAGAATCTGGCTGCAATCGCTTCCCTTCAGCCGCATGGCTGATCGCATCGTGTCCGCCTCACGCGTTGGCGGCAAGCGCGAGGAAGGTTCCATTCTCGGCGGCCTCGGGAACTTGCTGGACGGAGACAATTGAAATCAGGCTGAAATGTCCGTGGCCTTGATGGCTTGAGGCATTTTATCCGCATTGGAATTGGATGACGCAGGATTTCCTTGAAGCGCAAAGTTGTGAGTTACCATCCAGTGAGTGATTTGTTTTCTGGTCAACCAGTAAGAGCCTCTCGTCATGATCCTGTTCGCACTCATGATTCTGAAAATTCCTGTGTGTGGTGTTCCCTAATCACCATCATTACCTGCTGCGAAAAGCAAGACTCTCCCAATAAAGTTTCTTGCGCTCAAAATCGCTTTGACTAAATTCCACTCGCGTTCGAGCAAGTGGGGGGCTTATCCAGACCCCCGAGTATTTCCTGTTACGTTCCAAAAATGGTTTGACGTTGCGGCTTGAATTCCAAGAATCGGCACGTCCGTTCGTGACACTCGACAGTTGCGCGGTGTTCTCCGCGCGTTTGGTG
>JABFSR010000119.1 GCA_013140495.1 Verrucomicrobiota bacterium
GTATTCGGATTTGTACGTGACGAATAATCATGTAATCGAACAATCTCTGCGTACGGTGTTTGTTCAGCCGGATATCATTTTTGGTGCAAGAGACATGTTCAATTTTATACCACCACAACCCATGGAACGGACAGTCGCCACGGATTGGCAGAACAACGGAGCACTCAACGGTCAAGTGGTGCTTGCCGGACCTGGCGTATGCACAACACCGCAGTTCATTAACTTTAACAAGATTGGTCCATTCCTTTTGAACATCAGCGTGGACAACAACCGTTCATTCCTTACGGAGGAAACCGCCTTCAGCGACTTTAGTTTCGTCTGGGGTTCATTTGATGGCACAACCAACGCACCGGTGGTATATCCGGAGGGCAGTTCGCTTGAGGCTCTCGAGCAACAGGTGTTGGGGAACTGACGGGACGCACGATTTTTAGCGTATTATGAAGCGATTTATTATTTCAAGCCTGCTGGCGGCGACATTGTTGCCGGTGACCAGCCGGGCGGCGGATTCGTTGTATGAAAATTTTGGAAATGTCGGGCCCATCGCGCCGGTGATTAACGCCACCAACTTTCTCAATCACGGCACTTTCAACATTGGTACAGTGACGCGGGAGCCGTTCGAGACCTACGACACGCTCAATTACACGAATGACGGGACGATGATCAGCCGGGTCGGTTGGCGCTTTGAGCATACACCGACCTATGCTGCGGGGCGCAGAATGGCGAACAGTTTCGTGAACTACAATCCCGGCACGATTGAGGCAGTGGATGCCTTTTTCAGCAATCCAAGCCTGCCCTGCTCCCAGGCGTTGTTTGGACCGAGCTACCTGTTCATCGGGGCCACCAACATAACCACAGGTGCGGGTTTCCCCGCCGATGGCGCATCACTGACGGTTGGTTCGGGTGGTTGGATGCAGCTTGTTGGTCAGAACGTGGATGTCTCCAACAGCGGCCTTCAGGTGCTGCCTGTTTGGATGTCACCATTTGGAACTTTCTTCACACCACCGGGTATCCGCACAAACTTTTTCCCGGACGTGGCGGTGTATGATCTTTATGCCGAGGTGGGGGGCTATTCAGAAAGACAACCGCTGTTCAGCGGACGTTTGTGGGATGGAAATGTTGCCCGTGCACAAGGTGGGACAAACACACCGGGATTTTCGATGAGTTCGGCGATTTCGGATTCATACGTGGTGGAGATTGATGCATTCGATCTGGTGCTGACCAATTTTACAGGCAGCCCGACAAACGTGACCGGCGAAGTGCTGACGACAATTAGAATCTCGACCAACATATTCAAGCATGCCGTGTTTGCGGCGGCGCAACCCCAGTTTATTACCGAGGTCGGATTTGGCGGTACGGTGGAGGCCAACAATCCGTTCCGAACCGCAGCGGTTCTGTTCACCACCACCATCACCAATGTAGTGACCGGGGCGAAAGACGGAGGATATATCAACGGATACGATTCGCTTGCGGCGGACAGCCTCTTCCGCAGTTTATCCACCAACATCCTAGGTTGCGCGGAGCCGACCACCAAGCCCATGAATTTCGAATTCTCCCGCCTGCCCGGGCTGAGTGGGACTCCCAATGTGCCTCGTCGTGTTCCTGTGGCCGACTTTTTTACCACTACCGGATACTTGCTGCGTTACCCTACGAACATCTTCATAGATGAGGTGACCAACTCTGTGGTGGCAGCAGGTGTTTACGCAAACTATGCATGCCTGTATGACAACATACTCATCCGTCCACCTGCCCTTCCTGGTGGCAATGAAACGAATTACCAGGGGCGCATCCGCATCTATGCAGACAACTTGAATCTTGAGAACACGCGCATCCGGGGTGAAGGCCAGATCATTCTCCAGGCTGATCACCTGATCTCCAGCCAGAATGCAATCGTGGACAGCGAGAACATCAGCTTCAATTTTTCCAGCACCAACGGCAGTCTCAAGATTCAGAACATCGTCCCCGACCAGGTGCAACGACTTCGCGGTGACGTGCAGGCATGGAGCGCGGCGTGGACCAACACAGCGATCGTCTGGGCCACCAACTACAGTTTCACCAACGTCGTTACCGAGATAATTATCATTGCCCCGCCCAGCACAAATTCTGTGACCAACAAGGTCGCCATCTTCACTCCGATTACAAACGTAATCAGCACCGCCTATTCGGCAACGATGATCGGCGGCGATGGGCTGTCCACCATCTTCCCGGTCAATGTCTTTGACGCCGGCGCAAGCGCACGCGACGTTGTCATTGACGACAACATTTCGGTGGTGCGGAGTTTCAAGATTGGGGGGCGCAGCCTCACCATTAACGGCGACGTGACGTTCCCCGGCTTTTATCCACCTGATCCCGTCACGGGTGCTTCCCCGCCTGAACCGGTGCTGGAAGATTGGAGCACCGCCGTCGCGCCAAGCCTGCAGTATTTCACCAACAACGGGAACCTGAGCATTGCCAACCGGGCCATCTTTGGCACGGACCGGGTGTCGCCATACGCCGCGTTCATCAATCATGCGGGCATCTCAGCCGCAGGCTTCAGGCTGCGCAGCGATTACTTTGAAAACAGCGGCTCGATACTTTCCCAGGCGGACATCGAGATCAGGGGCAACATTGGAAAGCTCGAAGGTGGTGACAGCACGTCGGCGAGCATCACGCGCTTTGAAGTCAACAACCTCAAGTTCAACCAGTATCAAATCCTGTCGTCCGGCAAGCTGATCCTGTCTGTTGCGGACGATTTGAGTGATGCGGGTGCCGGGTCGGCAAATCTGTTCCTGCTCTCGGATGGATTTCAGATGGTGTCCAAGCCGAAAAAAGGCGACCTGCTCGGGACGACCATCAGTCTGGATGCGCCAGCGAATGCAATCTCAGATCGAATGGACAGCACATGGGCTGGAGAAGATCGTGGTGCGAGCGCGGCAGGTTACGTAAACAACGCAGCCATTGGTCAGTTGGTAATGACAGGCACGAACCATCCCCAGTCAAGTTTCCGTTTCACTGGAGCGGGTGGCGGACAACGTGCGTTGTATGTGGACCTGCTTGACCTCACGGATCTCGGGACGGATTATGCAACGCGGTTGCTGATTCAACCGAACATGGTCATCTACTTTGCGGCGGCGAAGCTTGGTTTCACACCGCCCCCGAACAGCAACAACATCCCCGTGCTTCCCGAGGAATTTTTGGATGGCAAATTTAGCGGACGCCTGCGTTGGGTGAAAACCTTCGCCGGACCGAACAGCTCGACACCTGTGGTTATCAACGGCCAGACGCACATCGTCAACTCTGCGCTGTTCAACAGTCACATCATTGATTCGGATGGAGACACCGTGCCGAACTTCGACGACGGTGTGCTCCCTGCCAATGGGGACAAGTTCAAGGCAGCACCGATTACCGTGACGGTCAACGGCAATGGCAGCTTGGCACCAAATCACAACGGTCAGTCATTGCTGATTGGACTCAGTTATTCGATGGTGGCATTGCCTGCGGATGGTGCCTCGTTCGCAGGCTGGAGCGGCAGCATACCTTCCGCCTCCACCACATTGACATTTGTGATGCAGAGCAATCTCAACCTGACGGCCAACTTCAGTTACGCGGCAGTGGCCGGAACGTATCGCGGCCTGTTCTATGAACCGGCTGGCGTGCAGTTCCTGAAATCTGGGGCGTTCCAGGCGGCAACGACCACGCAGCGTGGCATCAGCGGGTCGCTTCAAATCGGCAGGAACAAGCATTCATTCAAAGGCACCTTGAGCACTGCAGGTGCGGCGACGATTCTCATTCCGCGCAGCGGCAACACTACACTGACGTTGAATGTGCAGGCAGGGTTCGAGCAGATCACCGGCACAGTGGGCGATGGCTCATGGACAGCCAACCTGGTGGCGGATCGTGCAGGTTTCTCAAAGGCGGTTCCGACCAGTCTGGCTGGAAAATACACCTTGAACATCCCAGG
Source organism: Verrucomicrobiota bacterium (assembly GCA_013140495.1). Classification (GTDB taxonomy): domain Bacteria; phylum Verrucomicrobiota; class Verrucomicrobiia; order Limisphaerales; family JADLHS01; genus JADLHS01. The sequence goes on from JABFSR010000119.1 coordinate 3,938, forward strand.
CAATGGGAATGAAGCCGACACAACCACGCCGCACGGTGATGGCTTCGGTGCTGTGACGTTGAGCACGGCGGGTGGCGTGTCATTGAAGGGTTCACTTGCGGATGGGAGCAAAATTTCACACAGCTCGGCGATCTCTGAAGGAGGACAGTGGCCGCTCTACACGTCCCTCTACTCCGGTGGCGGTCAATTGCTGGGCTGGATGACGTTTGCCAACTCGGGTGGTGGAGATATTGAGGGCCCGTTAAGCTGGTTCAAGAAGCCGAACCCCGTGGCGAGTTTTTACCCTGCCGGATTTGATGTTGAGCCGGACGGGATTGGCTCGCGCTACGATTCAACGTTGTCCCCCGCGACCGGTTTCGTGGACGGATTCTTCACGTTCACCGGCGGCAATCTGACCGCTGACTTCATGAATGATGTGGCCTTCGCGGCCGGCAACAAGGTGGTGAACCTGAGTCCGAATAAATTGACGTTCAAGCTCAAAACCGACGGAACGTTCAGTGGCAGCGCGGTGAATCCTTCCACGGGCAGGCCGTTGAAATACAGCGGCGCCTTGTTGCAGAAACAGGGTGTTGGCGGCGGATATTTCCTCGGCACTGACCAGAGTGGCAAGGTGCTCGTCGCCCCGTAATGCGAGTCCTGCTGCGTCTGAAGGAACATGGCAGAGGAACATGATCTGGTCGGCAGGCTGGTTTGAGATACTGACAATATATTTTTGAAGACCTTTGTGATGAAGGACCAATCCATGAAAACCAAAGTTTCAAGCGCCACTCTGTTGCGTGGCGCAATGCTGTGCATTTTGCTTGCCGCCAGTGTCGCTGTTGCCCAGACCACGAACGACTGGGTAAAGGTCAACGGGCATGACGCACATCCGACCCGGTTGCTCGTCAAATTCAAGAACGAAGCGTCTGTCGCTTCACACGACAATCAAATCCGACAGTTTGGAGCCAGGGTAAAGAAAAACTTCAAGCTCATGAGCCGGTTGGCGGTGATTGATGAAGATCGCGCCCAGCCCGCGCCGGCAGACAGTTCTGCCCGCCGCGCGAATTTGTTGAACCGAATGGATGCGCTCAAGCAATCCGGTCTTTTTGAATACGTTGAACCGGATTACATCGTTCATGCCACACTCGCTCCGACCGACGCGGCCTTCACAAACGGCACGCTGTGGGGATTGAGAAACATTGGGGTATTGGGCGGCACACCGGGCGCGGACATATCAGCCACCAACGCTTGGGACATCACAACCGGCTCCACTAATGTCATTGTGGGTGTGATTGACACCGGCATCCGCTACACGCACCGCGATCTGGCGGCACAGATGTGGCGTAACCCTGGCGAAACTGGCTTGGATTCCTTGGGGCGGAACAAGGCTACCAACGGAGTTGACGACGATGGCAATGGATACATTGACGACGTGTTCGGCATCAATGCCGCGAACGACTCAGGCAACCCGATTGACGTGGATGATCATGGCACGCACGTCTCCGGAACGATCGGTGCCGCAGCCAACGACGGCAACCCGCATGTCGGGGTGAACTGGAAAGTCCGTTTGATGGCGTTGAAATGCCTGAATCCGTCAGGAACGACATCTGATGCGATTCAGTGTATTGATTATGCCATTGCCAATGGAGCCAAGGTGTTGAACAACAGTTGGGGCGGCGGAGGTTACGAGCAGGCTCTGTATGATGCCATTGATCGCGCCCGGGCGGCGGGAGTGCTGTTTGTGGCTGCGGCAGGAAATGATGGCGAGAACAACGACGTGGTGCCGCACTATCCAGCAAATTATCAGTTGGACAATATTATTTCGGTTGCAGCCCTCAATCGCAATGATGGTCTTGCCTCATTCTCTGATTTTGGTTCTACAACCGTTCACATCGGCGCGCCTGGTGTTGCCATATACTCATCCACCTCTGGCTCGGACACGGAATACCAGAGTTTTAACGGCACGAGCATGGCAACTCCGCATGTTACGGGTGTCGCCGCGCTGATTCTTGCGAAGTTTCCGGGGGCAGACTACGCGGAAGTCAGGGATCGCGTTCTATTCGGCGCAGTGCCGATTCCTTCGTTGGCAGGTCGCTGCACGACAGGAGGCCGCCTCAACGCCTACAATTCGCTCACGCTGACGGGCTCGGGTGTGATCAACGTCAAAGTCAACCCGCCGAACGGCTCATTCATTCTCGCTTCATCCACGCAATCCATCGTCGCAACTGTCACAGATCCGCCGTTCAGCGTGGTGGACGCAACAGTCACAGGTGATGTGCCAACAGTGGGCGCGCTTGTGTTCATCAACAACGGCACGCCTCCGGACAAGACCGCAAACGACAAGTTTTATTCTGCCAACCTTGCGGTGCCGGCGGCGACAAATCCGCTGACCATGACAATCGTGGCCAACGCCCCGGGCAAGATTGGCGTCACCAACGTGGTTCAATATGTAGTTGTCCCGCCCCCGCCGAACGACCACTTTACCAACGCTATCAAGTTGACCGGTGTTGGGGCGAGCTATCAGTCGAACAACCGTTTCGCGAGCATTGAGACCGCCGAACCAATACACGCAGGCGTCGCAAATCGCGCGGCATCCCTGTGGTGGGCTTGGACGGCGACTGCGAACACCAATGTTTTTCTAGACACCAGCGGCAGCGGCATTGACACAATCATCGCGGTCTATACAGGCAACAACCTCGCTTCACTCGTTCCTGTTGCTTCCACCAACGACATCGGACCAAAACTGCAGGCGTACCTCAGCTTTAATGCGACGGTGGGCGAGACGTATCGCATCGTGGTTTGCAGCACCAGCACCAACTCGACGGGTTCGCTGTTGTTTCGGATTACGCCCGGCGGTGGCCCGGACACAACGCTGCCGCTTGCCTTCATCAACAGCCCGTTGAACGGAGCCATTGCGACCAGCAACCTCGTGACGTTTTCCGGGACGGCTGCCGATCCTTCACCCAATTCATCCGGAATAGTTGAAGTTCAACTTGGTTTGGCAGGGCAGATTGGAGGCAATGCATCTGGTACCACGAACTGGAGTGGAACGATCCTGTTAAGCGAAGGTTTGAACTCCATTCAGGCCCGGGCTGTGGACGCGGCGGGTAACATCGGCAACCCGGCTACCATCTTTGTGACCTATTATGTTCCAGGTCCGACGAATGACTTCTTTGCAAACGCTGTCACTTTGAATCCGGTTTCCGGCAGTTCCGCCGCGAACACGACGGGTGCCACCAAGGAAATCGGTGAGCCAAGCCACGCGGGCAATGGAGGAGGAAAGTCCGTGTGGTGGAAATATACTGCGCCCCAGGATGGCGTGCTCAATCTCAGTACCGCAGGTTCGGGCTTTGATACGTTGCTCGGACTTTACCAGGGAGGCAGTGTCGCAGGCTTGACAGAAATCGCATCCAACGATGACGCGCCCTCTGGTGGAAACAAAAGCGCCATATCCCAGGCAGTTATTTCAAATCAAACTTATTACGTCGCAGTGGATGGGTTTGATGGTGTGTCTGGCGTCGTGAACATTACGAATTTCTTCGCTCCGACAACTGTGTTCCATGTCACAGTAAACAGCGGTGCGGGTGGCACAGCCTCGCCCGCTTCCACTGATGTGGCCAGCGGGGGATCGGTGGTCCTGACCGCCTCGCCAAACCCGAACTTCCTCTTCGACATTTGGAGCGGTGCATTCTCGTCTCTGAACAATCCTCTCACGGTCACCGTTACCAGCAACATGACATTGACGGCCAACTTCCGTTCCGTTTCGTTTACCGACGGATTTGAGACTGGCACCTTTACAAACATTGGCTGGACGTTCAGTGGCAATCAACCTTGGATCATCACAACGAATCCGGTGTCTGCTGGAAATTTTGCAGCACGCTCCGGCTTCATCGGTCACAATCAGTCCAGCGCGCTTAAATATGCCGGTACATTCCAAAATGGTGACGTGACCTTCGACTACAAGGTCAGTTGCGAGCCGAATTTTGATGCGCTTGAGTTTTACGTGGACAACGTCCTTGAGCAGTCCTGGGGTGGCGAATTGGGATGGGCGACACATGTCCAGCCGTTGACCGCTGGTACGCATACGCTCGAATGGCGATACGTGAAGGATGGCAGTCTTGTGGCCGGTCAGGACGCTGCTTTCATTGACAATGTGAATCTGCCCCTGGCCGTTGCACCAACGGCAGTGTTTCAGGCCATGTTGCAGATTCGCACAACCACGGATGGCACCAAGTTCGTTGACCTGACCGGTCAACCCAACCAGACCTACGTTTTTCAGGCATCGAGTGATGCGGTCAACTGGCAGCCGTTCGCAACAAACGTCGCCGTGGGTGGATTCATCCGCGTGGTGGATCCTTACAGCACTGTTCCGGGACGCTCGTTCTATCGGGCTTTCGCCAAGCCGTGAGGGTTGCCTGACTGAAAGTTTCAGACCGCAGTTGCGCCCGACGCACTGCGGTCTTCTTGTTTGAATGAAAACCATAGGACTCACTGGCGGCATCGGCATGGGAAAATCCGCCGCCGCCCAATGGTTGCAATCGAGTGGCATCGCCGTGGTGGACACGGATGATCTCGCGCGAGCCGTGGTCGAGCCGGGTCAGCCTGCTCTTGACGAGATCAAGGACGCGTTCGGAGGCGGCGTAATTGGCAGTGACGGAAGACTTCGCCGTGATGAGCTTGCCCGTGCCGTGTTTCCAGATGCCGCTGCCCGGAAAAAACTGGAGGCAATACTTCATCCACGAATTCATGACCTTTGGTCGGTGCAATTTGATATCTGGCGTGCTGAAAACAAGCCACTTGCCGTGGTCATCATTCCGCTGCTGTTCGAGACCGGCGCGGGGAAGGAGTTTGATGCCGTCGTTTGTGTCGCGTGTTCTGCCGTAACTCAACGAGACCGGCTTCGGCTTCGGGGTTGGACGGACGACGAGATTCGGAGCCGCATCGCCGCGCAGATGCCTGTAACTCAAAAAATGGAGCGATCCAATCACGTCGCATGGAGCGAAGGCGATCTGGAGGTGTTGCACCGCCAGTTGATGCGAATCATCATCTCTATTGAACCAAAACAGAAGACTTGCATGATTGGCGGGCAGGGATAATGTTTTTGCCACCACCCGGCGGCGAAAGTGTTTTAGCGCCGTCCGGTCGGTTGAGTGGTGACATCAGGATGAATATGAAAATCTATGAATCCCGCAAGTGGCCAGGTGCTTTCACGTTGATCGAATTACTGGTGGTCATTGCGATCATCGCTATTCTGGCTGCGCTCCTGTTGCCGGCATTGTCGAAAGCAAAGGAAAAGGCGGCCAGGACTGCCTGTATAAATAATCTGCGGCAGTTGGGTCTTGCCATGGCAATGTACATCCACGACAACAACGACATGTTGCCTTGGTGCCAATGGTATAACAGTTACGGTCCAAGCTGGATTTACCTACCCAAAGGGGGCGCGGCGCCTGACCCGTTTAAGCTCATCAACGGCGTGCTGGAAGATAATCCCGACGTCAACGCGATCTCGAACATCCTTCAAGGGGTTTATTATCCTTACATCCGCAATCGGCAGGTTTATTATTGCCCGCTCGACAAGAAGCAAAATGAGGATTTCAAAAAACGTATCCAACGTGTTTCGAGTTATATCATGAATGGTGCGGTCTGCGGTTTTGGTGCTATCAACCGTCCGAAATACAAGATGAGTCAGTTCAACCCGTCCGCCTACATCCAGTGGGAGCCAAAGGTCAACAACTACGGCGGCTACTATGCCTACAATTCTGGACTCGATGCCAGCCAGAAACCTAATGTGGAAGAGGGCATAGGCAACCGTCATGGCAAGGGGGCCGGCATCCTCGGGTTCGACTCCCGAGTTCAATGGATTTCTCTTCAGAAATTTGAACAGGAGTCAGCCCAAGGCCCTGGACTGCTCTATTGCGCTCCTGGTGACCCAACAGGGGGCCGCTAGATTTTGATGAATCCAATAACTCTCAGACGTCGTATCGTCCCGACTGCAATCTTGTTGTCCAGCTTGCTGTCGGGGCAAGGTGCAGGCTTCTCATTCTTTGAGCCGGTTCAACCCCCGCGCTCTTTTCAGGTGATGGTCCATCGTGGTCAGTCGCGCCAATCTCCCGAGAATACGCGACCTGCATTGCAACGATGCATCGAAGACGGACTTGAGTGGGCTGAGGTGGACGTGCGTTTGACCAAGGACGGCCAGCATATTCTTTCGCACGACGCGAGTGTTACGGATGGGGCTGGCAAAGTGTGGAAGATAAACGAACACACTTTGGCAGAGTTGTGCCAGGTGGATGTGGGTTCGCGTTTCGCAGCGAAGTTCGCCGGTGAACGGCTGCTCCCGCTCAAGGATTGCTTCGCGCTGTGCAAAGGGAAATTGAATCTCTATCTCGACTGCAAGGCGGTAAACCCGGAACAACTCACGCGCGAAATTCTCGACGAGGGTATGGAACGGCAGGCGGTTGTTTATCTGAATCTGGCCGAGTCACGGAAAGTCCAGCAGGCCTCGGCGGGCAAAGTTGCTACGATGACCAAGTGGCGACCTGGCTTCGGCGGTGCGGAGTGGGCTGTGACCAACTGCCTTGCTGCCGTCGAGATTGATGCCCCGGACTTGACGCCCGCCATCGCTGCGTCGTTTCACCGTGTCGGCATCAAAGTCCAGGCGAAGGTGCTCGATGAATGGGACAAACCCGAGGTCTGGGAGCGGGTGATCGCTGCGGGTGCGGACTGGTTGCAAACGGATTTGCCCGAGGAAATCGTGGCCCAGGCGCTGTGGCGGCGGGTCCCCAAGCGGCCTGTGCAGATTTCGCTTCACCGGGGTGCCCTGCGATACGCCCCGGAGAACACGCTGCCTGCGTTTGCCAAAGCCATCCGGCTCGGCGTGGACTTTGTGGAATTCGACGTGCGGACCACCAGCGATGGTAAATTCTATCTGCTGCATGACAGCACGCTGGACGGCAAGACCGATGGCCACGGACCGATTGCGAACACACCGTCGAGCGTGGTGGCTGCTTTGAGCGCGGGGGTGAAGTTTGGACAGCCGTACGCCCGGTTGGGATTACCAACGCTCGAGGAATTTCTGACGGCCACCGAGGGCAAGATTGAACTCTACTTCGACGCCAAGGCGATTCCACCCGAGGTGCTGGCAGAAGCCGTCGAACGTCATCACATGAGCGATCGGACCGTGGTCTATCAATCGCCCAAGTACCTGGCGCAACTCAAGGCCATCAACCCGCGGATTCGTGGGCTGCCGCCGTTGGGGGATATCAAGGACCTTGCCGCAATGGCCGCTGACCTGAAACCCTATGCGGTGGATGCGGATTGGGACATTCTTTCGAAAGAGATGATTGCCCAATGTCACGCCGCCGGCGTGAAGGTTTTTTCGGACGCGCTGGGCAAACACGAGCGCGTCGAGGATTACCTGCAGGCAATGGACTGGGGCATTGACTTGATTCAGACCGATCATCCGTTGCGCGTCATGCGCGCCATCGAACTTTGGGCGAACCGGCAATCGCTCAACTCCGCCCGCTCTCCTGGCGGCCAGAACCAGCGGTAGCTTGGTTGCTCGGGCCGCTTACGGTTTCCCCGACATCAGTTCAAATGAGAACAGCCGTGCGTTCTTCAGGAAGAACTCCATTCGCACAGGTTTTCCATTCAGCGTGGCCAACGGGTTTTTCCATCGCACTGGTGACGCAAGAGCATTCCCGGAAACCGGCTGGCAATCTTTCCGTGTGAAACCACGCACGGGCCTGTTGTCCTGATCCAGGATTTGCACCGTCACCTCGCCTGCCAGCGCTTCCAAGTTTAGCGTCATCGCTGTGGCATCGAACTTCACCAGCGGAGTTTTGAAACTGCCGCCCTCGGCGCCCGCCTCGCGGGCCACGTAGCGGTCACGCTTCATTTTGACCAATCCAATCTGGCGTTCCTCGAACCGGTTCACCTTGTGTCCGCTCTTGTAACCGGCGTAGTAGAGATAAATCTCATCGCCCACAAGAACTTGTTCATCGATCCAGGCGTGAGCGTGATCCCACGCGCCCTTCTGAGGATGGCGATCGAAGAACTTCTCCCGATCTCGGGTCCAATGTTTGCCATCCCGCGTCCATGCGAGAGAGGTGTAGCCAATCCCGTAGGCGTCGCGTGGTTCAGGAGGTTGGTCCGCTTTCAAATCGTCGCGAAGCACTTTCACCATGCCGACAATCAGGTCTCCGCGCGCAAGGTAGCCATCCATCGCGTAGAATTGAGTTTCACCGTCGTCCACTTTGTCATCCGGTGCGAGGACAAGCCACGGCTCGCTCCAGTGCAACAGGTCGTCGCTGGCGCTGTGTTTGGTAACGCGACGCGTACCTGTCCATTTTGAACCCGGGATGTAGAAGGAAACAGTCGCGATGTAATGTTTTCGAATCGGATCCCAAAAGATGCCGTTGATATCGTGGTTGTGAACAAGCACGGCGCGTGACGCCAGGGGAGTCCAGGCAAGACCGTCCGGCGACGTGGCAATTCTCAATCCATCCTTGTGCCACGCAAAGCGGAACCGTTCGGCGAGGTTCTGGAAATGGGGACCTTCGTCAATCACACTCACGCCGAACTGAATTGGAGATGGATCCGTAAGAGCCTGATGCGGACGAATCCAATGAATGCCGTCTTCAGATTCAAGATAACCAATGTGCGACTGGCCCGTATTGAAGTCCTGCGTGTGAACGCCATACCAAAGGCGGAAGCGTTGGCTGGCAGCATCGCGGATCACGGTCATGTAAGGTTGGAAACAGCCATCCTCCCGACCGGTTACGATGGGATTCGGAATCGAGGGATCGCGCACCGGCATGTTCACCTTACGCGTGATGTTCGAGCTACTTTCGATCAGGAACTCGTCCAGCAAAATATGCAGCCCGGACTTCAACAAGATGGGCATTCGTGCCTCCGATCTGGATATCGGTGAGGGATGGATGGTGGAAGTGTTTTCGCTGTCCTCTGCTGCGGAGGCCAGTGTTGTCGCTCCGCACAAAAGAAGTGCAAGAATCCGGTTCCAATTGCTGTCAGATATCCGGTCAACGGCGACATAGGGAGGACAACATTTTCCGGTTTTGATGTTCATGTTGGCGATTTGAATCATATCAATGGCAGAACCCGAGCCGTGGTTCAATTGTTACTCGCAGTCGTCGGACGTCCGTGCTGTTCACCAACGAAGCCGATGAAATTGAAACTCTGCCGGCTGTGTTGTCTCATCGCTTAACCTTAAAATAAGGAAGCCGCCGTCCTTCAACAGTTGGATTCCGGCAAGTGACGGACAAAGCCGCACTCGGAAATGTTCCCAAATCCGCGCTTCTTTTAGCGCGGTGGTCATCCGTTGTGCGGAATGGCCAAGCCACGGTATTACAGGCATTCCCGAGAGAATCCGGCTCGTTCGTAAAAACAAGTTGGAGTGCAGATGACCGATAATGGTGTGTTCCACTTGCGCGAGCCTGGGGCGAATGAATTCGTCACGCCAGAGGAATGGCAGCGCGGTGGGGTCATGGCAGAATAACAGCACGCGCTGGTTGGATCGCAATGCGGCGAAGGTGGAGCGGATTTCGTCGAGGTGTTGGCTGCGAAGATTTTCCCACCCGACTTTTTCCTCAGCGAGCATGTCCGGGCCGAACACGGGCAGCGCGACGAGCGTTGAAACGCAGTTCATCAAAACGTAGTTGCCAAGTTCCATGCACCAGAAAGGTTGCAGGCCAAGTTCACCGGTGCAGCGTCGCCAGCTTGCGATGCGCAAACCGCCGCGTGAACCGAGCATCCGCAGCTTGCCAAGTTCGTGGTCGCCGTAGTTGCATAGAAGTTTGCCGCCGAATTTCGCGCGCAATTTATTGAGGCATTCGCGGGCGCTTTCCGCCGCGGCATCATCGCATAGCCCGAGCGCGGCAACGTTGGCGGCATAATCACCATTCGCCACCACGTAATCCACCGGTGGACATTCTGCGATGAAGCGGTCCAGCTTGTCGTTGTGCCTGAGCGGATATCGTAGCCACACGAGGTCGCGGTATTTTCTCAGTGCGAACCGCAGCAGGGGATTTTCGATGACGCGGGTTTCGTAGTCGTCGCCTGCGGCGCGTTCGGTCGCGCCCGCGTAATGGATGTCACTGAGGACGGCTAGGGTGAAGCTGCGGCTCATGCCCGTTCAGGCGCGGTGGGCCACGGGAATCTTGATGAAGAACGTCGTGCCCTTGTCCGGTTCGCTCTCCACAGTGATTTCACCCCTGTGTTCCTGTATGATGCGTTGCGTGATGGGCAGGCCAAGGCCGGTGCCGTGATGCTTGGTGGTGAAAAACGGCTCGAACAGTTTTTGCAGATGCTCGGGTGTGATGCCGACGCCGGTGTCCTTGACGATGACGCGTACGTGCGGTGCAGTTTTCGAGGCTGCGGCGACCACTTCAGTGGTCACGGTCAATGAACCATTCGCGCCCGTGGCCTCGGCAGCATTGAGAAAAAGATTCACGAACGCTTGTTCCAACTGGTAATCGTCGCCGTGTACTGCGTCAGGTGTGGCATTGAACGAACGGTTGAGCGAAATCAATTTTCCATCGAGCTTGTGCTGCACCATGCGCAGAGATTGTTCCAGCACGTCGTGCAACCGGACGGTGGAAAAGTTTGGTCTGGCTGGGCCGCCGAATTTGAGCATCTGTCCGACGATGGATTCCATGCGCTTCATTTCGCGGCTGACGACTTCGGAGAGTTCAGAGTCGCGATTCTTTTCGAGCAGCAGGTCCACGAAGGTTTTGACGGCGACGAGGGCGTTCTTGATTTCGTGCGCCATGGTGGCGGAGAGCGTGCCGATGGTGGAGAGGCGATCCAGTCGCGTCACGGCACCCTCGAGCCGGGCAAAGCTGGTGATGTCACTCAACACTACCACGACATCGAGCGAATCGGCCTGTGATCGTACGGGAACGAGATTGACGTGATATGTGTGCGTGACGCTGCTGCCGGCAAGGAGATTTAATTGTTCACACGTGACCGGTTTTTTTCCCGCGATAACTTCGCGAACTAGATTCTGGAGAGCAACCGGAAGCAGGGTGATGGGGGCGTGAAGGGTTTTTCCGGACGGAAGGTTGAGCAGGCGTTCGGCTTCTGGGTTGCAGGAAACAATCTGTTCGCGGCGGTTGACGACAAGCACGCCGGAGGCGAGGCAATCACGTAATGAGCGGACAAGGTGAAGGCTTTCTCCTACTTCGCCCAGTTTGGTCTGGCTGCGTGCAGACATGTTCGTTGTTGTAAAATGTTTCTGACCGGGTTGCGGGCAGGGTTCAAGCCACCTGCCCTCATTCCCTCTGGTGTGAGTCATCATTGAACAGAGCCGCGCGGCGAACAACAAAAAAGCACAACACAAGATTGGGGTATCTGGCATGGTGGGTGTGGGTTGTTGAGACAGAGGCTGGATTGGCTTTGGACATTTCGGGAGCGGAAAGGGGCAACAAACACTTGATGTGGAGCATATCGCTCGTGTGGCACCGGGGACGCTTTATGGGGCGTTATCTATGAATACTCCTCGTGAATTGGTTGGTTTGCGTTCGCTTGATCAGGAACTGCGAGGCGTGCTGTTCCTGCCGCAGGCAAGCCAGCCCACGCCGGTTGTGATCCTTTGTCATGGCGCGGGTGAATTCAAGGAAAACTACTTCGATCTCGCCGAAAGGCTCGCGGAGAGCGGTATCGCGAGTTTCGCGTTTGATTTTCACGGACACGGAGAGAGTGCGGGCCACCGCTTTCATGTGAAGATGGCTGAGTGGGTGCCGGATGTGCAGTCGGCGATCGGTTTTCTCTCTCAACATCCCAAGATTGACAGCCAGCGCATCGGTGCCTTCGGTTTGTCGTCCGGAGGAACGGCGATTCTCGAAACTGCTGCCTTGGATTCGCGGCTCAAGGCTCTTGTGGTGCTTGATGGCACGGTAAGAAATTCGTTGCCCCTGCCATTGACGTTGTTCATGAAGCTGCTGATAGCGCTGGGCCAGGTTAAAAAGTTTTTTACGGGCAAAGATTTGTTGCTGCCATTGGCAAAACTTTCGGGAGGCATTCATCTGTGTTCTGATCCAGAGGTGGATGCGCGTATCCAGGCTGATCCGCGCGCGCAGGCGGCATTCGGAGCGTTTCCGTTTCCTGGGGGCGCGGAGGCGTTTTTCGTGGATACGATTGAACGCGTTCCAGCCATCAACGCGCCTACACTTGTCATTTGGGGTGAGGAGGATGAACTCGATCCGACGGAGACAGCGCGCATGTTGCACGCGGCGCTGACGTGCAAGAAGAAACTTGAGATCGTTGCTGGCAATGGTCACGCAGGGCATCTGGATCGTCACCGCGACAAAGTGTTTGCGTTGACGCGGGAGTGGGTTTTGCAGAATCTCGGCAAGGCCCAACCGGCACCGGACGCTGGCGCGGGCCGCCAACATGGCATTCAAGACAATCGAGGCGCAGACAGCGCAGCTACTGGGATCCCGCGAGAAGTGGGCGTTGCTCTCGCCGCATCTTAGGCAGCACGGGGGCGAGGCGCTCTCCTATGCAACGCTTCAGGCCGGGATGGAATACTTCGTGGATGACTGCGGATACATGGCGTTCACAACCGTCCGCCACCCCGTTTTCGCTCCCAAATCCAAGAAACTAGTTTTCGGCAATCCCGTCTGCGCTCCGGCGGATTACTGGAAGCTGATCAACAACTTCCTTTCCGAGCATCCACGCGCTGCTTTTGTTTGCGTCTCCGAACCGGTCGCTGTCGTTCTTCGCGAGTTTGACTGCAAGGTGAACTGCATCGGCTACGAGGTGGAACTGCCGATCCAGACCTACAACACGAAGGGCAACTGGAAAGACCTTGATCTCATCAAGCGCGCCCGGAACGAAGCTAATCGCGAAGGTCTTGCCATCCGAGAGGAAACCAGGATCGAAGCCATCAGTCGTGAGCAACTCGATGCCGTCTCCTCGCGCTGGATTGGCGGGAAGAAGG
>JABFSR010000141.1 GCA_013140495.1 Verrucomicrobiota bacterium
CCCCATCACCACCACCCCGCCCCACAGCCCGCGATCAAACAAGCCGAGATCGTCCCGTTCGCCAAGATCATCAAATTCGGTCGTGAATATGATCGGCCTGGTCGCCGTGCCCACTGCATGAATCCGAGCGCCAGCGGTGACGAAGAGTGCGGAGGCGGATTCACCTGTGGTGATGCTGCCAGCGGAGAGGCCTTTGATGATGGTGCCGGGCTGGATGGTCAGTTCCGCCGGAGCGAGAACGTGGACGAAGCCGTCCATCAGATAAACGTTCGTGCTAAACCATGTAACACTGTTCGTGATGTCGTTTATGAGGGTGACCGTATTGGTCGGCTCAACAGCGTTGCCGCCGGGGAGAAAGCCCAGTTGATCAAGTGCGGTCCAGCACTTCAGCCAGAGCGTGTTTGTATCGAAAGCGCCTTTGAATTTGACCTGCGTATAAAAGCCGTCATTGGGCGGCATGATCGTGCTGGTGAGTGCAGGGCTGCCAGCTTGCGGACGGGGATCAAGGCCGGCATCGCGAATACGGCTAATGCTTGTCAACAAGGGATTGACGGTGGAGTTGCTGCGGGAAGCATCGGAGAGGAGGATGGCCGAGCGGGCGTTCGTCACCGCCGAACCAAACCCGGCAATGATGTTCTCCCGCAAGTCCATCAATCCCGCCGTCAACATCGCCCCGGACTGCGTGTCCGATATGTTCAGACCCACGGAGCCGTTGCCGTGGGACGTGGTGAAGTCTGTCAGGATGGAGTTGTACACCTTTGGCGAGGAATACTGTCGGATCGTCAGGCCATGGTTGGCTGTCGTGTTCGTCCCGCTGTTGCCCGCGCCAATGAACGTGGCGTTGTAGAGCTGGAAGTTTGCAATCGGTGCGTTGCTTACCGCGATGCCGTTGGGTTCGCCGTTCCACTCGCCGCCGTTGTCGCGCTTGCCGTCTTCCTGGATCGAGAACCAGAACTGGTTCTTGCCGCGATAACCCTGGTCGGTGTCGAATGTGTCGTCGTCATTGAACGCGCTGACCAGATACTTGGTGTTGACCGTCCCGCCGAAGAACTCGAAACCATCGTCAGCGATGGCGTAGGCTTCCACATGGTCAATGGTGGTGCCGCTGCCGACGGCTGCCATGGACAGGCCGTTGAGTTCCTTGTTGGCGAGGAAGGCGAAGCCGCCATGACGGATGGAGACGTATTGGATTTCACCAGAGTTGTCGGCATCGTTGTTGCCGCCGAAGCGATAGACGTTCTGGCCGTTGATGGTGTTGTCAGGCAGGCCCTCGAACACGTCATACTTTGGGCTGTTGGCATTGCCAATCGTGCTGGACGAGGTGTTCAACACCGCATTCCCCATCACCACCACCCCGCCCCACAGGCCACGATCGTAGATGCCCATGTCACCAGCAATTGTTGTGTCGTCAAACTCAGTGGTGAAGATGATGGGTTTGGCCGCGGTGCCAATGGCGTGGATTTTTGCGCCAGCGGTGACAAAGAGTGCGGAGGCGGATTCGCCTATGGTGATGCTGCCAGCGGAGAGGCCTTTGATAATGGTGCCAGGCTGGATGGTCAGTTCCGCCGGAGCGAGAACGTGGACGAAGCCGTTCATCAGATAAACGTTCGTGCTAAACCATGTAACACTGTTTGTGATGTCGTTCACGATGGTGACGGTATTGGTCGGCTCAGATGCCGAGGAACTACGTGTTCCCGCAACGAGTGCGGCCAACAACATTCCGGTGGGGAGGATTTTGTTTTTCATGCTCTTACGATTTGGGTTTGTTGCTTGAGTCGTTATTTAAGCGTGATGATTAAGCCGGAGCTGTGTGAAGGGTCGGAGGCGGTGGTGTGACAAACCGGTTACAAAATATCCGTGCGCTCCGGCATCGCCGATCAGAAGTCGTAGTTGAGGGAAAGACTGTAAGTGCGTCCGCGTGTGTAAGACGAATAGATCGCCTGCTCGTCCTTGCCGTACGTGCGTTTGATTTCAGGATCGAGAAGATTTCTTGCCGCGAGTTTCAGCCGCAACTTTCGTCCGATGCGCTGGGAAAAGGTGACGTCAAACTGCGCCGATGGCTGTTCATAAACATCCGGCGCCGTGAGGCTGGTGATGAGCAGGCGCGGCCCGAATATGTTGTAGTTGAAGGAGAGCGTCGAACCCGAGCGCGGATTATCGTAGGTCAGATCGAGGTTGATGATGTAGGGCGACTGGTCGGCGAGCGGGCGCTTCGAGCCAAGCAGGTCCGGGCGCGTATGGTTCTGCCGGTCAATCGCCGGAACAGCCTGTTCCGATTCGATCAATGACAGGTTGCCGCCAAAGTTCCAGTCACGCAGATGCTGGCTGACGAAGTCGAACGACTTGCGCGTTTCAAATTCGACGCCATACACCTTGCCCTTGGGCCGGTTCACGAACGTGATGATGTCGCCGGAGGACGAGACAAATTCCTTTTCAATCGGCCCGGTCATGTCCTTGTAGAAAACGCCCACGGAAAAAATCTCACCCGGCCGTGGAAACCACTCCCAGCGCGCGTCGTAGTTTTGAATCTCGCTCATTGTCAGATTCGGATTTCCAACAACGTAGGCATCGTACTCGAGATCGAACGTGCGCACGGGTGCAAGCTCCCGGAACGATGGTCGGGCCACCGTGATGCCCCAGTTGAGACGGAGATTCATGTTGGACGCGACGTTCCAAACCATGCCGAGCGCCGGCAGCAGATCGGTTTGTTTGAGTGAAGACGAGTTGGTTGTGCCCGGCGCCACGCCCTCCGAGATGGTGGTGGTAAAGGCGGTCAGATTTATCTCGGTGCTCTCCAGTCGTGCACCGCCGATCAGGCGCACGTTTTCGAGAAGTTGGAAGTCTGTCATCGCGTAAGCAGCCCGCACATTGTTCTCGCCGGTGTAAAAACTTCGGTCTGATGGCGGCTGAAGGAATGTGGCCCAGTTGTAGGTGACTGAGTTGCCGTTCGTTGTCACGCTTGTAGCCCCAAGCCTGTCGGGAGTGAGAAAACTATTTGGGTCGCCCGCATAAATGCCCGGTGCATTGTAGTGCAGAACCCGTTCGCGGTAATCACGGACGGCCTCGTTGCTGAAAAGCCCAAACTTCAATTCCCCGGTCAACGCATCCCACGTCCGGAACGGCTGCGAGAAATCCAGTTTCAAATTCTGGCTGTTCTCCTTCAACTCCTGCCAGTAGCGCGACGGAAATTTGGGATCGAGTCCGTTCACGTTGAACTGGTTGTTGTTCACGTAATACAACCGCGTGTCGGGCTGGTCCTGTGACGTGTCGCTGAAGGTTGCAAGCCAGTTGACTTTCAGGTCTCCAAGCGCGGGAAGCAGGTGTTCACCCCGGAACTGATGTGACGTGAGATTGCGCTCCACGTAGATGAGGCGGTTGACGCGCAAGTCGAGCAGACTGTTGTCGAAATCCTGTCCTGCCCGGATGCGCGCCGAGTCCTCACTGAACTGGTTGAAGATGAAATTGTATCCGAGCTGGTGATCCGGAAATGGCTGACAGGCCAGGCTCGCCGTGCCCGCCCAATTCACCTCCGTCACGCCGCGTGTCTCCGTGAAGGTTTTCTCCGGTGACACAACATCAGGGTCGCCGGGACGATTGTAGGTGACGCGTTCAATTTTTCCGTTGTCGTAAAAATTGCAGGAGCGGCTGTAGGGAAGACTCAGGAAAATGCCGACGGGTTTGCCGAGTAAATAGGCTGTGTCGCCAAACGAAGCCACGAAATTATGCGCCGGCGGCGGAGCACTCTTCACAGGAGCGAACTGGGCTGGACCAGCCAGTTCCGTGGCGCGCTCAATGCGAGCCGCGTCCTCCAGATTCTTTTTCACCGTGGGTGAAGTGGATGTCAGGCTGATCGGACGTCCAAGCTGACTCCGCCATTGCGGAACTTCTGTGGTGGAGTTCCAAAACTCAGGTGACAATTTCCGTGAGCCATCGTCCATCCCCAGCCAGTCGGTCTTGCCCCCGGAGGAAGTGAGGAAATTCTTGTTGCCCGTGGTCTGCGAGTTGTAGCTCGTGCCCAGTTCCAACGCGGCGAATGGTTTGTCCGGAAAGGACTTTGTGACAATGTTGATGTTGCCTCCGGTAAAGCTGCCTGGCTGATCCGGCGTGAAAGTCTTCGTCACCGTCACCCGGTCAATGATCTTCGCCGGAAACATGTTCAACGCGGCGGAGCGGCGATACGGATCCGCAGATGGCAGTTCCGCGCCGTTGAGAGTGGCCGCGCTGTAACGATCCGTCAGTCCGCGAATGACCGCGTATTTTCCTTCCACGACTGTCGCGCCTGAAACACGGCTCACGATGTCGCCTGCGTCCTTCACGCTTGAACGCGAAATCTGTTCCGATCCGAACGATTCAATGGATGCCGCAGACTTCGAGCGTTCCTGCAACAACGCCTTCACCGAACTCGACTGCGCACCACGATTAAACAGGCCATGTGCAACCGCCACCGGAGCGGAAGCAGGCTTCAACACCAGCGTGTTCGTCTGCCGGACAGCCCCCGAGCCGCCCGAGGAAGGGCCGTTGACCTGTTCGCGCGCATCATGGAAAAAACTGTCGCCACCGGAAGACGGGGCATCCGACGCCACGGCCATCCGGGTGCCGCGGCTGGCGGAAGGTTGTGAACCTTGGTTGATGGGCGGGAGTTTTGGCGCCTGGGCCTGCTGCTTTTGCTGAATCGGCTCGGGCTTTTTCTCCGGCTTCTTTTTGTCGTCGGTGACAACCTGCAAAATCCTGTTGGTGATTTCCTCAAGCTTGCCCGATTTCCAGGCCCAGATCAAAACGCCACCGATCACGACCACGTGCAACACGGCGGAGATGACGAGGCTCGTGCGGTCTTTCTTTGGTTTGCGTTGATCGCGGGACATCGGGTTTGGCTGCTCCACTGAGACGCTGGCGCTCCCCGGTCAGTTCGCCGCGAACTCAGTCGCCAAACCCACCTTGCTCACGTTGGCGGAGACGAGCACGTCCAGCACACCGACGATCTTCTGATACTGAATCCGCGAATCGCCACGCACGACGACGTTCAGGTCCGGATCAGCCTTCCGAAACTCGACCAGGGTACGAAGCAGTTCGGGCTCGGTCATCTCCACCGTGTTGAGGAAGACTTTCCCTGCGTTGTCCACCGTGATGTAGTTGACCTTGGAGGCGGCGTCCTTCGGTCGGCTCGCAGCCGTGGGCAACGAGATGTTCAGGTCGTTCACAGCCGGGGCCGTGGTGATAATGAAGATCACGAGCAACACGAACGCGAGGTCGAGCAACGGTGTGATGTTCAACTCCGACATCGTATGATGGCTGCTGGCGGAAAACTTTTTTCTCCTCATCGTGGGATTTTGGTTGAGTTGGCTTAGACGCCGGACATGGTGAACGTGTGCTCCGTCACCGGTTCGCGCTGGGGAATGAAGTCTGCCGCTGCCGCGCGTTCAGGGAAAATCTGTTTCAACGCATCCGCCACTTCTTCCGCCACGGAGCGGTTGTCCACATAGACGTGTTCCATCGAGGTGGACAGTTCGGAATTGAAGTTGTCGAGTTCCTGGGTGATCGCGCGGATGGAGGTGATCATATAGTTGTAGGCAAACATCGCAGGTATCGCGACGAACAGTCCGACAACCGTTGCGATGAGCGCGCCAGCCACGCCCGGCGCCATTGCGGTGAGGCTCGCGGCCTTGGCGATGGCGATGCCGGAAAACGTTTCCATCACGCCCCACACGGTTCCAAGCAACCCAATGAACGGCCCGCCCGCGACAGCGGTGGAAAGAATGATCATTCCCTTTTCAAGCGAGAGCGCCTGCTGGCCGACGGAGCGCTCCAACACCACGCGTACGGACTCGAACGCTGACGGGCTGACTTTTGTGACAGTGGATTTGGCGAGATGATCGGTGTGGCCGAAATCCGTCACATCGCTCGCGGATTTTGCCTTGGCGCGAACGGTCACAGGATTGTTCTTCAAATGATACGCGAGCTCCTCCGCACCGGCGGCATAGACCTCAAACGCGGGCGCGTCAGTAAAATCCGCCTTCCTGTTGAACAACTCCATCGGATTGCGAGTGGCGCGGTACGCTTCAAAGAATTTCCTGCCCGCCTTATGCGCGAGATAAAGCTGCCTCGCCTTTTTGATGATGACCGTCCAACTGAACAGCGAAACGACCGCCAACAATCCGATGGTGGCCTTCCCCTCGGTTGTGGCTTTGTCCAGCGCGAAGGTCATCGCGTTGGCGAACATGGGCGTGAATAGCGTTTCCATGCTGTGAGTATGTCGGGGACGTTTGCCGATTTCGTGACGTGGTTGTTACGAATGGGTGACAACCTGATCCATGTTTTCGCGGAAAGATTGTTTGGTCGCCGCGCCCTCATCCCATTTCACCGTTTCGTAACGCTCCTGACGTTGCATTGACGCACTCATGGGCTGCAATTGGCGCGTGCGAATCGTGATCATCGTTACGGGATTTGAGAATTTTTCCTTTGCCACCCGGGTGACGAAGGCGCGGGCGGGCTGCGGTTTCGATCAACCGTGTGTGCCGTCAGTTCGTCCCGCATTCTTTCCAGCTCGATTGCCGCTCCATCTTCCGTCCGATCGTGACAACCCCGCACCTCGTCCGCGTTTGAAAATCCAAATCCAAATCCTCACACCATGAAAACAAATCCGAAGACGAAGCAAACATTCCTGACTTTGCTTGCCCACCATGAACGTCATCGCGCTCGGACAGTTTCCCTTTATGTGAACACCTCCAGTGCAATCGCCCGAAGAAAATGGATTGGTCCGGTGAGATTGCATGTTGAGACGGGTACGCTCGTCTCGTCGCGGCAAAGTGGGACTGAGGTTGCCGAAAGCTGTACACCGGCGTGGATTGGAGTCCGGCCATCCGGCTTCCTACTCAGGGCCCACGCTGCGTCTGGAGCCAAAGTGCCTTGAGGTCAGCAGCCACTCCAGCGTGGCGTGGCGCTTGGAACCGCTGCCTTCCACTTCCATCCGGCAAAGCCCGCCTTTTTTGATCTGGATGGAAAGCATCGAGCCGCCGGTGCAAAGCCACGAAACAAGCCCGCTGAGAAAGGGTTCGTGACCGACGAGCAGGACGACCTTGGCAGCAGGACAAACCCTTTCCATCTCGATCAGGATTTTTTCAAACTCACTGCCAGGCAATAAATGATCCGTAGTCCTTAATCGTTTCTCGATCTTCAAACTTCGCGCCACCAATTCGGCTGTCTGCCGCGCGCGAACATATTGGCTTGTAAAAATTGCGTCGAAGGAAATTCCCATCTGGCGGAACGCATTCGCAAGCTGGCGCGTGCGTTTAACCCCCTTCGGTGAAAGGGGTCGCCGTGTGTCGTCGTAGAATTTTGGATCCAGCGGCTCGCCGGCATCGGCGTGACGCAGCAGGTAGAGTTTCATGCTTTCCTCCCCGCCTCCAAAGCACGACGGCTTTTTGGTGGCGTGCCGGGCGGCCAGAACTTTCGCAACTTTCCGGCGGCATTCAGATAAACGTGGATGAGCAGTTCGCGGCGCTGCGACAGCTCGGCACGAAGGTGATCAACTTCGGACAACGACTTTTGCTGTTCCTGCCGGGTGAATTTGTCGAGCGCGGACAACATCACTTCCACGTCCTGGATGTCGCCCATCATGGACTGGTAGCCGCGCATGGCCTGGCGATGCTGGTCCGTGACGACCGGCAGCATCGGAGACAGCGCATCCACCATGTATCGGAATCGTTTGAACGCGATTCGTGTCCGATGAATCGTCTCCGTGTCCTTGGCGTTGACGCGACGGCAAAGCTTCGCCACCTGGGCGAAGGCAAGTTGAACCGCCCTTTCCGCCTTCGCGAAAGCTTGACGCGAAGTCAGGTCCTTCTTGCGGCCTTGCAATGCGCCTTCGAATTCCGAGAGCTTTCCGCCCAACCTGCGAGTCTTGATTTTGCGGACTGCTTTTCGTGTTTCGCGGATAAACCGCTTCTCGCGTTTGCGTAACCAGTCGTGAAATCCCCTCGCTGCCGGAAATTCGTGGAGCAAGTGACCGACGTAGGTGAGTTGCACCTGCGTGTCGCGCAGTCGGTCGAACGAGTCGAGATGGTTCTTCAAAGCACGCCGCGCCTTTTTCAACTCGCGCTCCGGAATGAAGGCGCAAAGCAACTCCACCGTGGCGAGCAACCGCCGTGCTTCCACGCGCGAATCATGTACGGCCTCCTGCGAGAACCGCCGCTGGCATTGTCTCAACCGCTTGCGATAGCGTCGCCATTGGGATTCGAGCGCCTTGCAGAGAAGTTGAAGCACACCACCTATATGCCTTACCGCAGTCGGAGATTCAACCGGGTGGCGGGGTTTGGTTTTCATCGCACGAACGGAGAGGCAGCGAGCGTGACGACCGGATACTTGTTTCTCTTTCCGCCCAGGATGCGTCTTCGCTGGAAGTCGTCATTCGCAAGGCCGATGAACTGGAACTGACTGCGGCGTTCACGGCCAAGTTTTACCGGCGGGGGAAGGCGATATTCGCCGTCGGGCGACAAAATTCGCGCCCGCTGGTTGTCGGCGAGAGTTACGCCGAGCAGCTCGGAATAAATCCGCTCGCGCAGGATGCCGTCCAGGATCGGGAATACCGTTTCAATACGACGGAAAAAGTTTCGGGGCATCCAGTCGGCACTGCCCATGTAGGCCTCTGGTTGACAGCCGTTCTCGAAGTGAAAGATGCGGCTGTGTTCGAGGAAGCGATCCACGACGCTGCGCACGGTGATATTCACGCTGAGTTTTGGAACTCCCGGACGAAGGCAGCAGATGCCGCGAACGATAAGGTCAATCTTCACCCCGGCCTGGGACGCGCGATAGAGTGCTCGAATGATCGCAGGGTCCACGAGGGAATTCATCTTGGCGATGATCCGGGCCGGACTTCCCGCCCGCGCATGTTCTTCCTCGCGCTCGATCAGCGCCAGCAGCCTCGGATGAAGATCAAACGGCGCGACAAGCAATCGCTTGAGGGGTTGAAACTGGCAGATGCCGGTGAGGAGGTTGAACAGGCTCGTCACGTCCTCTCCAAATTCCGGATGACAGGTCAGCAGGCTCGCATCGGTGTATAACCTGGCGGTGGAAGCGTTGTAGTTGCCCGTGCCAAGATGGACGTAGCGACGAATGTGCGTACCCTCGCGTCGCACAACGAGCGTGGCTTTTGTGTGAATCTTGTAGCCCACAAGTCCATACACCACCTGCACGCCTGCCTCCTCCAGTTGTCGTGCCCACTGGATGTTGTTGGCCTCGTCAAATCGAGCGCGCAGTTCAACCACCACAGCCACCTGCTTGCCGTTTTTCACTGCGTCCATCAACGAGCCGATGATCCGGTTATCACCCCCGGTGCGATATAGCGTTTGTTTGATCGCAAGCACATCCGGATCACGCGCGGCTTGTTGGAGAAAAGCAACGACACTCTCAAAACTTTCGTAAGGATGATGCAGCAAGACATCCCGCTCACGAATGGCTTTGAAAATGTCAAGGTGGGCGCGAAGCGCCGGAGATACAGGCGCAATGAACGGCGGATAGCGCAGTTCAGGCGAATGATCGCCCTCGGCCAACGAAACAAGCCGGACCGGGTTCAACGGACCGTCAATCACGTACAGGTCATCCTCGGTGAGCCTGAGCTGCTTGAGCAGATTGGCGCGCACTTTGGGCGGGCAGGCCGTTTCAACCTCCAACCGGACGGCATCGCCGCGACGACGGCGTTGCAATTCATTCTCGACGGCGGATAAAAGATTCGCGACCTCCTCCTCGTCAATATAGAGCTCGCTGTTGCGCGTGACGCGAAAGAGCCAGCTTCCGTGAAGGTTGGTTCCGGGAAACAGTCTGTGCAGATATGCTCCGACAAGATGGCCAAGAAAAATGAAATCCTTGCGCCCGTCTTTGCGTGGAAACGGCACAAGCCTCGGCAGAATACGCGGCACCTGCACCACGGCGAGCCGTGCCTGCGGGTTCTTCTCGTCTGCGCGCGTGAGGCTGACGATGAAGTTCAGCGATTTGTTGAGCAGTTGTGGAAACGGATGTGAAGGGTCAAGGGCAAGAGGCGTCAGC
The DNA here is from genome assembly GCA_013140495.1 of Verrucomicrobiota bacterium. Lineage (GTDB taxonomy): Bacteria > Verrucomicrobiota > Verrucomicrobiia > Limisphaerales > JADLHS01 > JADLHS01. The sequence continues at coordinate 10,039 of JABFSR010000141.1, forward strand.
ACCGGCTCGACTTCGCGCAGGAAAAACTTTTCCACCCAGCGCGCATCGGCGGCGTCCAGCCGTGCCGGATTCAGAAAACGGAAACCTCTTCTTCGCAGCGACGGTTCGAGTTCGTCACGCCAACAGTCGTATTGCTGCCGGACCATCCGGCGGACGCGTTTTTGAACGGCTCGAAATGTTTCCGTGGCCGTGAGTCCGTCCACGCTGCGTTTGACGGATTCACTTTCAATCTGCTGCTTGATGCCCGCCACGCGCACCTCGAAGAACTCATCGAGGTTGGAACTGACGATGCAAAAGAACTTGAGCCGTTCGAGAAGTGGATTGCGTGCATCAAGAGCCTCGTCGAGCACGCGCTGGTTGAACTCAAGCCAGCTCAACTCGCGATTTAGATAGTTTTCGGTTTTCGCGCTCACGTCAGGAACTGACAGGGTGTGACAAGAAAGCCGTGCTACAAAGTTACAAATGCGTGACGGACCATTCACAATCGAATCCGCAATGTGATATGAATGCAGAAGCTTCCTGATTCTACCGGCCCAACGCGGTTTCGGACTTGTGAACAAGCCGTGCGGGGTTCGTTACAAGAACTTCACCACACTTCCTCCCTGCCGCAAGGTGTGTCACAGAATCGTCGCCAAACCTTCACGCCGCTGTCATTGCGGTTTGAGGCAGATGGCGTAGTTCATCCGCATGTCAAAAAGTATTTTGATCGTGGATGACGAACTGGATTTCATCGGCCTGCTTCGCTACCGGCTCCAGGATTGGGGTTACAAGCTTCATGAAGCCGGAAATGGCACGGACGCGCTCAACAAGATCTGGACGCACATGCCGGATTTGATCCTGCTTGATCTGCTGCTGCCGGATTTGGACGGGTTGACACTGACAGAAATCCTCCAACGTCAGGATGCCACCCGTCACATTCCGATCATCATGATCAGTGCCATCGGCTCGGAAGTGACGCGCGTCTCGGCCCGGCTTGCAGGTGTAAGCGACTATTTCGACAAGCCGGTGGATTTTGAAAAACTCCGTTCCAGGATTGCGTCTCTAACCCTCCAAAACGACGACGGACGGAAATCAATCTGAGCCCGGACGCATTCTACGGTGTTGCGATGCCCGGGATTTCCTTGAAGACCGGTTGTGGCTTGGATTGCGATTTTGGGGATGGAGTCTGCGCAGGAGGTTGGGCGTTCGCGAGGATAACTGTACCGTCGGGTTGCAGCGCCAGCTTCGCCGATTTGATGGACTTCCCGGAAACGGCGGAAGGCTTGTTTGCGTTCGCCAGTCCGGCCCGCAATACAGCCGGGTCGCTCAGTTTTTGCTGGAGCGTCGCGATTTCCGACTCTGCAGCATTGAGCAAGGCGTTTGCGGCCTGAGACTGTGCCTGGGATTCCGAAAGTTTCGCGCGAACAGCTTCCAACTCTCCCCGCAACGCCGCTGCACCAGATTCCAACGAGCTGATGGTGGCGGTGCAACGTGCAGTGTTTTGATTGGCTGTGCGAAGTTCAGCGTCACGATCGCGAATAATCGCCTCCAACTCGCCCGCGCGCTTCGTTTCCTGCACAATCCTGGCCTGCAACGAACCCACCTTGTTTGTGCATCCCGCGAGATCAGATTTCTGCAAATCCAGTTGAACGCGGAGCGTCTGGTTTGCCGCGCCTTGTTCGGCAAGCCTGGCCGTAACCTCGGCGAGTTTGTTTGAGGCGCTGATTGCCCCGGTCGTTGCAGTGGAATATTTGCCCGAGTAGCTGCGCCAGCCACCGATGCTTATGGCGGTCACGATGACGAGAACAATCAACAGGGGCGTGGATAATTTGCTCATGGAAGCAGGTGGAATGGATTCAGATTTGTGTGGAAGACTTTCGGGCGGCTTCTTTTGCCGGACCGAAATTCTTGAGCAGGAATTCGCGGAAGTTGTCCCGGCTGCTGACATTCATCGTGCGTTCCAAAGTTCCGGTTGTGCCTTTGATGCGTAGCTTGACCTCCCTGGCATTGGCAATCGCCACAATTACATCCGGCGACACCTTGTAGTAAGTCGTCAAGAAACCGCGACGACTTTCCCACGCAGACTGCGGCGTGGCCTGCGTGCAGCCAAACCGGACGCCATCGGTGAGCACGATGAGAGATTCACCGGCTGCGAGCGCGAAATCAGACGGCGCGATCTCGGTGTAGAGGAAATAATCCGCCACCGGGTTTTCGGAGGTCTTCGCCACGACGTTCGTCACCGGCGAGACGACTTGATTGGTGATGGTGGTGATGATGTAGTTGGTTTCAACAGTGGAGACTTCGTTTGTGCCGATTGTGAGCGAGAATGAATCCTTGTTGATCGTCGCCTGTGAATTGAGCGTGGTGACGACCTGGATCGAACCAGAGCGCACATTTTGATTTGGCGCGGTGGCGATGGATTCGTTCCGGGCGGTTGCGGTGGTGATGCCGGAAACTCCAGCAGTTGCGGGGTTGGAAGCGGCGGTGGGCGCGTTTGTATCTGTCGTAATGGTCACGGCCACGGTGTTTGTCTGTGCAGCGACCTGTGAATTGCCCGACGTGCTCACCGTGAGATTGGTGACGGATGTGACGACGTAATTTGTCGTGAAGCCGACGGTCACATTGGTCTGTGCAACGAAGCCTCTGTTCTCCCGCGCTGCGTTGAGGCAGACCAAGGTGCGGGCGAACACACTTGCCGAGACTGAATTGCCCGACATCTTGTCCACTTTGACCTTCTCGAATTCGTCGTAGCGCGAACTGCGTGATGATGAACACGCGGTCAGTCCTGCCAGCAACAATGACAACCAAAACAATTTCATACACGGCATTGTTGCATGAGTGGCGGCAGGAAAGTCAAAAGCCATCGGGCTCTGTCACCAAAATGTTACACGTCCGTTGCGCAACTGTGAACCGAAGGTCGCTTTATCGTCACGGCTTCGACATCAAACCGCAATGTGCTCAAAGTTAAATGTCCACGTCGGTTGGTTGTGGCGGACTCTTTTGAGCAAGATTTCCGCGTTGAAGTTCAAGAGTTCACGGGCGATTCGCATCGTCCGAACGCGGGCCGGAGAGGTCGCAAGGCCTCTCCGGTTTCTTTAGCGAATGAGTTTTGTGCAAGGTCGTCTCCGGCAAACTCAACAAGCAGGTCGCCGACGATCTGGGCACGGTGAGCGCACGATCAAAGCCCACCGGTGCAGGCGGTGGAAAAATGCTTGTTACGTCGCTGGCTAGACTCGTGCGGGTTGCTGAACATCCGGGGTGGCAGTAGTGAGTAACCAGTAATCAGTCCACCGATCGCTGTCACTGATCACCGGCTACTCCCCCAATTGCTGAAGCAACTGCCGCGCTTCCGCGAAAGCAGGATTGATTTCCAATGCCCGCCGCGCGGCGATGGTCGCTGCCTTCCGTTGGCCCTGCCGTGCGAGGATGGTGGCCCGGGCGTACGGAATCCGCGCATCTCGCGGTTCGGTGGACTCGCCGCGCAGGAGGGATTCAATCGCCGCGTCGGGTTGCCCCAATGCGTTTTGAGCGAGACCGAGATTGTACCAGGCATTGGCGTGGCGCGGGTCGAGCCGGACGGTTGTCTCAAGTGCTTTGCGGGCTTGGTCGAGATTGCCGGCTTCGTTACAGGCCAGACCGAGTTGATAATGCGATTCCGCGTCCTTCGGATTCAACCGGCAGGCTTCCTGGAGAGTTGCCACCGCCTCGCCCGGACGATTCAATGTGCTCAACGTCACGGCGAGCTGCTGATGGAACGGCGGAGAATAAGGATCCCAGGCCACAGCTTTTCGGAAGTGCAACAAGGCAGTCTGCGGATCGTTGCGGGCCAGGAAATAATCACCTTTCCGCATCTGCCCGCCGGGTTGGTCGGCATTTGAATCCAGAAAAAGCTGCAGTTCGCATCCCACCGGCGAGGCGGGATCGAGTGAGGCGCGTAAAGTCCACGCGGCAGCGATGCGAACGCTTCGAGATGGATCGTCCAACCGTCGTCGCAATGCCTCGCTCACGCCAGTCGCCGACAGCGCGGGTTCGAGTGTGTGGGCTGCCGCCGCGCGGACGAGTTCGTTGGTGTGTTCCAGACTTCGCAACATGACGGCGGTGATCTCCGGTTGCGTGGCCCACGGAGCGAGCAAGCCCACCAATGCGGCCCGCCAATACGGCGCTTCCTCCCGTTGCAAAAGTTCGAGCAGGCCCTCGCGCGCCGCCGGATCGCCCTGTTGGGCGCGCGCAATCCATTCGGCGCGTGTGCGCGTCGGACGGTTCATCTTCGCGCCGTACCATTTTTCACAATGATCCACTGACCAGTCCACACTCTTGTCCTGATGGCAGCGGTTGCAGGCGTTGGGAATGTTGAACTTTTTGGTGAGCAGCGGGTCTGGGATGGTGAAACCGTGATCGTGCCGCCAGTGGCGTTGCATGTAGGCGGTCTGCGGCATGTGACAGTTCACACATTCACCGCCCGTCTCCTTGATCTCCTTCGGCCTGTAACTCAAGAGGTCGTTGTTGACGAGCACGCCATTGGTGTCGTAGCCGAACACCTTGTGAAAACTGTGCGTGACAGGATTGATGACCGGCGCGTTCGTGTCGCTGCCGTTGTGACAGCGAAGACAAAGGAAGTTGCCGGGCAAAATGGTTTTGGCCGAATGCGGATTATGGCAATCAGCGCAGATGATCCCCCGCTGATGCATCCGGCTCCCGACGAACGATCCGTACTCGTAATCCTCGTCCCGCACCTGACCGTCGGCGTAATAACGCTCGCTGTAATCCACCAAAGTCAGATCGAAGTGATCGGAGAACCGGTCGCCCGGTTTGAAATCGCCCGTCAAGTCGCTGCGCCGTGCGTGGCAGAAGCCGCAGTTGTCCAGGACTTGCGCGCGTGTTGATTTTGTCACCGTGGGATCCTTGCGGCCGGACTTGCCGAATTGTTTCTGCCATTCGTTGTGTGCCTTGAGCGGGCCGTGACACGCTTCGCAGCCGACGCTCATCTCGGCCATCGTCGTGTGATAACTGTCGGTGGCTTCGTCATAGTTTTTCCGCAGCCGGGTGTTGTGACAGCCGGCGCACATGTAATTCCAGTTCATGCCGCGACCCGTCCAATGTCCCCATTCGCCGGGCCGCCGGTCTTCGTTGCCATAAACATTGAACCACTCATTTGAATGCGGATCGTATGAAGCTTCGAGTGTCTGGAAACGTCCGCCGGGAAACGCGACGAGGAACTGTCGCAGCGGGTCATGGCCGATGATGCGTGCCACAGCGTGTGTTCCCGGCTGGCCGTAGAGACCCGTGCTCGTCACTGCTCCGGTGTCATTTGTCCAGAGTGCCGCCGTGCTCTGTGTTCCATGTTTGAACGAGCGAGCCGGATCGAAGGCCGCGCGATCGCGGTCGGGTTGCACGGGACGTTCGGCCAGGGCGTGGTTGGACTTTTCCCACAAGTTGAAAGCTTCCTCATGGCATTCCCGACAACTCGGCGAGCCGCCGTATTGAGCGAAGACCGTCCGTTCGTCTGCCAGTAGTGGCGTTCCGGCGGGCGTGATTTTTGCGGGTGCGGAGTTTTTCTGCTCCTCGTGCTGTTGCCACCACCCGCCTGCGAATAGAATAACGATTACAACTCCCGCCAGCGCCACCCAACGTCCCGCGCTCCGGGGATGATTCGGGCTTCCGCGCAACGGTGGCGAAGGTTGCGGAGTGCGTTTGCGCGATTTGGCCATGCCGCATGAATCCTAGGAGACGCGCAACGGACAGAAAAGTGGATTCAATCCCACCACCTGACGTTTACGGACTTTCCGGCATGGATCGCCCGGTTCACGCTGCCTACGAAATCTTTTCCGCTGATGGTGTTCATCCGTGGTTAAAACAATTTACTTCTGGTTCGCCGTGGATACAGCGTTGGTCGCGGAGCGCAACAGGTCGGGATTCATGCTGACGACGTAGTAGATGCCGTTCAGGTTCGCGATGGTGTCGCGGATGAACTCTGTCATCGCTTCGGGAGAATATTTTCCTTCACGCAAATCCTGGCTTTCACGTTTCAAGGCGAGGTCCAACGATTCCTGTGGCGACTTGTAGAGACAGATGCCGCCAAAGACGTTCCAGTGACGGCTTTTGTCCGAGCCGTCCTCCTTGTTGCCCGGGAGCAGGAAGTTTTCCTGCGCCACCGAGCCGGGGAGTTTGTCGCGCGGGATGGCTTTGACCCAGAAGAACGGGATGCGGATGGTTTCATCCACGAGTCCCACGGCGGCCTTTTTGTCGCCGGTGATGCGCAGGGCTTCGCGGAACAGCAGGATCATGGGCAGGTTGTGATTCTCGACGCCGGGGTCATCATGCTTGGGCGTGGTCTGGGACACGGCGCGCAGGTAACGACGGTCGTGCTGGGCGAAATGGATGAGTTGCTCGAACTGCTCAACCCGCGTGCGAGACTTGTAATACTGCCATTGCGTGCGGCCCAGGTAATTCTTGAGCTGGGTCAGGTCGCGCGGCGGCCCGAGTTTTTCAATCGTGACCTCCAGACCCAAGTCCTGTTTGA
>JABFSR010000201.1 GCA_013140495.1 Verrucomicrobiota bacterium
GTCGGAGAAACTAAAGTTTCATCACGGGGCCTACTACGTGGCGTATGAATACACTCTTGATGTGTTCGGACTGTTGTTCCTTGTCGGCAGCGTTCTGTTTTTCTGGCGGCGTGTTTTCAAGCCTGCAAGCGTGGGACACCGGGCGAGCGATTGGTATGTGCTCGGCATGTTCCTTGGCATTGGTGTGACGGGCTACATCGTGGAGGCGTTGCGGATCGTTTGGCAGAAACCCACGGGCCTTGCTGCGAACTGTTCCCCTGTCGGACTTTGGTTGTCATCGGCGTTCGCAAGTCTCGGTGAAACACAGGCGCGCGCGGCGCATCTTGGTGTCTGGTGGTTGCATGCGCTGCTCGTATTCGGTTTCATCGCCGCAATTCCTTACACCCGGCTCCGGCACATCGTCACCGGACCGCTGAATCTGTTCTTTGCGCGACCCTCCTTGGGTCTGCTTCAGCCTGTAACGATGGAGGAAGTCGAGAAAACCGAACGCGTGGGAGTAAGCGACATCCGGCATTTCACCCGCCAGCAACTCCTGAGTCTCGACGCCTGCATGGAATGCGGGCGTTGCGAGGAAGCCTGTCCGGCGTTCGCCACCGGGAAGCCGCTTTCGCCGAAAAAGGTGGTGCAGGATTTGAAGCTGGTGATGAACACGCTGGGCAGCGGCGGTTCGGCACCGGTTGCCGGAAGCAATGTTCACGAACACATTTCTGCCGAGACCATGTGGTCCTGCACCGCGTGCAGTGCGTGTGTCTTTGTCTGCCCCGTTCGAGTGGACCCGTTGACGTTGCTGCTCGATATGCGGCGCAACCTGGCCTCTGAAGGCGGCTTGAGTGGCACGGCTGCCACTGCATTACGCCGGATGCAAACCTCCGGTAATCCGTGGGGAATGCCTGCGATCGAGCGCGCGGACTGGCTCCAAGCACTCAACCCACCGGCGTCTGCCGACACCAAATCATCATGAGTTCCAATGTGACAGAATTGCGTGCGCCGACCGTGAAGGAAAATCCCGGCTTCGAGGTGCTTTACTGGGTGGGCTGTGCTGGTGCGTATGACCGTCGTGCACAACGCGTGACCCGCGCCATGATCAAATTGTTGAATGCAGCGGGCGCAAACTTTGCCATTCTGGGTACGGAGGAAAAATGCACGGGCGATTCCGCGCGCCGTCTTGGCGATGAGTTTCTTTTTCAGGAACTGGCACAGGCGAACATCGCCACGCTCGCCCGTTATGGCGTTCGCAGGATCATCGCCCACTGTCCTCATTGCGTGAATGCGTTGTTGAAGGATTACCCTCAGTTTGGAGGACACTACGAGGTGCAGCATCACACCCAATGGCTGGCGCAAATGCTTCGCGAGGGCCGGCTCAAAGTTCCGGGCGAAATACCGGAGTCTCTGCGCGGCACGATTACCTATCACGACCCTTGCTACCTGGCGCGGGCCAACGGCATCCACGCCGAACCGCGTGAGGTCCTGGCCGGCGCGTTGAGCGGCGGTGCGCCCGGTCAACTGCATGAGATGCCCCGCTGCCGGGAGAAGACTTCCTGCTGCGGTGCCGGTGGCGGCCGCATCTGGATGGAAGAAGACCCGAAACAACGCGTGTCCACCGAACGGGCCCGCGAAGCCCTGGCCACCGGCGCGAAAACCGTTGCAGTCGGCTGCCCATTTTGTCTGACGATGATGACGGACGGCGTCGCTGCCCAGGCAGGCGAGGCGCGAATTCTTGATGTTGCCGAAATTCTGGCCGAGCGTCTTGCGGCGGCAGTTCCTGTTGAAAATAAGCCTGCGATTTGAACCTTGTTTAAGAAAGAACCACTGATATGAGCGAAACAAAATCACTACCTCCACACCTGACCGGCGGACAATTCCTTCTCGCTGAAACCGACCCATCGCTGGTGTTCACACCCGAGGACCTTTCAAGCGAGCAACGCCAGATAGCGGACGCCGCAAAAAAGTTCATGGAGAAGGACGTGTTGCCGAAACTCGACGCGCTCGAACATCAGGAGGAAGGGCTGGCAGTGCGCCTGTTCAAACAGGCTGGCGAACTGGGGCTGCACGCCATCGAGATTCCCGAGGTTTACGGCGGGCTGGGTCTTGGGAAAACCACCAGCATCGGACTGGCCGAACAACTCACGCGTCTGGCTGGTTTCGGAATCACCTGTGGCGCGCATACCGGCATCGGTTCGCAACCGCTCACTTACTTTGGTACCGAGGTGCAGAAGCAAAAGTATCTGCCAAGGCTCGCCACGGGCGAATTGATGGCTGCGTATTGTCTGAGCGAAGCCGGCTCTGGTTCGGATGCGCTCGGCATGAAGACCCGTGCAGTCCTCTCTCCCGATGGAAAACATTACGTTCTCAATGGCGCAAAGATGTGGATCACGAACTGCGGTTGGGCGGATCTGTTCACGGTGTTTGCCAAGGTGGATGGTCAGCATGTCACCGCGTTCCTTGTCGAGCGTACTTTCCCTGGTGTCTCGACCGGCAAGGAAGAGCACAAGCTAGGATTGAAATCGTCCTCCACCCGCCAGCTTATTCTCGAAGATGCCCTGGTTCCGGTGGAAAACGTGCTTGGTCAGGTTGGCAAGGGCGCCTACATCGCGTTCAACATTCTCAACTATGGCCGGTTTGGCCTGGGTGCTGGTGCGGTGGGCGGGGCAAAGGCTTCGCTCGACGTTGCGGTCCGTTATGCCGGCGAACGGAAGCAATTTGGCCGCACCATCGGCTCGTTCGGTTTGATCCAGCAGAAACTCGGTGAGATGGCTGCAAAAACTTTTGCCGCCGAGAGTGCGGTGTATCGCGTCAGCGGCATGATTGACGAGGTGATGGCCACAGGCGAAATGGTTGACTCGGTCCAGCCAAATTTCCCGCGCTCGCTCGACGAGTTCGCGGTGGAATGTTCGATCATCAAGGTCGCTTGCAGTGAAACGCTCGATCGTGTGGCGGATGAGACGTTGCAAATCCACGGTGGCTATGGTTACACGGAGGAATTCCCGGCCGCGCGCGGCTGTCGTGATTCCCGCATCAACCGCATTTTCGAAGGCACGAATGAAATCAACCGGCTCTTCATGCCGACAGCACTTGTACGTCGCGCGGAACGCGGCCGGTTGCCGCTGACCGATGCCACCGCGAAAGCGTTTGCAGAAGTCCGCGCGTGGACACCGCCAGAGGATTCGGGCGATGCATTGCAAAATGCACGCACGGCGTTGGCCGGGGCGCGAAAACTTGTTTTGGTTCTTGGCGGCAGCGCAATGCAGCGGTTTGGCAAGGAACTCGCCGAACAACAGGAAGTTCTCGCCGCCCAGTCCGACATCATGATTGATCTCTTCCTTGGCGAAAGCGCGTTGTTGCGCACGTTGAAGGCGAAAGCCAAAGGCGCGAGCGCCGCAATGATGACCGATCTGACGCTCATATTCATCAACGACAGCCTTGCCCGGATGGAACAGCACGCCCGCACAGCGCTTGCGGCAATGGTCAGTGGTGACGATTTGAAGGCCCGCCTCCAGATCGCACATCGGTTGCTCCGTTGGACACCGCTCAATTCTATCGAAATGCGCCGTCGCGTGGCGGCACGCCTGAGTGAACGAGGTGGCTATTCGGCGATGCTTGCGGCGTAATACTTGGGAACGTCTTTTCCATGTCAGGATTGGCCATCTTTGCCGACTGAACATTGTGAACGATTCAAACAGAGAGTTTGCCTTGAGGGCGGGTTTCAGGCACTCTGGGATTGTTGACTCATCTGTTTCAAAACTGTCGCTCAACTGTCACCTGAAATGGAAAGATTAAAGCCATGAACGCAACGCTAGAATCCGCCCGGCTGTTGATCAGTTCCCCGGCGCACTACACAACACGTCTTGCGCGCACATCCGATGAAGTGCGCGCTGCACAGGCCCTGCGTTTCCAGGTTTTTAATGTGGAACTGGATGAGGGCCTGTCGGAATCCCATGCCACAGGCTTGGACGCGGATCCGTTCGACGAAGTCTGCGATCACCTGCTGGTGGAACATCTGCCAACCGGCGAAATTGTGGGCACGTATCGTTTGCAGACGGGAGCGAATGCAGCGGCCTGTCGAGGCTATTACTGCGCGCAGGAATTTGATTTCACCCCGTTTGAACCAGCCCGTGGCAAAATCCTTGAACTGGGACGTGCGTGCGTGGAAAAGAACCATCGGAATCTGGTTGTGCTCGGACTGCTATGG
>JABFSR010000272.1 GCA_013140495.1 Verrucomicrobiota bacterium
GCGGCACGACTTTCGGCTATAACAACCTTGTGACCGACATGCGTGCGATTCCGATCCTGAAAAAAACCGGCTGTCCGGTGATTTTTGACGCGACTCATTCCGTCCAACTGCCCGGTGGCAGCGGCGACAAGTCGGCGGGCCAGCGTGAATTTGCTCCGGTGCTCGCCCGCGCGGCGCTGGCTGCGGGCGCGAACGGCGTGTTCATCGAGACGCATCCGCGACCGGATAGCGCATTGAGTGACGGACCGAACATGATTCCGCTGAAGGAAATGCCCGGCGTGCTGCGTGGGCTGTTGAAGGTGTTCAACGCGGTGAGATAAAAAAACACCAAACACCAAACACCAAACACCAAACGCCAACATCAAGCGCCAACATCAAGCGCCAACATCAAGCGCCAACATCAAGCGCCAACATCAAGTGAAGAACCAAGCTCCAAACTTCAACCCCCCGGGCAATGGCCAAAGCTTGGCGCTTGGTGTTTGGTGTTTGGTGTTTGGATGTTTTCTTCTGGTTTTCGCACCGACAACAGCCCAGGAAATCAAAGGAGGGCGCGGAGAGAACTATACCATCCTTAAATACCATCCCCCACCCGACAACACGAAGGTTCAGTATGAACTTTCCGGCAAGAAGGCCGAGTCATTGACCAATGGATTGCCGGGCCGCATCGCACTCACCCAACTTCGCATTGTGCAATTCAATGACAAGGCGGGGCGATTGCTCATTGAAGCACCCACATGCATCTATGACGAAAACGCGAAGGAGGCGTCGTCACCTGGCCGCCTTCAGATCGAATCCGGCACCAATCAACTCAGCCTCAGTGGCGAAGGGTTTCTCTACCGTAACAGTGCGCGCACACTCATCATCTCAAATGCCGTCCAGGCTATCGTTCGCCTCAACACCAATTCCGCCCCCGCGACAACCAACACCGCCCCATGGCGGATTACGTCGCGATGGTTCGAGTTCGATCATACGAACAACCATGCCATTTTTCACGATGCAGTGAAGGGTGAGGATGCGGCAATGAAGTTTGATTGCGACACGCTCAGTGTTCTGGCGGGGACGAACTCGCGTTCGATGAATATGATTGAAGCCTCGGGCAACGTTCATTTTTTCGTGAAGACCAACGATTTCAAACTCTCGGCGGATCACTGCATTTACAGGAAGGGTGAGGACAGTATCGTGCTTTCCGGCAATGTTGCGTGGTCACGAGGCCGCATGTCAGGCCGTGCCGATCGTGTGACGGCTTATCAGGTATCCCGGAAGAACAGTCACAACATTGATGCCGAAGGCCATGTCAAGATGAAGGTGCCGCGCGAAGAACTACAGGCGGCAGGAGGATTTCTTTCTGGAACAAACAAACCCACTGCCGCCAAAGCAAAACCGGCAAACTCCGAACTCATAGATGTAGCGGCCGACAGGGCGACATTCATTTCAAACAACGTTGTATTGGTTGGATCGGTACAGTTGAGCCATAAGACCAACACGCTTTCGTGTGACCTGATCGAAGCGCCCCGCACACCGGCGGGTGCTCCCGGGAAAACAGCCGTGGCCACCGGACATGTGGTGTTGTGGCGGAATGAGGGAAGGGTGATGGCAGAACGCGCGGCTTATTCGTCCAGCGACGGGCAGATTGTTTTCACCGGCGAACCGCGCTGGCAGGCGCCGAATCTCGAAGGCTCGGCGGAACAACTCATCGCCAACACTTTTACGAATTCGCTGTTTGCGCAGAACAACGTCGTCGTGCGTTACACGCTTGAGCCCGGCAGCAAGTCGTTGTTTGATTTTTTCCCGAACGAGTCCGCGCCGGTCGCGACAACCAACGCTCCTGTAACCATCGAAATCAAATCGCGGACTTTCAGCGCCAAGGCGAGCGATCGAGAGGGGATTTTCTCAGGCGGCGTGAGGGCGCAGCAAATTCCTGCGGACGGTGCCCAACCGCGGCTCGCAAGTGATTCTCTCACGTTGAAACTCACGCCCGGCGGTGCCAAGTCCAGGGCGGAATCGTATCGCGCCCAAGGCAACGTGGTGATTGAGCAGGGCATACCGGGCGTGACGAATGGTGCCGCGACTTACCGCCGCATGAATGCCGATACTTTCACCGCGCGAATGCTCACGAACGGCACCGCGCTGGACAATCTTGTCGCGGACGGCAACGTTCACCTTGCGTTCAACGACACGATCGCCCATGGCGTCCGGGCCACGTTCACCTCCACCAACCAGTTGTTCGTGCTCACCGGCAATCCGACAACCATGACCAATTCACAAATGGAAGTTTATGATGCGCAGAAACTGGTGTTGGACAAGGGGCATGAAAGTTTCCGCGCGGAAGGCCCCGCGAAAATGCGAGTCAAGACTGAAGGTTTCAAACTCGAAGGATTGCAGCCGAACTTGCAATTGCCGACACTTCCAAAGAAATGAGCGATCCGCAAGACAAGCCGTCCCTGCAAAACAACGCACCCCTCTCGCCCACGGCGACCGCCACGGCTACGGGGCTTCTCGCCACGGACGGACTCGTGAAGGAATATCGCGGTCGTCGCGTGGTCAACAAGGTTTCCATCACCGTCAACGCCGGCGAGATCGTTGGCTTGCTCGGCCCGAACGGCGCGGGCAAGACCACCACGTTCAACATGGTTGTCGGCGTTGTGCGACCTGATCAGGGACAGGTGATTTTTCAAGGCAAGGCCATTACGAAGCTCGCCATGCACAACCGCGCGCGGCTGGGCATTGGCTATCTTACGCAGGAACCATCCGTGTTTCGGAAGCTGACCGTGGAGGAAAACATTCTCGCGATTCTTGAAACCTGCAAGGCCACCCGCACGGAACGCGCCGTGCGGCTCAAGTATCTGCTGGAGGAACTGGACCTCACGCCGCTTGCCAGGAGCAAGGCCTACACGTTGAGCGGCGGTGAAAAGCGCCGGCTCGAAATCACCCGCGCTCTCGTCACCAGCCCGAAACTGTTGCTGCTCGATGAACCGTTCAGCGGCATTGATCCCATTGCGGTTTACGAAGTGCAAAAGATCGTGCGCCGGTTGAAGGATCGTGGAATGGCCATTCTCATCACCGACCACAACGTCCGCGAAACCCTCAAGCTCGTGGATCGCGCCTATCTCATCCACAAGGGCGAAGTCGTCTATGACGGCGTGGCCGAACAGCTCGTGAACGATCCCAAGGCGCGGGAGATATACCTCGGGCCGGATTTTAATTTGTGAAGTGAACCGCAGATTAAGAGTAAGAGTATGATTAAGAGTTTTGCCGCTGCCCTCTTGGCCCTTAACCGGATCCGTGCAGTCAGATTAACCACGAAACACACCAAACACACGAAAATGGGGACGAAACATTTGACAGGTCCATGCGATTTCCGTCCACCGAACGGTGGGCGGCAATTCCGCAAAGCCCAACCACATTTCTTGGCGGAGTTTATTTTGTGTTTCTTTCGTGTGGTTCGTGTATTTCGTGGTTCAAAGGAATTGTTCCAGCTTAATCGTAATCATACTCTTGATCTTAATCTGCCTGTGATTGACCAATGAAAATCAACAAAGTCACTGTCGAACGCTTCTTCAAGGAGCACGAAGCCGAGTTGAAGCTGAAACTCATTGCCGGAAGCGGCGGGATGGACCGCGTCATCTTTGAGCCATCGGTGAACCGGCCCGGGCTGATCCTTGCCGGCTTTAAGAATTACTTCGCCCACAAACGCGTTCAGACACTCGGCAATGCGGACGTTTACTATCTCCGTTCGCTTTCCGAGGAGAAGCGCAGGCACGCCTACGAGGCCATGCTCAATTTCCCGATTCCCTGCATTGTGTTCAGCCGGGGACTGAGGCCGGACGACCTGCTCGTGAAAATGGCCGAGAAGAAAAACGTGCCGCTGTTCCAGACCACGCTCGTCACGATGAAGTTCATCAACCTTGCGGCTCGCGCGCTTGAAGCGATGTTTGCCCCGCGCGGCTCCGAGATGGGCAGCATGGTGGACATCTTGGGAATAGGAGTCATCATCAAGGGCGAAAGCGGCATCGGCAAAAGCGAGAGCGTTCTTGCGCTCATCGAACGCGGCTACAGCCTCGTGGCGGATGACATCACGCAGGTGAGTTTGGAGGACGGCAGCAAGGTCATCGGCACGAGCAATCCCATCACACGCGATCACATGGAGGTTCGCGGCATGGGCATCATCAACGTCGGC
>JABFSR010000078.1 GCA_013140495.1 Verrucomicrobiota bacterium
GTATTACAAGTCTCGCACGCGGCTCAACCCGCGTGCGAGACTTGTAATACTGCCATTGCGTGCGGCCCAGGTAATTCTTGAGCTGGGTCAGGTCGCGCGGCGGCCCGAGTTTTTCAATCGTGACCTCCAGACCCAAGTCCTGTTTGAGGTAGCGTTCGATGGCTTTCAAGATTTCCGGCGCGGTCACGCGGCCCGCTTTGAAATCCGCGTATTGCGGTGAGTCGAGCAGGTCGCGCAAATGGTCACGGAGGAAAAGAGTTTTGGAAACAAACTCGTCCTGCCCGCGCGTGGTCAACGATTCCGCGTCCTCAACCAGTCCGATGAGTTCGAGCAACAGGTCGTAGCTCATGCCTGCCGCGTAAAACTGGTTGCAGTCCTCGATCTTGCCGCGGCAATAGGTTTGTTCGAGTTGGGTTAATTGCGGTAGGCGCGCGTGATAAGCCAGATCGAAGCGCACAGCTTCGTTGTAAATCTCCTCGGCCAATTGCCGCGCGTAGGGTGAGTCGGTGGCGGGCGGTTTGGGTTGGTTGAGACAGTCGAGCGGACTTTGTTTCGCCGCCGCATAGGGCAGCGCAAAGAGCGGGCGGTTCACATAATCCTGCGGTGACACGTAGCGGTAAAGCTCGCGCGGTCGGGGGAAGGGTATGCCGGCGTCGAAGGCTTTGTTCTCGGCTTCATACGGATCGCCACTGGCGACGAGTTGTTCGAGGATGGCTGCGTCTTCGGCGTCCAGCCTGCCATCGCTGTTCAAATCGGCCTTGAGGCAATCCTTGGCGCTGCGCTGAAATGGATTCGCGAGCAACGCCTTCATCAGTTCGCGGTCCTGTTGATCCCAGCGCTTGTCGCTGTTGAAATCGCCCAGCATGATTAGTTGAGAACGAACACCGACTCGATAGAGCGGCAGCACCCAGCGGTACGCAAAAACCAGGAGGAGCGTCACCGCCAGAAACAATACCGTCCGGGAAAGCCATTTCGGCATCACGCGATTGCAGCGGGAGAGGATGTTGAGTTTGAACATGGACCTCGTCAGTGGCGACGACTGATTGCGGCCATCATCATCAACTCAACGCCCGAAGGAAAGCTCCAGTTCATCTGGGATTGCCCAAACCAGCCCTGCATTAAAGTGAGATGCGCGATGCGAGCGTTCTACCTTTGGCGATCGTGGCAGCCACACAAACCGGCATGGCGAACCGCGCCCTTGATCCTCCATGTCCCATCTGCTTTCTCCGGCCAGGTTCGCCTTTCATCATGCTGGGACACCGCTTGACAACACGCAGATTCAATTGTTTTGTACCAACAGGGTGAACTTGATAAAACTTTTATTCAGTCGCCACGCGAATCCGAATCACGCGCAGTCCTCTTCATACTCATGGTCCGGACTATCCGGCAAGGAGTACCAATTCCAGATATACCCTCTTGGCGCAATCTTCCGACCCTTGCCGGGCATTTACATTTACGCCAGACAGTTGTCCGACGGCGATTGGTCTCCTGTGTACATTTCTCAAACCCGCGACCTTCATCAGCGGCTTGAAGGTCACGTGACGCTGCAGGATGCCATTGCAAATGGGGCGACACATCTTCATGCGCACTATTGCATCGCGGGGCCGAGCGCTCGCTGCACGGAGGAACAGGATCTCATTCGTCGCTGGCAACCCCTGTGCAATGATGTGTTCCAGAGATGACTTCATCGCCGGAAACCATCGCATGGATGGTCTCCATACGCATTGCTCTCCCTTTGATCGTTCACAAAGAGCAGCGTCTTCTGCTTCGTACCGGCGGCATTTCCTTCCTTGGTGAAATCAGATCCCGCTTTGCGCGCGTCATCCATCCTCCTCTTTCGTCAGCAACAAATGAACACATCGCTGTGACGATTGTCTCATGTTACATGAAACAGACTCAGGTCATCATCCCTTGGAAAGAAGGATTGCATCTGCGTCCGGCCTCCCGGCTGGTTCGCCTTGCCAAGGCTTCGAAGAGCGCCATCTGGCTGAAAGTGGGAGACAAAGTGGCCGATGCCCGCAGCATTCTTGCAATCCTTCTCCTCTGCGCCGCTGCAGGCACTGTCATTGATCTGGAAATCAATGGTGAGGACGAGGATGCCGTTCTGACCTCCATCACCAGCGTTTTTTATCAGGAGGTGTTGGCCCAGGATTTGGACCAAGGCGATTTCACTGCCGGCGGCTCCTGATCGTTCCGGATCCCACGCCGACCCAAACCCGCACGCCAAAGGGCGCAGCCCTCCTCGACAGCACACGTTCGCTCTTGCTGGACTCCCTTTGCTCACCATCTATCATGCGTGAGTTATGGCATTGTTCGTTGCGACCACGCATGGGAATAGCAAGAAATCATCGCTCCCTTTTGGCTTCTCCAGCCTCGGTGTCAGTGTCGTGTTGATGTTGCTGGCAATACCGCCGGCCCACGCCGAATCACCGGGATCACTCGAGATATCCCTGCGTCCCGGCAGCAAGGCGGGCGGTCTGAACGTCCGCTCGCCCCGTTGTCCCGGGGATGTCTTCGACTTCCGGACGTGCGAGGGTGTCGTTTCGGGTTCGCGCGACTTCGGTCTGTTCCAGGTGAAAATGCCGGCGACCTTCGGCGACGGGAACAAATCCTGGAAAAAGGAGGGAGACACCTGGAGTTACTCCTGGCCCTACGCCGCCGGCGTGGATGTGCATGTAGTGGTCCAACCCGACCGCGACAGCCTCAAGCTAACCTACACACTGAAGAATACGGGCACGAATGTGCTGGAAGCGGTGCAACTCCACACGTGCATACCTACTACCGAGGCGCCAAGCTTCTTCCCGCCGCCGACGGTGCAAGCGGGGAAAACGAACTGGCTGGAACTATACAAACGTCTGTGCGTCTGGTCCGGCGGACAGCCACTGCGGTTCTCGGATACTATTCTCGGAAGCAGCGAAGTGCATCTGGCGTTGGTGCGCCGCGGAGCGGCACCGGTCAAGTGGGGTTGGTGGGTCAACGGCCCGGAGACATTCGACCAGCCGCTGATTGCGCTCACCAGTCGCGAAGGAGGTGTAACGGTCGCCCTTGCTTTTGAGCAGGCGGTCTGGGCCTCGTCCAACGTGGGAGATGATCGGGCCTGTTTCCATCTGTTTCCGTGGTTTGGGCGCATCGAACCGGGCCGGAGCGTGACCGTGCATGGCCGGCTGTATGTGCTCGCGGGCGGACCGCAGGACGCATTCGACCGCGTGCAGAAAGATTTTCGTTAGATTTCACAAGCGAACACCGATCTTGTTCCAGCCGCGTTATTGAACGACGATCTGTCGCATGAGCAGTCATTTGTTATTCGCAAAGCAACCTGATGCAGTCCGCCTTCGCCTGGCAGCAGTCCTGTTGTTCCTCGTGGGCGTTGGCGTCGCAGCCGCGCAGGATGTCGCACGAACATTTCTCAAAGTTCCTTACTTGCAGGCTCCCGGCTCCGACACGATGACGATCATGTGGGAATCTCCCACCAGCAAGCCGGGCGTTGTACATTACGGGTTGCGCGGCAAGCTTAACCAGGAGTTGCGGCTTGATACCCCTCGCGAGCTGGTTGTGGCGTCGCCAAGCTCTGGCGGCGTCTCAGGGGGAAACATCAGCAACACAGTGTTCCTCTACGAAATGACGCTCACGAACCTGGAGCCAAACTCTGTTTATACCTACTCGGCGGAGACGGATGGCGTGAGCACGCCGTCCAAAAGGTTTAAGACTTTCGGGGCGCACCCGAACAAAGTCACATTCATCGCTTATGGCGATACGCGCTCGAATCCGAAACTGCACGCGACCATAGCGGCCAACTTCAAGCGGTACTCGCCCGACTTCATCCTGCATACCGGCGACCTCGTCAGCGCCGGCAAACGCCATGAATTATGGGGCAGGGAGTTTTTTGAACCGTTGGCACAGGTGATTGACGAAGTTCCCATCCTTCCGGCCATCGGCAACCACGAACAGGACGGGATCAACTACCTGCATTATCTGCATTTGCCTGGCAGGGAAACGGCGTGGTACTCATGCGATGTCGGGCCTGTTCATGTACTGTCGCTGGACTATCGCTACGACAAGGAAGGGGACGAACAGTTTGCATTTGCCCGGCGGGACCTGTTGGCGTCCAAGTCGCCGTGGAAAATCGTGATGTTGCATTTTCCGGTGTTCAACATCGGCGGGCATGGCACGCGATGGGGTCATGCTGCTTATCTGCCGCTGTTTCATCAGGCGAAAGTGGACATGGTGATCGCCGGGCATTCGCACATCTACGAAAGGTTTCATCCCATCGCGCCAAAGACTGGCGCTGACAAGTGGCCCATCACCCACATCACAACCGGCGGCGGTGGTGCGCCGCTCTACACGACTTCCCCGCATCCGGCGCTGGCCGCGCAAGTGGCCACCAACCACTTTCTGGTGATCGAGGCGACGTCAACAAGCTTGAGAGGCCGGGCGATGACTACAAACAATACTGTGATCGACAAGTTCGAGATTAAAAAATCTGGCGGCCGATTGGCGTCGAAGTACCTGGCGACGGTATATTCGGAAGAGATGCTGAATCTCGCGTTTGACGCAGTCCCAAGTCTGGCAGCCGAACTCGACTCGGTGCCCGGAACGAATTCTGCCGCGCAAGTCATGTTCACCATTCGACCGATTGGGCGGATGAAGCAACCCGTCGAACTGGAGATCGGTCTTACGCCGGACTCAGCGGCGAATTACGAAATCAAAGACGGCCCGTTGCACGTGACGACTCCGTCCCCGACAGAACCAAGCAGAGTTGTTTGGGCCACTGTGCGGGCCACGGGGCAGAAGAAGGTCGAGGCCGCAGGGACGAGAAGAGAGCTGTCGCCTGCACTCGTCTTTCAAGCCAGGGTTAGAGCGGGGACGGATGAAACGCTTGCTTACGGTCAAAAGACCAAGGTTTCAGAAGCGGCGTCGGAAGCGGCGAAAAAGTGAGCACGCTTCAAACATAAAATCACCGCCACTGATCGACCCCGATAAGTTTCACGCGAACGCTCGAAACTGATAACTCCGCCCTTCAATGCGTGAAGAGGGTATAGGCCCCGTTCCGCCATTTTTAGTTTCAACCCAAGCCGACAGGTTTTAGGATTCGTTCGGTAATGACAAAAATCAATATGCAATCTAACCGATGCCCTTTCTGCCCAACGGGGGGCGAAGCAGTGTTTCTATTCGCGATCCTGACAGGCCTTCTGGGCGTGCTAAACGGTGTGTGCGCAGGGGAAGCGCCCAGTTATCGCGACCTGTTTCCCGATACGTGGGTGGCGCAGGATGCCATAGGGCGGAACATGCCAGCCTACTCTGTGGTGGGACCGGTCAAGAAGGACCAGCGTCGTGTGGTGGGCATTTTCTACATCACGTGGCACAGCGATTCGCAGCACAATCTTAAAAGCCCGTTCACTGCCGATGTGAGCCGCGTGCTGGCTGGCGATCCGAAAGCCAGGCTGGATGCCAAACATCCACTTTGGACGGAAGGTTCTTACCATTGGGGTGAGCCGGAGGCGGGCTACTTCTTGAGCAAGGATGAATATGTCATCCGCAAAGACATGTCCATGCTCGCTGATGCGGGGGTGGATGTGCTGGTGATGGATGTCACCAACGCAGTTCGATACTGGGACGAGTGGGAAGTGGTTTTTGCAGTGATGCAAAAGATGCGTGCCGAAGGAAACAAAGTTCCACAGTTCTGCTTCTGGGCTTTCAATGGTCCGGTGATCACCGTTGTCCAGGACTTGTACGACAAAATCTACAAGACGAAAAGATTTACAGACCTCTGGTTCAGTTGGGATGGCAAACCACTGCTGCTCTTCAATGGTGATCCAAGTGCGGACGCCAACGGCAAAGGTGTGCCGAACCCAAATCCACACTACGAAGCCGCTGCCAAGACCGATTCCAACCATCCGCACTTTGGCGATCCTGATTACACCGAGGAGTTTTACAAGGATTACACGAAGGAAGTGAAAAACTTTTTTACTCTTCGCACAATGTGGTGGGGTTATTACAAATGGGCTGGAAAGCGCTTTGTCGGAACGGAAGATAACTGGAGTTTCGGCTTGGACCTTGGCGACAAGAAGGTGGCGGCGATGCTCCCGGATGAATTGGTCTCCAGTCACAATGGTAAGAAGGAGGAAGCTGCAGTCACGCCCGCGCAACATCCCTCAAGTCTGGTGGGCAAATCCTGGACGCGCGAAAACGGTGAGCCTGTATTGAACGAATTCGATCTGCCGGAGCAGACCTATGTGCCTTGGCTTGGGCGGAAGGTTGAACACGCCGAGGGCTACGGCATCTACTTCCAGCAGCGATGGGACGAAGCGATTCAGAGCGATCCTCAATTCCTTTATATCAACGACTGGAACGAATGGACCGCCGGCAAATACCCACCGACAGGCAAGCCCACCACCAAATTCATGCGACGGGACAGTGATTACTTTTTCGTGGATCAGTACAATGCCGAGTTCAATCGCTGCATCCAACCAATGAAAGGCGGATACACGGATAATTACTACATGCAGATGGCTCAAAATATTCGCCGATACAAGGGCGCTCGTCCCATCCCTGAAATCATTGGCCGGCACCGCATCAAGATTGACGGAGGCTTTGAAGATTGGGCCGGAGTCGATGTCGAGTATCGCGACACCGCTGGGGATACATTTCACCGCGATTACAACGGATACGGCGGACTTCATTACACGAACGACACGGGCCGCAACGATATCATCGCCAGCAAGGTCGCCGTTGACCGTGACCGGGTGTATTTCTATGTGGAGACGAAGGAGACGCTCACCTCGCATACCGGCAACAACTGGATGCTCCTGCTGATTGATGCCGACCAAAATCCCGACACCGGCTGGTATGGATACGACTATCTCATCAACCAGCATGTGGTGGACGGCAAGACGACGACGATTCAACGTTATGCTCCAAACACTCCCGGAGGCCCGTGGCTCGAAATGGCCAAGCTGGAATACCGATATTCAGGCAAGGCGATGGAAATCGCCGTGCCGCGCAAGCTGCTGAAGTTGAAAGGTGACGCTTTCATATTCGATTTCCATTGGTGCGACAATCCCACCGAACTCAAGGATCCGATCTCCCTTTGCGTCAACGGAGACAGTGCGCCAAACCGGCGGTTTAACTATCGTTGCATTTGGAAAGCGAAGTGATCGCCCGAAAACAAATTCTGCCAATCTATGAAAGCTCTCAGTTCAACTGCTGCCATTTTTGTCATTTCTTTCCTTTGTTCTGCGGACGGTTTGATCGCCGCAGAAAAAGACACGCCATTCATACAGGACAGCTCGGTCAAATTTTCCGCTGCGGTAGAGCTGCAGGGAGCCGTGTTCCAACGACTGCAGGTTGAACGCGATGGCATCGTTTATGTGCTGACAGATCGTGGCCTCGCCCGTCTGTTTGATAACCGCCTTGCGCTGGACAAAAGCTTTCGTCCCTTGGCTGGTCTGCATCCGCTGGACGTAACCATGCGGGCCGGTCATTTGTTTTATCTGTATCCGGACAAGTGGCTCTCCAACGATTCGGCAGGCAAACCACTTGGCTCACTGCCTGCCGGAGTTTATCACCAACTCGTGGTGGCAGATGACGGCAGCGTCATGGTCGCAGGGGATGCCAAACTTGGTCTGTTCAAAGGCGGTCGCTTGCAATCCATTGAACGTCCAGTTGGGGTTTCAACCGGTTCGCTCTTCACCTACCGCAACGAATTCTTTCTCATCATCAACGATGCGGTTTATCGCCTGTCCAGCGATCAATTATCGCTATTCCATCGTGGGAAAGACGTCACCACACTGGCCTTTCGTTCCGATGAAATGTTGGTGGGGACCAGGAATGGTTACTATGGTATCAGCCTCCAGTCTGGCAGAGAGACCCTTGCTCCGCAGACCAAACTGCCATTTGCCGATATCACATGCCTGCGCCCCATTAACAATGATCTGTGGGTCGGAACAAGCCGTGGCGCGTTTCGGAAAACCAGTGACGGTCGCACTGATTATTACGCATCCCAAAGATGGTTGCGTGATGACCACGTGATTGACATTCAGCAGGACGGCACGGGCGATGTCCTGATTCTCACCCGCACCGGCCTGAACAAGATTCATTTCCGGACAATGACGCTCGCTGCCAAGGCTGCAATTTATGAACAGAAAATCCGCCTGCGCCACAATCGCTTTGGGTTCTGCTCCGAGTTGCGGCTCTTAACACCGGGTGACATCACCACGGCAGAGATGATTGACACCGACAATGACGGCACCTGGAGCAACTACTACATGGCGAGTCAGGCGTTTCGGTACGGGGCAACCGGCGATGAAACGGCGCGCCGCAATGCCTGGGAGACGTTTGAAGCGCTGGAGCGGCTTGAGTCAATCAATCCACTCGGGGGATTTCCAGCCCGCACCTACGAACGGCTGGGCTTCAAGTATTCCGACACTGACCGCTGGCATCCCGTTGGCGACGGCGAGTGGGAATGGAAGGCTCATACCAGCAGTGACGAGATCACCGCGCACGCGTTTGGCTGTGCTGTGCTTTACGAAACCACTGCCAGGACCGAAGCAGAAAGGAAACGGATTGCCACGTTCTTCGACAAGATCATGGATCATCTCATGAGGAACAATTGGTATCTGATCGATGTGGACGGCAAGCCGACCTTGTGGGGGCGTTGGAATCCCGAGTATGTAAATTGGTATCCGCACACAATTATTGACCGCAAGATCAACAGCGCCGAACTGATAGGCATGCTTGAATTCGCCCATAAAGTTACCGGCAAAGAAACTTACCGGCAGAAAGCAGTCGAATTATTGGATCAGTTTGGGTATCGCGACAACATCACGAGCAGCGTGACAAACATCGGGCCCACCAGGGGCTTCATCCATCAAGGCGACGACATGGGCAACGAATGGAATCATTCGGATGATCTCCTGTCGTTCGTGGCCTACTGGACGCTCCACCGGTTTGCATTCGACAAGGAGTTGAAGAAACAATTCGCCTCTGCGATCAAGGATCACTGGGAGTTGGAAAAGAATGAGCAGTGTCCGGTGTTTAACTTTATTTACGCCTCAACGGGCACGAAGAATTATGATTTGGCAGGTGGCCTCTGGACCTTGCGCCGGTTTCCCCTCGATATGGTTGATTGGTCGGTTCAGAACTCTCACCGTCAGGATATCACGAAGTTGCCGGTGAACTTTCGCAACCAACAACTTGTTGAGCTTCTTCCGCCCGGTGAACGCCGCGTTACGCGCTGGAACGGCAGCCCCTTCACCCTGGACGGTGGCAATGGCGGTCATACAGAACTGGCGGGTGATGAATTCCTGTTGCCCTACTGGATGGCGCGGTATTTGAAGTTGATTGATTGACGCTGCGTAGCGTCGGAAGCGGATTCTAATTGTGACCAGACCTTGCCTCGAATTGGTGGACAGCGCAAGCTGCTCAGTGCAAAATTGGTCACGATGACAATACCTGACGTCATGGCTCCCGACTCAACAATGAGCGCCGTGCTGGAAGTTTTTCCCGGCGCTCAACGGGCGTTGTTCCGGCGCTACCACATCGGTGGATGCAGCAGTTGCGGGTTTCAACCGACGGAAACCCTCGCACAAGTCTGCGCGCGCAATGGCAATCTGAACGTGTCCGAAGTGCTTGAACACATCCGCTCCAGCCACGAGCAGGACGCGAAGATTCTCATCACGCCCGCCGAACTCGCGGAATTGAGGAAACAAGACCCCACGCTGCGCATCCTCGATGTGAGATCGCGGGAGGAGTTCGAGGCGGTGAACATCGCCGGCTCGGTGCTGATGTCGCAGGAGGTAATGAGGCAGATCATGGGTGAGGGCACGAACGCGAATCCGCTGATGATTGTGGATCATCAAGGCAAGAGCGCCTTGGATGCAGCGGCGTATTTTATGGGGCACGGATTGCAAAGCGTTCGCTGTCTGCGCGGTGGCATTGATGCGTGGGCGCAGGAGGTGGAGACGGGGATGCGACGATACAAATTGGGGTAATGCAGGATTGTTTTCAACACGCCATCGCTCCGATACTCCATAACCGATATGAACGACGATTTACAAAAACGAATTCAGGACGCGCTTGCCAATCCGCAGAACATGGGCGAGCTGGCCAATGCCGACGCCATCGGCACGGTGGGCAATTCCGAATGCGGCGAGATGCTGCGCATGTGGGTGAAGTTCAAACAGCAGGACGGCAGGAAGGTGATTGACCGCGCCACGTTTCAGTCGTTTGGATGCGAAACGGCCATCGCGGTCGCCAGCCTTGCGACGGAACTGATTCGAGGCAAAACGGCAGAAGAGGCTCTTGCGCTCAAGCCGGAGGAACTCGCGGGCGAGCTTGGCCCGCTGCCGCCAATGAAGATTCATTGCTCTCAACTCGTCGAAGGTGCGCTGCGCGCCGCATTGAGTCCCCAGGCTGATACATGCACCAAGCCGACTGAATCCACCACGACTTCAGGAAATTCCACCGCACCGACGCTGCTCGACAGTTTTTCCAAACCGAAATCGGGCGGTGTAAGGATTCAGTTCCTGGAGTGATGAAGCGTGCTTCCGACTCCACACCATCAACTGACCTATGCAAAATCAGATAAACATCATGAAACTCGTGGACCTCAATACGGTACCCGAAACCGTCCAAGTCTGGATCATTCCAGGTTCTCATGAAGATCGTGAAGACGGCGAGTATTCCGATTGGTTTATCATGGATTATTTGCGGGAACGGGGGATTTGTTTAGCAAAGGGACTCAATGGTTCCCAGCCTGAGATCATGGTTGAAGATGTTAGAAAAAAATTCGAGTCGCAGGGGTTTGAAGTAGTTATTCAACTCGGTGCAAACGATTAGGCATTACGAACTTTTCCGACCGTTATTTCAACTTGAGAAGTGAAAAGATAAACGCGGAGGCGCTGCAGCACTGATCAATGGCCGCATAGCAGCCCAACATGAATAGCCGTGGGTGAAACCCACGGTTTGTGTTGTCGAAAATGGTGCGACCCTTGCGGGGTCGAATGTGTATTGGACCGATTCCGTGGGCTGTCGCCCACGGCTATTCATGTTTCGTCCTTTCGGGACTCCGGTGGCAACGTCAAGATGCGCCTCTGTATTTCTCACGCGATTTGTTACTGGGTAGTTGCGGAATAATTTAGATGCGCAGTTGAACCAAATCTGAAATTGTGTCCGATATGAGCACCGTTCCACACATTCCTGCGCTTCGACGCGGTAAAGCCTACGAGAGCCTTGATACCGCCGAAGTGAAGGATTTTCGCACGGGCGAGGTCAAGGCGGTCGTCAGCCAGGTCAATGCCGGCATCGTGCGGAAGGATTTGGCGCGTGTAGCGGAGGGGCAGGCGGCGCTGAAAAGGTTCTCGGTCGCGCAACTCATCGAGATATGCGCGAAGACTGGCGAACAGTTTCTAAACGGCACGTTGCCGCTCGGCGACAAGGGTCACACACAATCGCCACAGCAATACATCGAAACACTTTCGAGCACCAGCGGCCTGCCGCACGTCATGGTTCGGCGCAACATGGAGAAAATTCATCTGGCGCTGACGAACATGAAAACCGTACTCAACGGGCTTTCGCGCGGGCTTGATCTCTCGATTCTCGACAATGGCAGCGGCGAACAGTTTGGCACGCGGCTCAGCTATTTTCCGACCACGCCAGCGCTGGGACTCGTGATGCCGAGCAATTCGCCAGCGGTGAATTCGCTCTGGCTGCCGAGCATTGCGCTCAAGACGCCGGTCATCATCAAGCCCGGCAAAGAAGAGCCTTGGACGCCGTATCGGCTGATCCAGGCGTTCATTGCGGCGGGCGCACCGGCGGAAGCGTTTGGTTTTTATCCGACGGATCACGAAGGGGCTGGGGAGATTTTGAAAACGTGCGGGCGCGCACTGATCTTCGGTGATAAATCTACGACGGCGCAATACGCCAGCAATCCCGCCATTCAGGCGCACGGCCCGGGCTGGAGCAAATTTCTCATCGGCGATGATTGTATCGAGAACTGGCGCGAGTACGTGGATGTGATGGCGGCGAGCATTTCCGACAACGGCGGGCGCTCCTGCATCAACGCCTCGGCAATCGTTGTGCCGAAGTATGCTGCCGAAATCGCCGACGCACTGGCGCAGAAGCTGGGGCCGATTCAGCCCACGAAAGCGGACGACCCCAACGCCCGCCTCTCCGGCTTCGCAAATCTCAAGATGGCGGATTTCATTGATGGCGCGATTGAGGACGGCTTGAAAACTCCCGGCGCAATCGATGCGACGGCGAAGTATCGCAACGGTTCACGCAAGGCGACGCTCGACGGCGGGGTGTTTGTCCGCCCGACGATTGTCCATTGCGACTCCTTCGCCCACCCGCTGGCGAACCGTGAATTCCTCTGCCCCTACGCCAGCGTCGTGCAAGTTCCGCAGGGTGAAATGCTCAAGCAGATCGGGTACACACTCGCGTGTTCAGCCATCACCAAGGGCGCCAAGTTTATCGAGCAACTGATGGCCTACCCGCACATCGAGCGATTGAACATCGGCCCGGTGTCCACCATGAAGATTTCCTGGGATCAGCCGCACGAGGGCAACATGTTCGAGTTCCTCTGGCAGCGGCGGAGCATCGAGCGGGCGTGGTGAAAAACGGTCGTTGAGCTTTCACACGACCAGGCGTAGTCTGGCCTGACGATGCAACCGAAAGAATACATGAGAGTTGTTGGACGACGGGCGGAACCGTCGCCGACGCTCGAGAATGTTCGCGCGCTTCAGGGATTGCTCCGCGATCTGCGCGGCAAGAATCCGTTTTTGCCGAAGGGGGTCTATCGTTTCAAAAGCCACGACGAAGCCGACGCATGGGAGATGAAAATGTTAACCCGTTAGAGTCGCGTATCCCGCTGCCGGACGACCTCGTTCAGATTTGCCGCGAGTTGAACGCACACGGCGCGAAATACATGGTTGTCGGAGGTTTTGCCGTGATTCAACACGGATTTCTTCGGAACACCGGTGATATTGACGTGCTCATCGAAGACTCGTTCGAAAACCAGGTCAAAGCCAAGAAGGCGCTTGAGATTCTTCCCGACAAAGCCGTGCTCCAGCTCGGCGACGATGATCTTCGCGACTGGGTGGTTGTGCGCGTGTGCGATGAAGTAGTGGTGGATTTGATGACGCTGGCGTGCGGCGTCAGCTACAAGGACGGCGAGTCCGAAATTGAAATCCACACAATTGACGGGGTGCCCATTCCCTTTGCCTCGGCAAAGCTGCTCTTGAGGACCAAGCAAACCTATCGCGACAAGGACGCTGAAGATCGTGCGTTTCTCGAAGCCAAGATTTCCCGCCAAGGGAAGTGAATCAACCGCACGAGGGCAACATGTTCGAGTTCCTCTGGCAGCGGCGGAGCATAGAAAGGGTGTGGTAGGACACGTCACTCTGACTTGGCGAAAATGTTCCCGATGAGTTGCGGCTTGCGGCTAGGACATAACAAAGGGAACAAATCGCCTGAGTCTCCTCTGTTGATGAGTTGCCAGTACCACACGCTCCCATCGCTTGCCAATGCAATCAGTCCGCCAAAATCAGAGACGATGCCACGCCAGTCGGATCGTTCGCCGATTTGGATGGGTTCAAAACCTTCCGGCTGCATAGATGGTTGGTAGTCGGAAAAGTCCCAAAGCCACAAAGTTCCATCTTCCTTTAAGGTCACAGGGGGGCCGTAGTTTCCGGCAAGTGCCACCCAATTCGTCTCTCGACCAATCTTGCTGTTGAGTGTGACGAGTTCAAAGCGGTTTTTCTGCATTCGATATTCGCTCGCGATTACGAGCATGCCACTTCTCGTAAGCCCAAGATGAACTGGAATGCCACGAGGCCTGTTTACTGTAACCAGCGTGCTCCATTCTTGCCGATCGTACCCTGGAACGCGTTCGGCGATGATTCCCTCACCCAGATAGAGTGTCTCTGCCGGCGACGAATTCAAGTATGGATGAACAAAAGTGCGACCATCGATTTTATGGAGGACCGCGTGATTGCCCAGCGTCGTAATCTCCGCCCAATCCGAATCGCTCCCAAGTCGTCGCGGTTCAAAGGCGCGCAACCCCGGCCATGTTTTAATAAACTTGTTTGTTGGTCCGATGACCCAGAGCGTGCCATTTGTTTTTAAGGCAAGCGGCGACACCAGAAAGCTCACCAAATTCTTCCAATCGGAGTCATTCCCGTATCGCACGAGTTTCACGGGTTCGTTCAGTAGGGTTGCGTTGATTACCTGTGCACGAGCTGGCTCGTCTGGCTTTTCGGAAACCCAAAGGCTGCCGTCGCGTTGTAGTGCGATGATGTCACGCGCGCTCGCACCAACATTGCTCCAGTTTGTTCCTTCAAAGAATTGTCCGTCCTGAAGAATGTTCTTCAACCTCCAGTTTCCAGTAACGGCTTCCCAAAGACTTGGCCTGGAGAAAGCCAATTTGGCCGACCATGCGCCGCCATCCGGGAAAAGAAAACTCACCTTCCAACCTTGGCTACTTACTCGAACCGGATCGGTTCCGGCAATTCGGGTAGCCCCATGAGATGGTTCAAGCCGTTGCAGCAATTCCCACGAGCGCTGATATATGGCGGTTGTTAGTGCCATCACAAGACCCAACGAAGTGAAAAACACAATGACGTTTCGTCGCCACACCGGCCAACCGACCAGAACATGTTTGAAATTCCAGTAGGTCAACCACGCCAACGATATCATCAGCACTGGCGCGCCGATGACATAGATCAGGCCACCTTGCCACAGTGGATAGCCGACAATGTCCTCAATGTTCATCGCACCGAGTAACAGTGCCCAAACAATTATAATGCCCAAGATTGACGGGCCAATGGCTTGAAGAGTGTTGCGACCCAGCGTGGAGGCATAAAACGCGATTACGAAAAAAACAACTGCGGTGACGAGCAGTGGCAGGAACGGCAGGACTGATTTGATGATTGTCAGGTAATTATTGGCTAAGTCTTCGTAGGAAAAGAATCCATTGCTAAACAACCTGCCTGGTCCAAACGAACTGCTGAAGTCAGGCAGAATTCTCCCACCTTCGAACAGCAGCGGCATGACGAACCCGAAGAAAAGTGCCAGCCCCAGTGCCACACCGAACTTGATGACGAACTGCGTCCGTCGTCGCGCAGGCAGGCAGAGTTGACCTTCAAGCGTTCCGAGCTTTCGTTCCTCGGCAACTGCGGCACATCCGATCAGCAGCGGCATTACAACCCACAAAGTCCAGAATTGGAAGGCCACGAACTCCAACGCCCATGCCTCCTTCAAACCTGCATATGAATGTCGCAATACGATCATTGTCAGATGCAGAAGCGCCAGGACGCCTGCAATGATGAACTGCGATTGATGAAGCTGAAATTCCTTCACAATCAAGGCGAGTCTTGGGCGGCGACCGGCAAGTTTGGCTGACTGGGCGAACATTCGAGGCAGCTTGAACCACGCTGGCAACGCGATGTTGCCGCCAGTCCAATGAACATCCTGCGCGCGCAGGAATAGTCGTCGCGCCCAGAAGTATCCCGCGATGCTGTAGGTCACCAGTACGACTGTGATGTTGCGTTCGTGGCTAAGTACATCCCCGAACTTGTCTGTGCAGTAGCCCGTCAACATCGCCAGCGCCGCCGGAACGATCAAAGTGAACCAGAATGCAGCGCCTACCTGTCGGAAGATCAAAACAGAACACAAGCCGCCGGAAAAAACCGTCAAGACGAGCAGGGTCGCCGCCATGAACATGTCGTCCATGCCCTCAGGATTCGACGAGAACCAAGCGGGCAGGTGCATCAGTAATGAGAACCACCAGACTCCGAACACGGCCAACAGCGCGGTTGCAAGCAGGGATGTTTTCGTCCACCAGATGCGCGTGCGGGAGATGGGTTGTGCGAGAAGATTTGCAAGTGTGTTGGAACTGATCTCCCGCCCAAATGAATCGAGTGCCATCATCACCAGCAGCGCCGGACAAAGCAGCATCGGAAAAATGATCAGCCACAGCCAGCGGCTTTGTCCCTGATTCGAGTATGGAGGAATCAACCAGACTGAAAGCGCCATAACCAACGCGATTCCGAAGCTCGGCAGCAAGAGTCGGATTTCTTTGCGCAGATACGCGTTCATAAACTGGCTCCTGACTGGGTGACCTGCCGAACTCGCAAGCTAATAACTGATATCACGCTCGCCCTCACCCCGTGTTCGGAGTAGCCACACAACGCGCTCGCATTTTCAGCCCCAACTTTCATTGATCGCCTTTCTTCAATGCGTTTGACGCCACAAAGATTTCTTCCAACGTC
>JABFSR010000066.1 GCA_013140495.1 Verrucomicrobiota bacterium
AGATCAAGCCGACCCTCTGCCATGACCTCTCGCGTTTCGGTCTCCGGGCGACGAACAATCATGATCAGCTTCCCGATTTCCTTGGGCGACTGGCGGATGTTTTCCAGTCCAGCTTCCATTTCTTCCAAGGTCAGATGTTTCACAATTTTGAATTTGTGCTTGAAGCCCATTTCAGTCCAGTCGAATTGCGACAGCTCTCGCTGATTTCACCAGCATGTCGTCTGCTTGAAAAGTGGCGGCGGGCCTCCCGGCCTGCTGTAGAGGGCGGCATCCTTGCCGTCTGGACAAAACGATCGAAACTGAACGACTCACGAAATTTCCAACGCGCTTGGTTTGACGTGAGGTTTTGTCCGCCGGGCTGGAAGCCCGACTCTACGTCAGCCAAGATGACCGACGCTACAATCTTCAAACTTTCTCTCAATCCCGGCGGGCATGTGGACGAATAAACCATCGCGGCACGGACGCGGAGTACTTTCTCCATTCCTCTCCAAACAGCTTTTCCAATCGCGGCTCCTCGTAGAGAACCACTCGAAGATGGAATGCCATCACGAGGACAAGCGTGTACCAAGCCAGCCAGGTTGAACCGACGGCGAGAATCCATCCGCATAAGAGCAGAGTGATCGCCACGTACATGGGGTTGCGGGTGAAACGATACAGCCCCACAATGACCAGACGTTTCGGCGGATCCCACGGAGCCAATGTGCCGCGTCCAGAAACCAAGAAATCACGCACGCACCAGAGCAGGAGAAACAACCCCAGCGCAGTCAAAGTGTAACCAGCCGGCAGACTGCCACGACATCGCGGGTCATTGTGAACGATCCAGGCCGGGACGATTCCAGCAAAGACACCGGGCAACGTCAGAAACGCAATCAAGGCTCGGAATAACATTGGTCGTCCTGTTTTATTGGTTGATGGTGAGGGTCACAGGCTGCACGACCCCGCAATGTGCGCGCCGAACATCTCCAGAATCGTTCAAAGACGGAACAACTTCTTTGCATTTCCGTAAAGAAGTTTGCGCTCAACTTTTTTGTTCGGTGCGAAACGGCGCACGGCGGCTATGGTCTGTGCTCCCTGACACTTCGGACCGCTTCCCTCATGGTCATTGCAGTCGCTGCCATACAGCAGTTTGTCCTGATGACGCTCGAAAAATCCTGACGTGAATGTTTCGTCGCGCGTGAGGGCATTCAGCCCCGACCCTGCGGACAGATCGCCAAACATGTTCGGATAGTCGGCCAGGTACTTCTCGGTCAATCCACCCGGCGTGATCGGTCCCTTCGGGTACAGGTTTTTCTCGTCGTTCAAATAGCTCTTGTCAACGTTCGCCCACCACGTCTGCGCATGGCCGATGAAGTTCACTCGCGGATATTTTTCCAGCATTTTGTAGAACCGTTCAAAGCCGTAGTTAAACCTCTTGAACTGCCAGTGCATCAACACGGGCACGTGATAAGCCTGGGCGAGCGCGTAGATTTTCTGCATCTCTGGTGAATCGCACTCCAATCCGAATTTCTGCTCCGCGATCATCACGGCACCAAGCTTCAAATACTTTTCGATCTCAGCCGTCGCGCCTTCAACGTTCGGAACCTCGTTGGCGGCGAACCGATATTCCTTTGGATGCGCCCGCGCGAACTGACAACACGCTTCGTTGCCGAATGCCTTGGCCTCCAATCCATTTGAAACCCCGTCGTGTGTGGCCTCAGATTTCATGGGCCGGCCTGCGGGCAACAGAATCGTCGTGGTCGCGCCCATCGCGCGCTGGTGTAGGAGAAGCACATTGTCCGGGCGATCCGAGTAATTGACGTGCTGATGTATGTCAATGATGCGCTCAGGGTGCGCGGTTGTGGTGGCGCAACCCGTCAGCGCAGCCCCGGCAATCCCGAGCCCGGTGGTGACAAGAAATTCGCGGCGGGAACAATTTCTTTCCGATGTTGCGCGATGCGGAGTTGATTGGCTCATGGGCGGATTCTGAGGGAGGCTGATTCGGTGTTCAACGGAGAAAACGCTTGCACTTGCATGGCGTGCTGTCTGAATACGTCGCGTTAACTTATGAAAATTCATCTCGTTGCGGCCATCGCGCTGGCCTCCCTCTTCACTTTGACCAATCACGCCGCGCCGCCTGAACTGACACTCAAAGACCTGCCGCGCATTCCGCCAGTCGAAACCTCGAACGTCTTCAAAACTTTCCAGATCAAGCCAGGCTTCAGCCTGCACCTCGCCGCCGCCGAACCCCTCGTGCTGGATCCGATTGAAATCAGCTTCGACGAAAACGGACGAATGTTCGTGGTGGAAATGCGGGACTACTCGGAGATGCGGGACGTGAAACCGCACATGGGTCGCATCCGCCTTGTGTCAGACTCAAACGGCGATGGAGTTTTCGATAAGGCGACGGTTTACGCGGAAGATTTGCCGTGGCCGACCGGCGTGTGCTGTTACGACGGCGGAATTTTCGTCGCTGCATCCCCGGACATCATTTATTTCAAGGACACCGATGGAGACGGCAAGGCGGATATCCGCAAAGTTGTTTTCACCGGCTTTGGCGCAGGCAAAGGAGACAAGTTGAACGTCCAGGCACTCGTGAACGGTTTGCGCTGGGGCATGGACAATCGTATCCATGGTCAGACTGCCGGAAACGGCGGCGTGCTGAAGCGTCCGGATGCTCCAGACTCATCGGCCATTGATCTGCGTGGCCGCGATTTCAGTTTCGATCCCCGCAAACTTGATCTCAGCACCGAGAACGGCGGTGGACAATACGGCATGTGCTATGACAACCACGGCCGCAAATTTGTTTGCAGCAACTCACACCACATCCAGACGTTCATGTACGAGGCGCATTACGGCGAACGAAATTCAATTTACAACATGCCTTCCTCGATTGTGGACATCCCGGTGGATGGCCCGGCGGCAGAAGTTTACCGCACCAGCCCGGAGGAAGCGTGGCGCGTCATCCGCACCAAATGGCGCGTCACGGGCGTCGTGCAAGGACTGATCGAGGGCGGCGGGCGGGCGTCCGGCTATTTCACGTCTGCCACAGGCATCACGGTTTATCGCGGCGATGCGTTCCCGGAGGAATTTCTTGGCGATGCCTTTATCGCGGACGTTGGCAGCAACCTGATTCATCGCAAGAAAGTCCGTTCCGCAGGAGTCGAATTGATTGCAGAACGCCCGGTTGATGAACAAAAGGTCGAGTTCATTACTTCCACCGATCTGTGGTTTCGGCCCGTCCAGCTCGCAAATGCTCCCGACGGCTGCCTCTACTTTTGCGACATGTATCGTGAAGTCATCGAACATCCGTGGTCGCTGCCGGAAAACATCAAGAAACTTCTCGACCTAAACGCGGGCAACGATCGCGGTCGCATTTACCGCATCACCCCGGATGGCTACAAAACACGCAAGCCACCGAAACTCGGCAAAGCCACTACCAAACAACTCGTCGCCACACTCGAAAACAAAAACGGCTGGCATCGCGACACCGCCGCGCGACTGCTCTTTGAACGGCAGGACAAGGCCGCCATTCCGCTTCTGCAAAAAATGATCCTCAAATCTCCATCCGCCCTTGCTCGGCTGCATGCACTCCATGTGCTCGACGGGTTGGGATTACTGAAAGGAGATGACTTGCTGGCTGCGCTGGATGATTCGGACGCTTTCGTTCGCGAACACGCAATCCAACTCTCAGAAAAGTTTATCGCCGCCGGTGACGCGGCTCTTTGGACAAAGATTTGCCAGTTGAGCAACGACCCCGATATCAACGTCCGCTACCAACTGGCCTTCACGCTCGGCGAGTTCAATCGCCCGGGCAAACTCGATGCACTGGTGGCCATCGCCCGACGCGACAGCGACAGCAAGTGGACTCAATCAGCGATTTACTCCTCACTCGCAGACGGCTCTGGCGAAATGTTCACGACGCTTGCAGCCGATGCCAACGTCCGCCGATCCCAATCAGGTCAGGAGATGCTCCGGCAACTGATCGTGTTCGTCGGCGCGAAGAACCGTCCGGAGGAAGTTGCCACCGCACTCAAATTCATGAGCCAGGTGAACGACCCTGCAACAGCATTCACCATGACACGCGCTTTGGGTGAAGGATTGAAACGCGCGAACAAACCACTCACATCGGCAGGCGAGAGCTTGAAGGGCGTGCTTGCGCGTGCGCAGACAGAAGCCGCCAACCCAGCAGCCTCGGAATCCGTGCGCGTGGTCGCAGTTCAACTGCTCGTGGACACCAGCTACGAGGACTCCGGTAAGTTGTTGCTCGGCCTGCTTGATCTGCAACATCCGCAGCCGGTTCAACTGGCGGCATTGGCCACGCTTGAACACTTCACAAGCGCGCCGATTGGCCCGGAGTTGACCAGCCGTTGGAACACGCTCACACCGCGCCTCCGTGCCTCCGCGCTGACAATTCTGGTTTCGCGACCTGATCGAGCCAGGGCATTGTTGCAGGCCATCGAAGCAGGCACGATCCGGGCAAGTGTGCTGGATTCCACCCAGACCAAACTCCTGTCAACCTATCGCGACCCGAAAGTGCGCCAGCTCGCGCTCAAGGTTCTTGCCGCACAACCCGCGAGCCCCCGAAAGGAAATCATCAACACCTTCACTCCTGCGCTGAGTCTTGCTGGCGACGCCGCTGCCGGGAAAAAGATTTACGCCGAGCGCTGCGTTTCCTGCCATCGTTCGAGCGGCGAAGGCTTCGCACTTGGACCTGATTTCGTGACGGTGAAAACCACCGGCAAGGAAAAGTTGCTGACCAACATCATTGATCCCAACGCTGAAGTGCGACCGGAGTTCGTCAGCTACGTTGTGGAAACCAAGGATGACCAAAGCCTGCTGGGACTGGTGGTCAACGAAACCTCGTCAAACGTCACGCTCCGTCAGGCCTACGGCAAACAGGATGTGATCCCGCGCTCGAACATCACCAAGATGCAAAGCCAGGGACAATCTGTGATGCCGGAAGGATTGGAAGCCGGCCTCACACCGCAGGCCATGGCCGACCTGCTCGAATACATTTCCACGGCGACGCAATAAGCCGTAAATTAATTGGGCGATTGAACCTGCACGACTACAAAATCTGGACACACCTGGCCCGCGTGGACAACGTCTTCGGTGACCTCAATCCGGTCTGCTCCTGCGTGAGGAAGGAGAATTACCAGAGTTAAACCGCAGAGGTGCGAAGACGCAGGGTTCAAGAACAGAATGACCTAGCCCTATTTAGGGAGCTATTGTATTGAACGTGTGGTTCTGGTATCAACCCTCACCATGCAGTTAAACGAGCTATCATTGGAGATTGATTCGCTAAAGACGGAGATTGAAAAACTCCGTCCGCTCAAGCCTGAGTTGGAACAGCGTGTCATGCAGAAGTTTCGCCTCGACTGGAATTATCATTCCAACGCAATCGAGGGAAATCTACTGACGCTGGGGGAAACGCGCGCCTTCTTGCTCGAAGGATTGACTGCAAGCGGCAAGCCGCTTAAAGATCACTTGGATATCAGAGGACACGACGACCTTATCACATTCCTTACCGAATTCATTCGCCGGAACGACCGCCTCACAGAAGCTGCGATTCGTGAGATGCACAAGATATTGCTCAAAGAGCCTTACGAAACCGATGCTATTACGACTGACGGGAGAATAGTAAAGAAGAAGGTTCGCCTCGGAGAATACAAACTTGAACCAAACTGTGTTCGGATGGGCTCAGGCGAAATTCACCAGTATACTTCTCCTCAAGGTGTCCCACCAGAAATGGCCGACTTAGTCGGCTGGCATCAGAAGCAGGAAGATGCATCTGATTCACGTGCGGTAGTTCATGCTGCGTTGTTCCACCATCGTTTTGTTTCAATTCACCCTTTTGACGATGGGAACGGTCGAATGGCGCGGATACTAATGAATTTAATTTTGATGCGGAATGGCTTCCCGCCCGTCGTAATAAAACTCCAAGACCGGGATCCCTACGTAGCTGCGCTTCGTAGAGCCGACGCAGGCGAAACCGAAGGCATTGTTTCATTTATCGGTGAAAAACTGATTGCCTCAGAAAATCTGTTTCTGCGCGGCGCGAGAGGTGAATCCATCGAAGACGCTGACGACGTAGACAAGGAGATTGCTCTGCTTAAGCAGGAGTTGTCGCATGTCGAACCAACCTTGCCATTTAGTCGTGCTCTGCAGAATGACTTTCTCGACAAGTCTGCATATCCTCTGCTTGAAAAAGTCGAAGCTAAACTTAAGCAGTTTGACGATTTGTTTAGTTCTTGCTCGGTCGATGTCAGCGCTAGATTACCCATGCAGGCCGCGCGTCCTGCGAAACCGGGCCGTCCCGCAGTAGGCCCGACTCAACCTTTAGCAAAAGCTTCGGGGCGCAGGGGGGCTGCTGGAAGTCTCATTAAACAACTTCTAACCCAACACCAGGTGCAAATTGATCTCCTCACCGTGGTCTTCACATGGCAGAAGTTTACACGAGCCAATCTCAATACATTTGATCTGAGCGTTTCGCTAGAATTCAGATTTGAGGAGTTGCAGCTACAAATTAAATCCAACGCGCCAGAAAAGCCATTGGTAACAAAGCGTTATGCAAAACAATTAACCGAAGAGGAGATGCGCGATATCACGGTTGCGTTAGCGCGGACAGCGTTGGATTACATAAAACTCAAAGCCACCCCAAAAAACCTGTAATTCACGAAAGTTCTTCTCTTGCACCTTAGC
The DNA here is from genome assembly GCA_013140495.1 of Verrucomicrobiota bacterium. GTDB lineage: Bacteria > Verrucomicrobiota > Verrucomicrobiia > Limisphaerales > JADLHS01 > JADLHS01. Next base: position 6,682 of record JABFSR010000066.1, read on the forward strand.
CAGTCAGATAGTTCTTCGGGTTGCCCTTGAAAATCAGGCTCGGGCCTTAAGCTGTTTCTTCTCCCTACCCTCGGCTTTCTTTATGCTCTACACCAACGAGTAGATTCTCCGGCATCATGCCGCCGAGTTCGTGAATGGTCTTGCGAACTTTGCGGCCCGCTTCGTTTTGAATCGGGTCGGCGTGATCCTTGTTCCGCACGTTCTCGCAGCGTAGCTTTTCCTCGGTCTGCCTCATCATTCTCGCTTGATGCTGGGGGCAATCCCGGCTATTCCGGCACGCGACAATTTGGCTGGCTTGGTTCTCAGTTCTCACTTTGGGCGTAAATTCCCGGTGAAATCAGATGGATGAACCGGTTGAAGCTTGAATCCGCAAAAGAATAAAACTCAGCGACACGAAATGAATTACGCGCCCGATCAACTCGTCTGTTCAACCTCAATGAAAGCAACCCGATCGAACCACCACGGCTTAACCTTGTCCTGCCTCGCCGGCATTTTGATGTTCGGCCTGTGCAGTCTCCACGCGCAGCCTGCCGGAAAAGCAACGGCTGCCGAGCAGCTCACCGTCCCCACCGGTTTCAAGGTGGAACTCATTCACTCCGCGACCGCCGATGAAGGTTCGTGGATTTGCATGACCACGGACAACAAGGGTCGCCTGATTGTCTCGCCGCAAAAGGACACCCAGCCGCTGCTGCGGATCACCCTCACCAAGGATGGCAAGGTGGCGAAGGTTGAACCGATTCCCGCCCAGGTCAAACAGGCCATGGGCCTCTGCTACGCGCATGACAGTCTTTATGTAAATTCGCACGGACCGGACGGAACGGGGTTGTATCGGTTGATTGATGAAAACCACAACGACCAGTTTGACACGAACGAGGTTCATTTCCTCAAGAAGATGAAAGGCGAGGGCGAGCATGGTTACCACGCCGTGGTCGAAGGTCCGGACAAAATGATCTACGTGATGAACGGCAATCACACCAAGATGCCGGAAGGGCTGTCGCCCGACTCGCCGCACAGGAATTATCAGGAGGACCTTTTGCTTCCGCGCCTTTGGGACGCGAACGGTCACGCGGTCGGAATTCTCGCCCCCGGGGGTCACGTCCTGCGCACCGATCCGGAAGGCAAGAAATGGGAGCTGGTTTTGGCGGGTTTCCGCAACTCCTACGATTTTGATTTTAGCGCCAACGGAGAAATGTTCACGTTCGACAGCGACATGGAATGGGATTGGGGTCTGCCATGGTATTGCCCCACGCGCATCTCTCACAATGTGACCGGGGGTGAATACGGCTGGCGTTCTGGTGCGGGCCGATGGCCGGATTATTACGCAGACAGTCTGCCGGCTGCCGTGGACATCGGCATCGGTTGTCCGACAGGTGTGAAGTTCGGAACAAAGAGCAACTTTCCAAAAAAATATCAGCAGGCGTTGTTCGCGATGGACTGGTCCTACGGCCGCATTTTCGCCGTCAATCTTCACGAGCAGGGCGCGACCTATACCGGCAACTACGAAAACTTCGTGAAGGGCAAGCCGCTCAACGTCACGGACCTCGAGTTCGGCAAGGACGGCGCGATGTATTTCATCACAGGCGGGCGCGGCACGCAGTCCGGTTTGTATCGAGTCAGCTTCACAGGTGACAAGGCACTTCGCCGCGAGTTGAACCGCGTGGACAAGCCTTCAAGGGCGGCAGCCAAGGCGCGCGTGCTCCGTCACAAGTTGGAAGCTTTCCACGGCAAGACTGACGCTGGCGCGGTGGATTTTGCGTGGCCGCACCTTCGAAGCCCCGACCGATTTATTCGCGGTGCCGCCCGAATCGCCATCGAGAGCCAGCCGGTGGCAACGTGGAAGGATCGTGCGTTGGCCGAATCCGACACTGAAGGGGCACTGGGCGGCTTGCTCGCGCTCGCCCGATGTGGCGGCAAGGAAACGCAGAGAGATTTGCTGATGGCACTGAGAAGATTCCCGCTTCAATCACTGCCCGAAAACCAGCAACTCGAAAAACTCCGAGTGCTTCAGGTGAGTTACGCCCGGCAAGGCCGGCCGGATGCGGATGTCGTGAAGCTGACCGCGGAGAAACTTGGCGCTTTATATCCGACCAAGAGTGACCTCGTGAATCGTGAACTGGTACAAGTGCTCATCTTTCTGGAAGCGCCCGACGTGGTTGGCAAGAGCCTGGATATCATTGCCAAAGCGCCGACACTGGAGGAGCAGACACATTACATCTATCAACTCCGCAATGTGAAAACGGGCTGGACTCTGGAACAGCGCCGAAAATATTTCGCGTGGTTCACCCAGTTGAAGAAGCAGGACAATGTCGCGACCAAGCACCCTGCCCTGCTCCTGCAATGGTTCAAGGAAGCTGATCGTGATTATTCTGACGGTGCCAGCTATGGAAAATTCCTGATCAACATCCGGAAGGATGCGATCCTGACTTTGGATCCACGGGAAGAAGCTGCCTTGAAGGTGCTCACTGAAGAAAACATCGGCGCGCCGCCATGGAAAGCCACCAAGGATCGCCCCGTCGTGAAAGAATGGACTGTAGCCGATCTGGAATCCCGGCTGGGCGAAGTCAAATCGAAGCGAAATTTTGAAAGCGGCAAGACTGCGTTCAACGACGCGCAGTGCATCATCTGCCATCGTCTCGGCGGTGGTGGTGGTTCTGTCGGCCCTGAACTAGCCGGCGCTTCGAGCAAGTATTCTCTCCGCGACATTCTTGAGTCCATGGTCGAACCCTCCAAGGTCGTGTCAGACCAATTCCTCACCTACAACATCCTCAAGAAGGACGGCGAGTCCGTCGCAGGGCGAATACTCGACGAGAACGCCGAGCGTCTAGTCATTATGCCGAATCCGACCTCGGCGGAATTGCTGGAGCAGGTGCGCATCGCGGATATCACCAGCCGCACGCCGTCGAAGTTGTCACCCATGCCCACCGCGTTGTTGAACAACCTGACGGCAGAGGAAATTCTCGATCTGCTGGCCTACATTGATTCCGCTGCCAAGCCGGACGCGCCCAACTTCAAGCATTGATGCTTGCAACAATCAAAGCATTTATTTCAATCTGCCATATCGAATCATGAATACCGTCAATCAACTCAAGACAGTCAAAGGCAATACCGCCTCTAAAGTCGCCGCTGAACTTTCCCGCACAGGTGGCTTGCTGCGACTCGCACCCGCCTGGGTGCCGCGCTCCTTCCTCCAGCCCGGCCTGCGCATCAAGCTGCACCCAGACGACACCTACGCCTACGGCCTGAACCGCGGCGGCATTGACGAACGCTGGTTCGCTTCCACCACGGTCACGGCCAACGAAGGCCGCGCGTGGGACGAGGGCTTGAACTACTGCGTCGTCGGCAAGGAACGCTTCACGCTCAAGCAGGCCGTGGATGATTGCGGAGCGACGTTGGTTGGCAAATCCATCTGGAAGAAGTACGGCAAGTGGCCGGTGTACTCGAAGTTCTTCGACAACATGGGGCCGATTCCGCATCACATGCACCAGAGCGCCGCACAGGCAAAGCTCGTCGGTCAGGAAGGCAAGCCCGAGAGTTATTACTTCCCACCGCAGCACAACAACGTTGGAAACAATTTCCCTTACACGTTTATGGGCTTCGAGCCGGGCACGACCAAGGCGCAGGTTCGTCGCTGCCTCGAAAACTGGAACAAGGGCGACAACGGCATTCTTGATCTCTCGAAGGCGTATCGCCTCAAGGTCGGCTCAGGCTGGCTCATTGATCCGTGTATTCTCCACGCGCCCGGCAGTCTTTGCACCTACGAGCCACAGTGGGGCAGCGACGTGTTCGGCATGTATCAAAACCTCGTGGAAGGCCGCGAAGTGCCATGGAGCTTGCTCGTGAAAGACATGCCCAAGAGCAAGCACAAGGACCTCGACTTCATCGTGGACCAGTTGGATTGGGAGAAGAACGTGGACCCGAAATTCAAGGATCACCACTACCTCGAACCCGTGCCCGTGACTGATACGCGGAAGGAAGGTTTCGTGGATCGCTGGATCGTCTATGGCAAGGTGGATGGCGAACAACTTTTCACCGCGAAGGAACTGACAGTTGATCCCGGCACAAAAGCAACCATCACCGACAACGGCGCCTACGGACTCATCTGCGTGCAAGGCAGCGGCAAGATCAATGGGCAACCGTTGGTCAGCCCGAAGCTCATCCGCTTCCATGAACTAACCGAGGACGAATACTTCTGCACCGAAGACGGCGCGAAAGCAGGCGTGACGTTTGAGAACACCAGCGAGACCGAACCTTTGGTGTGCCTCCGCTACTTCGGCCCCGAAGTAAACCCGAACGCTCCGGCAATGGGTGAGTATCGCAAGAACAAGTTCAACTGAGAACTGTCGTCTCTCCAGCGCGCAAAGCTTAAAGGCTTTGCACGTTTTGTTTTTCAGTGACGGCGCTTCGACCGATCGTCAGACAGGCGAGCGTTAGCCCAAGCACGCAGATCGTGAACGCGATCGCATTCGGAGTGCGCGCGGTCCACTTGAGCCAAGGCCAGGGAAAGTTGAAGAAAGCGTAGTTCAACCCGAAGTAAAGCCACGCATTGATGAGCAACGCACGCCGGGCAAACTCTCGTCCTCTTATTCCGTTCTTCAACTGGCGCACAAACCAAATCGCAGCCAGCGTCGTCAACACCACCGGCAGAATTCCGTAGAAAAACCAACCTGCCGCCGGGCCGATTCGGTGTCCTTCATACACAAGACCAAGAATGGATTTCCCCGCAATCGGCACCAAGGTGATCGGCAACACGAGCATGAATGGCCATACACGTCCTCCGGCCACGGCGATCATGGGAAGAAAAGCGATGATCAGTCCGGGATCGTAAAGCGCATTTGCCCAGCGAATCTCCGTGAACTCCGACACGATGAGCAGCGTTACGTGAACGGAAATCAGCGCCCACTCGATGACAGGTTTTATCGGTGCATCAGCGGACTCCGTAAGCGGGCTGATGCGCCGCCGGTTGAGCCAAAGCCCGAGGCCAAGGCATCCACCCATCACGGCGCCGAATGTGGTTTCCATCCAGTTCCACCAGTTCATCGCCGGATCGAGCGTGACCCAGATGCCGGTCTTGAACACTTCCGAATTCCAGGCATGAAACGATTGAAGGCACTGACCGATGGGAAATCCGATTCCGCCCAGCATGCCCCAGAGCGCGAGGTTGCGCGCGAGACGGTCGTGGCGAACCCAACCGGCCCAAATCCATGCGCCAATCAGCGCGAAGAGCAGGGCGCCCCAGACCTCGGGACGCGGCTTGAGTTCGGGGCCGACGTCGGGCTGCCAATGCCACGAAGCTGAAAAATAAATCTTCGGCAGAATTTTGTTGGCGGGATCATAGGGTGAATTCAATAACCACCAGCCGACGCCGTAGAGCACAAACATTCCCAGCATCAGCAACAGGATTTGCCGCCAGGAATATCGAATACCGCCCAGCCCCATGCCGAGGAACAAGCCGGCGAAGCCGATCCAGATCGCACCTTTGACTCCCAATCCCAACATGCCCCAACGCCACGCTTCCCAGTTTCCGATCAGCGGTTTGATCTGCGTCAGCCCGATGGTCTGGCCATAAGTCATCGAGCCACCGATCCCCATCGCAATGGTGCCGAACGCAACAGCCCGGGCGGCTGGCAACAGCGCAGCACCCGGACACATCAAGAACACAAGCACCAGGCTCACGAGCAAACCGGCAATCATCGCACCCGTTTCATGGCCGTACTGTCCACGGATGCCCCAGCCCATGCCGCCGGCCAGCGCGGCGAACAATACTGGTTGCCAGACCGGCGGGTGGGTCAATGTTGCGTCGGCGGAATCAGAAGGGTTCGGGAAGGTTGAGTTCATTCTATATTCGGCAGTTGGAAACAGACAAAGAAATCATTAACGACAGATGCACACGGATGGACTCGGATATTTGAGAGAGGAATTAAATTCGTGTTAATTCGTGAAATTCGTGTCAAACCCGTTTTGCGTCCGTGTCCATCTGTGTCCATCCGTGGTTGAATTGCGTTTTCCAAGTTCATCCGGATTGTCCTGCGTGCATTGTCTCACCGCCCGATTTCCAAAACCGTTCCGGCGATGTGCCGCGTACCGTCCGCGCGGTTGAAATAATAGACGACCAGTGCGCGGGTCTTGGAAATCATGGTCGCCCAAGGATAGCCGAGGTCATGATTGCCGCCATCATCGCGCAATACAATTTCCTCCGCAGTAGCAAAGTTCGTACATTCCGCGTCCAGAACCCTGGCGCGGATTCCAAACGGCGCGTGGCGATAGCCATAAACGAGCAGCACGCGTTTATCCGGCAGCCGCAATGCGTAATGTGGGTGGCCTTGGAATCCGGTGTCCTGCCAGGGTTGAAACGATTTTCCGTGGTCGGTGGAACGCGCCATGACCGTATGATCGTCAAAATCCGCCGTGCGCAGAAACGCCACAAGATCGCCCTTGGGTGTTTCGTAAAGCGAAGTCTCGTTGAACGTCACCTTCGGATCTGTTGCGACAACGCAGGAGTACTTCCAGGTTTCACCCTTGTCGGACGAAATCATCAGGTGGGTATCTGTGTGGCGCGGCTTGGTGCTGTTGTTCGCGGCCACGACCCAGTAAAGCCGTCCGTCCCTGCCTTGGCACATTGCGCCGCGATTGTACGCATGAACCGGCTCACCAAAAATGTCCGGCGTGTTATCCGAACCGACGTGCGGAGGATAAAACGGACCCTGCCACGAATGCCCGGCGTCTTTTGAGCGCAACACATAGCCGCCGAGAAACGCGAAGTTGCCGTGCTTGAGGGATTCCTTCAGTTGCGCGGCGTAGTCGGGATTCAGCAGCGCCCAGCCATAGCTTGTACAAACCAGCGTGCCGTCGCGCAACTGCACCATGCACGGGTCCTGTGAGCCGCCAAATGGATGCGCGTAAATCAACTCCGGCTCTTTGCTCCAAGTTTTGCCGTTGTCGCGCGAACGCACGAGAACGAGATAACTGTTTGGATCGGTATGGGAATAATTCTTCTCACCAAGCCGCCGCCGCTCCGGCGCGCGGCGAAACGCGACGATCAATTCACCGTCACGCCGCTTTACGATGGACGGGAACGCGCTGTAAAACTTTTCATCCTGGTAAATGACGATGTCCTCAACCTTGCGCGGCAAGGTGGACACAGCATCAACGGCATGCACAGGAACGAAGGGTGACAACAGGATGGCCCAAAGCACAGCCGCCAGAAACGAGAAGGGAAATCGGTGATTCATTGCCGACAATGAACCGCCTTTAGCAACACAGGCCAAGAAAAATCCTGGCTTACTTGATCCGAATACCTCGGCTCCGAACCGAGCGTACGCAGGCAAAAGGCTTAATGGAGGCTCAACCTCTCACGCGCTAGCTCCGGCCCTTTTATCTTTTGGGGATTAGGCGACTCAGTTCCAAACTAGAATCCATCTTGGCGGAATTGGGACAGGCCATGTGCATCCACCGGAGATATACTCACCATAATTCTCAATGAGCCGTGTGTGCATCGGCATTCCAACGACGAACTCAACCAAATGCGGCCCGCCTGAGCTCATGCCAACACGCATACCGTAGTGATAGCTGCCAACGGCTATATCAAATGGGAGGAAAAGGGACACGGCAAGAACGACAGCTCCGGCAACTGAAAACCACGAACGCCGCGATGGCGGGTAAAGTGCAAGAGTCATTATCAACACCGCAAGAATGCAAAAGCTCAAAAGCCGCCACTGAAAAACGCTAATCTCAAGGAGTGTCACAACGACCACTATCTTGATGTTCGTGCCATGTCGCATTTTCCTTTTGCTTTTTGGGTCTTCGGACATGGTGCGATTCAGTCCCCTAGTCAGTATGTCTCCCGATTCTGGGGAACGAACTGTTTGCTTCTCCGGAGGACCGTGGGTTGTGAACGCGAAACGGAACGCGCAAGCCACACCTCGTGGGACTCGCGCCCGAGACAACCAGTAATGACCGAACCTCAATCACGATGACGATCTTCATGCTCCGTTAAGCCAAAAGCTGGCGAGTCTCAAACCGTGAAACACGATCTGCGGTGCTACGGCGTCAGAATCCGATAAAATCTTTGCGGGTGTTTTCCAGCACACGGGTCCTCGAACAGGAACGTGCCATCACCGCAGGCCTCAGCCACACCGATGATCTTCCATGTCTTCAAGTCTGTGGATGCCTGCACAAAGTAGTTCTCGCTCTTCCTGGCCGAGAATTTCATCTGCATCTTCCCGCGCTCACACGGCGTCACCTTGTCAAAGACCACATGACAGGGACTTGAACGCGTGCCGCCAACGATGTCCATGATCTCCTGAGCCGTCTCAATCAGCGTCTGCGCCAGCGCCGGATCACGCCGCCCAATCTGGGCACGGACCTTGTGCTGAAACTCTTCAAGCTTGTGCAATCCCGACCTTGCCTGGCATCGCTTGAAAGCGTCCTCGGCATCACGCAATGTCTCCAATAATTCCTCGCTGTGCCCTTTGCCATCCTCCTTGCCGTGCTCCTTGTCGTCATCATGGCCGTGCTCTTTGCCATGTTTACGAACCGATTCCGCCTCACACACCGCCAAAACCAGGCTGTGCACGGCCTGCGCAGGAGTCAGCACGGCAAAGGTCGCCGTGGCCGTGTTGGTATCCACGCCATCCGTTACGGCAAGGTTCACGACATGATTTCCGGGAGCGAAATGGTTCGTCACCGTCGCAGTCGTCCCAAGCGTGTTCGTGCCTTCAGTCCATACAAACTGCAGCGAATCGTTCTCCACGTCGGCTGATTGCGAGCCGTCGAGGATGACAACGGCATTGCAACACACACGCGCAATCACGACCAGATTGCTGATGCCGGGAAGTTTCGTCAGCGGCGAGACGACGATCTTCGGCTCAGGTGCATCGTTCACAGGAAGCACGGTGAGACTGATCGTGGCTGGGATGGAATCAAGCTGTCCATCGTTGACCTTGAACGTGAAACCGTCCGGGCCGAAGTAATTCGTTACGGCAAGATACGCGAGGTTCGTTGCCGTGCCGCTCAAACTCCCGTGGGTTGGCGGACTGACAACGGAGTAGGTCAGTGCATTTCCTTCCACATCAAACCCGGTCAGCGTGAGGGGCAACGACGTGTCTTCGTTAACCGACAAAGCTTGCGTGTTGGCCACGGGCGCGTCGTTGACCGGCAGCACGGTGATGCTGGCAGTGGCTGGGGCGGATTCCAACATCCCATCAGTGACCTTGAAGCTGAATTCGTCCGGGCCGAAGTAGTCATGGTCGGGGACATACGTCACCGCTGGCGCAACGCCGATTAACCGGCCATGGATCGGTTGCGTGAACAACGCGTAGCCCAAGGAATCACCATCTACATCCGACCCGTCCAGCGTAATTGAGAGCGACGTGTCCTCATCAAGCGAAACGGTTTTGGGATTTGGCACCGGCGCATGATTGACGATCAACCTCGCGTTGGAACTAACGATAGAACCCAGCGCATTCGACACAACGACCGAGTAGTCGCCGGCATTGGTAAATTGCACATTTGGCAAGGCCATGAACGTGGTTGTCGCGCCGGGAATATCCGTTCCATTGAAGCGCCATTGGTAACGCAGCGTGGGCGAACCTGAGGCATGGACAGTAAACGCAAACGGCACACCGGGGTTCACCTTACCGCCCTGCGGTTGTTGATCAATTTGCGGCGGCCCCATGGGCCCGACGAACTCGGCCACGCCGTTGAAGGGCTGGTTGCCGCTGAAAACCCGTTCGCCCCAGTCATTCCAGCGACCCGCTTGCGGATGTCCGGGCGGATACATGGTCACGAAGTCTTCGCCACCGAGTGCATTGTTCGGTTCGCCTGGCGCCCAATAAGTGAACCCGACCGGCTCACTGGCCCAGCGAAACGCACCTTCGGAGGCCGTATCATTGAGGCCGATCCACAGGAACCGGTTTGTTCCGGCGTACGCGGCGAACGTGTTGAAGACCCAATCCTGCTCGGCTTGATTCCCAAGAGAAACCAGGTGTCCTCCAAGCGCTGCTGCCGCCCGCTCGGTCCAGGTCCATGTCGCCGGACTCAGCAATGCGTAGAAGTGACCGTTGGCAGCGTTGCTGAAAGTGGCGCTGATGGGCACGGGCGGCCAGAGTTCCACCTGCCAATGCAGCCTCGCATTCAATCGTCCACCCACCGTGTCTTCACCCCAGCCCGTATTGCAGCAGCAGGTATCCCGGGCGCGCAACGTCAGTGTGGCTGTGTTTCGGCTGACGGTGACCGCGCTCGTCACGTCCACCTCGTTTGTCACGTGACCCAACTGACAATTCACGTTCGCCGAATCCGGAGTGACAAGAATGTTGCCCACGTAGCCAACGTCGTCCGCCGTTCCCGAGACAATGCTCAACTTGATGCTCTTGATCGGAGCGGCAAAGGTGCGTGTGATCGCGCATTCGGCGAAATGTCCAACCGGGAGATTCGCAACGGCGTAAGTGTGCTCCGAGTTATCAACGATGCTGTTCGTCAGCAGGCTTGTGCTGTCAATGGACTGCGGCGCGCCGTGGTAAGTCAGAGTCGGATCCACCAGTATTTCCTGCACGAGTTCCTGCCCAAACCACGCCACGTTTTCCTGCAACATGCTCCAGTGATTCGTGTACAGCCCGGGTGTGATCGGCGCATGGATGGACAAAGCAAACGTCTTCGGTCGCCCTCGGAAGATTCCGCCGAAAGTCGGGATGTCGTCCTGCACGTCGTTCATCAAATAGCGCCCCGCGCCAAACAGCGTATCGAGAAACTCCTTCTGACCGAAACGATACTTCCCCGCCTCCGACCACATCGCGTCACCTTCGTTACGGACAATCACCGTGGCTGTACGCGTCTCACCGGGCAACATCCTCGTCGGGATGTTGTGCCAGAGAATCTTTGCGTCGCGCTCGGGATAGTCGTTGAACGCCGCGGCGCCGCGAGCAGTGGTCTTGATATACTCGTATGGGTCAGTGGTTCTGGACCACACGTCGGTGTTCGTGTTGCCGCTTCCGGATCGGATGTAGGGCGGGCCCGCGTTGGCCGCAAAAATACCCGTGCCTTCGTCGTATTCATTCCAGCTTTCGACGTACACACGCTTATGGATTGTCCGCACGATACGGCCCCAGGCGGTGTTGTAAGGCGCACCACCTGCCCGCGCAAGAAAGTCACCGGGGTTGCGAATGTTTTGATCCCAATAGCCACCCTTGAGTTGCGCGGTTTGGATGCCCTTCCAATTCGCGGGATAATAATACTGGTTGATCTCGAACTGCGGCACCTTCTCATCCGCCCATGCAAACGTCGGATCGTTCAACGCCGTCGTGACCATGTACACGCCATTCGAGAAAATCGGATGGCTCGCGCCAAAAGTATTCCGCAACCGCGTCTCAACATCCGCACGCGAGAGCGACGCGAGATTGCCCAGATTGAACTTCACATGCCACGTGTCCAGTACGGGACGCCCGTTGATCTTTGCCAGATAATCGTCCGCATACGCATCCTGATTCACACTGTAGTACTGGTTGAACCATCGGATGTATTGGTTCACGAACTCGTCCTTGCCCGCCGCCGTGTTCACGTCCACCAACGGTTGCTGATCCCACGTGATCATCGGGTCGAGAAATGGAGCAACCTTCGGCACGTTCCAGCCTTCGCTGCGCAACTGATTCAATGCCCGGAACAGATTGACCCGCTGCTCCTCTGATGAAGGAATCAGGTGCACGTAAAGCATGTCGAAATTCGCCGCCATCATCTGCTTGATCTGCGAGCGCCAGAAATCCGTCGTGCCGGTCCAATTCACCCGCCCCTCCACCGGACGCCACGGCCCGGTCAACTGTCCGCCATTGGCCGAGAACCACTGAAACACACTCACACTGACAAGGTGATTGGTGAGATTGTATGAAGCCTGCGGCGTGAACAGGCTTCCCGGCGATTGGCCGAACGTAACTCCGGACAACAAACTGATGGCGAGAGCCACGACGACGAGGGGCGAACCGTGACATGGCCAGCCGACGAAAACTCGTCGCTTCAGGCTGGTGCTCATGGTCCAACTGTGCGCCGACGCGCCTCAACGTGTCAAGCCGTGGAAGACCCGAGCACAGGGCCGACGCATCTAAATGGGGACGCCGAGGAGGCGGAGCAAATAAGCGTGATCCCAACTGGCGTTGAGTTGTTTGCCCCGGATGCCGCGTTTCTTGGTCGCCTCGCGTTTCAAAAGATTTAACGCCAGCCTGCGCAACGTCGCCAGATTTTCGGCGGCGTGACCTGTTCGCGCCCGGCTTTCATCCTCCCTCATCTGCACGTCCAGCACCCAGTGCAGGCTGTTCTCCACCGACCAATGTCCCCGCACCGCCCGTGCAAACGTCTCCACACCCAGCGGCAGGCTGCTCAGATAATATCGCCGTTCCACCGTCTTCTTCCCGCCCACTTCACGTTTCGCTTCCACCAGCTCGATCGTCTGCAATCCTTCCCATTGCTCCCGATCCGCAAACCAATCCAGCACCGCGCTCTGGTAGTAAGTCCGCGTCTCCAGCCGCCCGTGATCTTTCTCCACGGTTTGCAGGGTCGCCAGTCCGGCCACTGCCGCTGAGGGCTGCATTCCCGGCGGGCGGGCCGCTGCGGCTTCCTGCACCGTCGCGTCCAGAAAGCTTTTCATTTCTTCATGCACCACTTCGTGATTGCCCTTGAGTGCCATGACGTAATCCGCGTCCGCTTCCTTGATCTCCCTGGCGATCTGTTTCTGCGTGCCCATCGCGTCCACCGTCACGATGCAACCGGTGAGTTCCAACGCCCGCAACAACCTGGGCAGTGCGGTGATCTCGTTGCTCTTGTCGTCCACCTTGAGTTGGCCCAACACCAGCCGGTTGCTGTGCGCCCACGCGCTGACGATCACTTTGCTGTTCTGGTCCGCGTCCAACGCACGGCGCAGCGCCTTGCCGTCCAGCGCCACGATCTCCTGGGCCACCGCACGGCGCAGACTTTGCGTCCAGGCCATGAAACATTCCCCGAAGGCCTGCGGGCACAATGCGGCAAACACCCGGTTGAAGGTGTCGTGACTGGGGATGCCGTTCTTCAAGTTCAGAAAGGTTTTGAACCAGTCCTCCTTGGCCTTGCCGAAATCCTCCATGTCGTTGAAGGACTCTCCCGCGCAGAGCAGTGTGCAGATGGCGATGGTCAGCACGTCGATCAACTCGTGATCTCTGGTGCGATCCACTCGCGGGTCCGGCAGGTCTTTGAAATGTTCGATCAAACCAAGCTTGGGATGTTTTTGCATCCCCAGTTTGAATCATATTTCCAAGCAAAAGGGAACCTCAAAATTCTCCCTCGCAAGCTGGCTCCATTGAACCACTTGCAAACCCTGTTCCAAAAACTATTTAGATGCGTCTGCCCTGGACCCGAGCCGGACAACTCAAAGTGAAGGGACTGACAAGCCGTCGCTTTACACAATTGCGCCCGACGGCAAAAGCCTCCCTACACACTTAACCCTCACTCCACAGCACGGGTCGCGTTTGCTTCGCTGTTCTGTTTGAAGGTGGCGTAACACATTGCAATCCCAAGTATCCCGGCAAGCACGGCAGAGGAACCGATCGTGCCGAACCCCAGACCTCCCTTCTCATGCGTCTTTGTCAGGACATCACCCAGTGTTGCGCCAAACGGACGTGTGAGAACAAAAGCGACCCAGAACAGCAGCACCCTGGAAATCTTCGTGAAATAAAATACGCCTGTCACCAGGGCCAGCAAACAGCCAATCAACAACGCGCCGCCACCAAACCCGAGTCCCGAATCATCCGCCAGAAAATCGCCTAGAGCCGTGCCCAGCGTATTCGAAAACAGGATCGCAAACCAATAAAGCAGCTCCACCTTGCGCGTCCGGATGTTCACCACCGACAACGATTCCTCCGTGAAATGCCAGTAGGTAAATATCGCCAGCAACACGCCGGACAAAATCAAAGCCCCCTTCGCATAACCAAGCCCCAACGTCCGATCCATGAAATCTGACATCGTCGTACCCGCCGTGCTCGTTGAAAGAATTACGGTCCAATAAAGCAAAGGGTGATAACATTTCGACCACAATTGACCGAGAAGCGTGACTACAAACATGCCAAGCAACAGCAACGAACTGACCGCATAGCCGACATCCAGCGTCATGGACAACAGATCGCCTGCGGTTTCACCCAGCGTCGTGGCGCAAACCTTCATTATCCAAAAGCCGAACGTGATCTCAGGTAATTTGTTCATGTGTGATATTGACCATGCGGCCCGACTCCGGCTCCTCAACTTGATCTGCCGCACTGGCCGTGTAGGATTTTTTGCCAAATCCATGTCCGGCCTTTTGCGTTGCCTGCATCTCGGTTTTCTAAAAACAACCCCCCTGCAAAACCCCCGATAAATACAGGCTCCCTTGCTCATCCTTGTTTCTTACAAGGCCACGTCGTCATTTCGTCACACTATTGGTCACGGCCTTCTCCGCCGCGTCCATCAAAGCTGCGTCTGCTGGGCTGTCATGCGGCTCTGAAAACTCGATATGCCGCAAGCTTTCAGCAAAACCGCCCCAAAGAAAAGCCACAACGGCCACAAAAATCAATGCTGAGAGACCAGCAATCACGCGAGTCCTTGTCCGCCCACGAGCCTCAGCAACCAGCCACACAATCACCAGTAGAATCGGAATGAGTGAAAGATATGTCAGCATGATGCGAAGTGGCCTAAGACCCAAGCTCAACGACCCGGCCCACGAGCGCGCTCGATTGCAACCTGGACGCGATGGCCGGGTTAGATGCAGCGCCCTTGTCAGGCCGCAGTCTTCGTCCTCTGACAAATCTGTAAACAGCTCCACCAGCAATAATGAACCACAACACGCCGACAACCGACAGCCGGGCCAGCGTTTCATAGATGTGCCACTTCATGAGCCTGTCGAATCTGTCCGGCGTGGCGCTAATCCACTCCGGCTCGACCAAACGGTGCGGCCAATACTGGCGGATGATGTCAGCTTCAGTCACGCCGGTCGAAGAAAGGTAGGAAGCAAAACCGAGCGGCCGGAGTGCCCAGAACCAAACAACAGCAGCGGCGGCAACGGTCGCCACGGCAATGACCGTGATGGTTACGTGGCCGGTTTTGCCTCCATGTACGCCGCCGGTGACTTTGCATTGATCGCCGTCCCTGAGTTTGCCTGATGGTTTAGCTTCCATTTCCATTGCTCCGTTGTGTTCTGATCGTATCCCGTGTTCAACAGATTGCCGTCTCCTGCCGCTTCCCGGCGATTTCGGACGCTCCAGCACACGGTCAAGCCACAGCACATTTCTGGAGCTTTCGTCTTCTGCGCTCAAACATGAGCAGCACAGCACCGCAGAGCAGCAAAGCAGTGGACGATGGCTCCGGGGTTCCGTTGCCGATGACAATAACATCAGCCCTGGCCGAGTTGATCTTGTGTTCACTGTTTAGATACAAACCGAAGATCAGCGCAAAAGTTGCAAGCCACCACCTTGGCCTTGTGCTTTTGAAAAGGCTCCTGGTTTGATGTACAACTGAATGCCGCCGCCTTCTCCTTCTGACTCGGTGCTGGATTTGGTTTTCCATAAAATTATTGGTGACCATGGCCTGGTCAGTACCGCGCGCGTCCAGCTTCTTCAGGAGGTCGCGTCGTCTTCATTCAAGAATCTGTCTATGAGGTCTTACGCGGAAGCACACTGACCAGGCACGCCGAACCTAGCAAGAGGAACAGCAGTCCGTGATACCCGCTGAAAACCAGAACAATCCCGGCGCACAACATCGCTACACCTGCAATGAGGCAAAAAATCCTGACATATCGGTCCGGGATTAGCGGTCGCAACAGAATCTTGGCTATGCGTTTCATGTGCGAAGTGGTCTATTCACAGTATCGCTTTCGCCGTGGGCGAAAGCGGTGTCTGCTCTCCGGGATGAGCGTGGGTTGCGAACCGCAGAGCGGAACGCCGAGCCACAAGTTGTGCGACTCGCGCCCCAGACAACCGTAATGACCCGAAGATCAAACACCATGAAGACTTATCTACTCCGTGCCCCCAACCCTGTCGAGCCACAAAATCCACAGCCAACTCGCGGGAGTGGTCTCCGGGCAGTTTGGGATTGCCGGGGGCGATTCGATTGATAATGTTTTGCGACCAATTCGAATACCTCGACATAACCATGAACGCGACAAACGCCACCAATAATTTTCCAAAACTTCACAACGCCATGTGGCCCGGCCTCGTCGGCAAGGGCAGCCCCGGCGCAGAACCATTCATTGACCTCGATACGATGCTGGACATGACCGCCAAGGCGGATGTCGGCGGAGTGAAGTTCGACGGTGTGGATCTCTTCCTCTACAACCCGCACACGGACATTGATATTTCGGACGACGGCATCAAGGCGCTCGCCTCGAAGATCAAGGCCAGGGGGCTGGTGGTCGGCTCCGTTGTTGCGCCGGTTTGGTTCGATGCCTCGGCGGGCGGCGATGAAAAGGCGCGCGCGGCGTGGGTCACGCATGTGCGCAAAGCCATCCGCATCGCGAAGAAATTGCGTGAACTCGGTGTGCGGCCATACGGCGTGGTCCGCATTGACAGCGCCACGAGTGTTACTGCATGGGACAAAGCTCCAAAGGCCACCACCAAGCTCATAGCGCAAACTTTCCGCGAGGCCGGCAGGATCGCCAAGGACAACGGCGAGCGTCTCGCCGCCGAGGGTGAAATTTGCTGGGGCGCCATGCACTCATGGAAGCACATGGTGGATCTGCTCGAAGAAACCGGCATGCCCAAGGTCGTCGGCTTCCAGGCGGACATGTCACACACGCATCTCTACACGCTCGGCTTCAACGCCGAGGCGCACCGCATCGTGCCGAAGAATTATCACTACGAGCCCGGCGAATTCCACAAGGCGATGACGAAGCTCACGGACGCGCTCCGTCCGTGGACGATTGATTTCCACGTCGCGCAAAACGATGGCAGCGTCTTCGGCTCCGGCTCGCACGAGAAGACCGGCCGCCACTGCCTCGCCACCGATCCGAAGGGCAAGCTGAACATTGCCCGCGACTCCGGCTACTGGCTGCGCGACGGCAAGGGCAAGGTCACGAAGAAGCTGAAGCACATTTGTTGGGACGGTTGCATGTTCCCGAACGAAACGCTGATGAAGCAACAGACTTGGAATGACATTCTCGCGGCGATGATCCAGGTGCGTGAGAACCATGGCTGGCGCGCTTAACCAAACAACCCTGAAACTGCTTTCAAATTATGCCTAAGAAACAACTTCGCATCGGACTCATCGGTTACGGCTTCATGGGCCGGACTCACTCCAACGCCTATCGCAAGGTCAACAACTTCTTCGACCTCGAGCATCAATGCGTGCTTCAAGCAATCTGTGCGCGGGACGAAGCCAAGGTAAAAGCCTTCGCGGAGCAGTGGGGATTCAAATCCATTGAAACCGACTGGCGCAAACTAATCGCGCGCGAGGACATTGACGCGATTGACATCTGCACGCCGAACAACAGCCATGCCGAGATCGCCATCGCCGCCGCCAGGGCAGGCAAAATGATCCTCTGCGAGAAACCGCTCTCGATGAACGGACCGGAAGGCAGAAAGATGGTTGAAGCGGTGGAGAAGGCCAAAGTGCCGAACATCGTCTGGTATAATTATCGTCGCGTTCCCGCCGTCACGCTCGCGAAGCAATTGATTGATGAAGGCAAGCTTGGTCGCGTGTTTCATTATCGTGCGAAGTTTCTCCAGGATTGGACCATCAGCCCGGAACTGCCGCAGGGCGGCGCAGGGTTGTGGCGGCTGGATGCCAAGGCAGCCGGCAGCGGCGTGACGGGCGATCTGCTCGCGCATTGCATTGATACTGCGATCTGGCTCAACGGAAGCTTCGACAAGGTCAACGCGATGACCGAGACATTCATCAAGGAACGCACCCACACGCTCACCGGCAAGGTTCAGAAGGTTGGCATTGACGACGCGTGCGCATTTCTGGCGCGCTTCAAAAACGGTTCGCTAGCTACTTTTGAAAGCACCCGCTACGCGCGCGGTCACAAGGCGCTTTACACATTCGAGATCAATGGTGAACACGCCAGCATCGCGTGGGATCTGCACGATCTGCATCGGCTCCAGTATTTCGATCATCGCGACGAGGGCAAATTGCGCGGCTGGCGAAGCATCCACGTCAGCGACGGCGATCATCCCTACATGAAGAACTGGTGGGTGCCGGGCTTGCAGATCGGCTACGAACACAGCTTCATTCATCAGGTGGCGGATTTCGTGAAAGGACTCGAAACCAAGAAGCCGGCCGGCCCGACGTTCCGCGATGCGCTCGAAACACAAAACGTTTGCGATGCTGTCTTGAAGTCGGCAAAGACGAACAAGTGGGAAAACGTCGCCAAGGTGAAGTAATCGAAAGTTTTCAGGAACAAGGCGCGTCAGAACCTGACGCGCCTTTTCATTTCTCCCGACACCTTAGCACCGATCCTGCTTATTGCAGTTCTGCCGTGGATCCGGGGTGCGCCCGTCCTCGGGCGCAGCGACCTCCGCTGTCAATGCTGGCTGGAATTACGAAAACATTCTCTCCGGCTTGAGTTGCTGTGGCCGGGGACGGCCACACCCCGCATGTTGAAGCCACGCCTGGCGTTTACTGCAGGTCTGCCGGCTTTACGCCGACCTTGAACTTGCCAAAACCAAATCCGGTCGGTTTGTAGTCGCCCACATAATCCACGCTGGCGTGATCAGTAATTTTTTCGGCAAGGCCAGCCGCCCAGTAACAGGCATTGACGATCAATCGTCGCAGGCCTTCGCTCTCAAGATCAGTTGCTGCACCCATCGTGGTGGTGAGTGTCTTGTTGATCTGCCCCTTCTCACCGGTGTAATCGCGCATCCACACCAACGGCATCATCGGCTGATTCTTCGGGCCTTCGAGCGGCGCGTCGCCGGGTTTCATGCCGGTGAGCACCTGGCCGCGGACCAGCACCTTTGCATCGGCTGGAAGATGGGTGACGCCGTAAACATCCGTCGGGCCCCAGATATCGGTGACGCCGCGCAGGATGGCGTGCGACTTGAATTCGTCGCTGATGATGCCGCGCGTGCTTTGCTTGCCGTGATCGCCATGATGGTTGACCCATGTTTCCCCGAGCACGTGCATGCCAAAACCGCCGGACCATTCCTTGCTCTGCCAGTCGAACTTCGCATAGGGACTCTGCTTGTTCCGCGAATAGGCGAATGCGTGCGTACTGGTGCGCAGCGCAATGATCGGCTTGCCGCGATCCATGTAGTCCACGAAGTGTTTCATCTCCGCATCAGGCAGTTCACGGAAGCGGAACAGCATCACGCAAACATCAGCAGTGTCCAGCGCCGACATACCGACGACGTTTGTCTGGTTGTTGGGATCAATGGAGCCGTTCGCAGGATTGATGGGAAACAACACGGTGCACTTGAAGCCGTGACGCGTGGCGAGGATTTTTGCAAGCATGGGCAATCCTTCCTCGGAACGATATTCCTCGTCTCCACTGAGGAAGACGATGTGCTTACCCTGACCTGCGCCGCTCTTGCCTTCATAGACAACCGAGTCCTTGGCGGAGGCGGTGAAGCCGAGAGTCAGACAAGCCACCGCAGCGATTGCAAAGAATTTCATGTTCATAAGTGTTGAATGCTGTCGCGTGATTTTCTCGATGTAGTTGAAAAGCGAATGCGCACGAATGCCCGCTCGATCTCTCACTTCGTATATTTGTCCAATTGCCTCATGGTTTCATCGAGGCAGTACTTGATGTAGTAATCCGGTTTGTTTGGATCGGCTTCCTTGTCGAGGGCGGCCAGTGCAATCTCCGCCGCCTTGGCAGTCGTGAAAAAGCTGCATGCGCGCACGGCTTCGAGCCGGACTCGAGGATTCTCGTCCTTGACCTGTACTTCGAGCAAGGCGAGCGGGTCTTTCACGCGATCACGCCAGTAACAGAGAACGCGCGTCGCGGCGGCGCGGGCATGGTAATCGGGCGAACGAAGCATGCGCTTGAGCAGTTCCTCATCCACGACGTTGTGCCACTGATGCACCCAGAGTGCTTCTGTCATGTGATGTTCGTAATCCTTGTCTTTCGGATCAAGGTTCGCAGACCACTTCTTGACTGCGGCGATGACCTTTGTGCTGTCGTGCTTGCCGAGTTCGGTTTTGGCGCGGGTGCGAACGTCATTCTCCGGCTCCTTGAGAAGATCGAGCAGCTTCTCAACAGACTGGCCAAACACCTTTGCAGGCTGAAGCAACGGACGGCCTTCGTAGGTGATGCGGTAGATGCGACCATGAGATTTATCGCGATGCGGATCACGAATGTGATGCTGCATGTGGCCGATCAATTCCTTTGCCCAGTCACAGAAATAAATCGAGCCATCCGGCGCCACGCTGACGGCGGAGGGACGGAAGTTGGGGATCTTGTCGTTGTCGCCCTTGACCAGGTCTTCGATGGTTTCCCCCTTCAGGCCCGAGCCATCCTCGCTCATCTTGACGCGAAAAATTCCCTGGAAACCAATGACGTTACAGTTGAGAAAATTTCCCTGGAACTCGTCGGGGAAATGGCGGCTGGTAATCATGCTGGTGCCGGCGCAGGGTCGCATTGGCCGCTTCCAAAACTCCTGCATACCCTTGTGCTTGGCGGGATAGTCGAGATGACCGCTGTATGCGGGGGCGAAGTAATTGGCGTTGCCGGTTGCGTCGGTGATGATGTCGTTGCCCCAGTAATCGAACACACGACCGTGTGGGTTTGCAAAGCCGTACGGAACATAGCGCTCGAATTTTCCTGTGCGCGGCTCGAAGCGATAAATGCAACCGTCCTCGTTGCGAACTGGACCAATTGCGGTTTCGACCTGCGTGCGGTGGAATACGCCGTCGCTCAAATACGTTGCACCGCCAGGATCGAGAACCATGGAGTTCGCGGTGTGATGTGAATCGGCCGAGTCCATGCCCATCAGCACGCGCTCTTTCCAATCAGCCTTGCCGTCGCCATTTGTGTCCCTCACAAACCACAAGTCCGGAGCTTGCATGACAAGGACGCCATCTTTGTAGAACTGAAAACCTGTCGGGCAGTTCAGACCGTCGAGGAAGGTTGTGACCTTGTCGGCCTTGCCATCACCGTTGGTGTCTTCAAATACCAGCAGCTTGTCGAAAACCTTGTCGGTCGGCCTAACCTCCGGGTAACTCGGCCAGGCGGCAACCCAAAGACGGCCCTTTGTATCGAAAGCCATCTGCACCGGGCTGACGAGTTCGGGAAATTGTTCTTCACTCGCGAACAAGGTTACTTTGCAACCCTTCGCCACAGTCATGTGTTTGATAGCCTCCTCACCACTCAAGAACGGCTTGATGTCGGATTTGTTCGACTCAATTGACTTAACAGGTGGCAGATTCGAGTCGTCAACCTTCGGCTTGCCGCCCTTGGCCACGGCCCAGACACCCCGGTCGCGATTGGCTGTTTTCACGTCGCGCTGTGACATTTCCTCCTGCATGATGCGGTAGTTGGAAATGTAAGGCGGTGGATCGTCGTAATTGGTAAGGGTGATAAAGCTGCCTTTGCCGGGTTGAAAGGCGAGCTTTGAGCGACCGCCATAAACATTGTAGCCATCCACCGTCCGATAACGTGCGTGCCACTCGGCGTTTTTGACATTCACGGCGGCACGGAGTTTATCGAGTTTGCCGACTGGCGGCTGTGCGCCGAACAAGGCTTGAAAGATTTCTGGTGCGAACGCCTTGTCTCCTGCTTCGGTGAGGAGGAATGTGTTGAACGTCAGCGCTTGTCCCTTCGCCGCTGCCTCAGCGTAAAGCCGCTTGGAAATGGCGAAAATATCCACGAAAGGAACATCGTTGGCCTTGGCCACCTCGGCCATGGCGGCAGTGTATTTCTGGATGTTGGCGTTGTTGGCGGTCGGGTCGGGTTGATTGGGATCGCTGAGTTTCTCGTTGGCAATCGGCGAGAACAGGACGAGTCGCGGCACGCCTTTGCCACTGTAGTTCGCGGCCTTCGTGTCTTTCACAAACTTGTCGAGGTCCTGCTTGAACTTGTCGAGGCCGGCATCACCCTTGAACGATTCGTTGAAACCGTAGAACGCAAAGATCACGTCTGCCTTGGTCTTCGTGAGCCAGTCGTTGCGGGAACCGAAGTTCTCGGAACGTTGCCACGTGTTGACCTCATCGCCGGACGCAGCAAGATTGCGGAAGACAAGTTCGTGGTTCGGATATTTTGCGTGGATAAGAGTTTCCAGCCAGCCATGATGCTGCATGCGATCCGGCAGCGCATTGCCGATGATCGAGACATGATCGCCTTGTTTGAGTTCGAGTGCGGCGTCTGCCCGGATCGCGATCATCCCCATGAGGCACAACACAAGCGTTGCCATTGACCAATTATGTTTCATGGTTCAAAGGCTCGGAAAGCAACAGTCATTTCGCAAGCCTGAATAAGCCGGATGACAAGAATTCACGCGAGGGGGCAATACTTTGAAGGCCAGTGCATGGAACAGTCGGTCGTTAAAAGGCCTTTCAGCAGGAGAAAAAAATGCTTTTGAAACTTTCTGTGATTGCCTACCTTCCCGAAAATTATTTTACCATGAAATTTGGCATCAACACATTCCTGTTCACCTCACCCTTCAACAACGCCAGCACCAAACTTTTTCCGAAGTTCAAGAAGTGGGGGTTTGATTCAATCGAGATTCCAATCGAAGACCCGTCGCACATTGATCCCGCGCATGTGAAGCGTGAACTGGATCGCCACGGCCTGGTATGCGGTTCGGTGTGCGCCTGCATGGGACCGGATCGCGATCTGCGCGGTGACGCCAAGGCGCAAAAGACGGGACTGGCCTACATGACCACGCTCCTCGACCAGATGGTCGTCATGGATTGTCCCTCGTTGATCGGGCCGGTTTATTCAGCCGTGGGTCGGGCTGATGCCGTGCCGCCGGAGGAATACAAGAAGCAATGGGCGCTCGTTGTGAAGCATCTCAAGACACTTTCCAAATACGCAGAGAAACGCGGCAGGCAGGTTTGTCTCGAACCGCTCAACCGCTTTGAGACCGACTTCATCAACACCTGTGATCAGGGACTCAAGATGATCAAGGACGTGGGCAGCCCCGCGCTCAAGCTGCACCTCGACACCTTCCACATGAACATCGAGGAAAAGAATCAGGCCAACGCCATCCGCAAGGCCGGCAAACACCTGGCGCACTTCCACGCCTGCGGCAGCGACCGTGGCACGCCGGGCAACGACCACATTGACTGGAAGCCAATTGTGAAGGCCCTCAAGGACATTCGCTACAACGGCGACGTGGTCATCGAATCCTTCACAACCGACGTGAAAGTCATTGCCCGTGCTGCTGCGATCTGGCGGCGCATCGAGCCAACCCAGACAGAAATCGCCGTGAAGGGTCTGCGCAACCTGAATCGTTTCTTCGGCAAGTGATCATGCTGACTTCAGGAATTTGAAAATGCGCACTGAACTTGCACACAATTTAATCGTCTCCGCTGTTCCCAACCAAACCTCATCCATGAAAAGAATACTATCAGTCATCGTCTCGCTTCTCTGCGCTTTCACTTTGTCGTCACTCGCAGACGTCAAGCTGCCCGCCGTCATCGGCAGTCACATGGTGCTCCAGCGCGCCCAGCCTTGCCCGATCTGGGGTTGGGCCGATCCGGGCGAGCAGGTCACGGTTGAATTTGGCAGCCAGAAAATTTCGGTACAGGCCGGTGCAGACGGTACCTGGCGCGTCAATCTGCGCGCGATGAAAGCCAATTCAAAGCCGCAGATCATGACCGTCACCGGCAAGAACAAGATTGTTGTCGAGGACGTGCTCGTCGGCGAAGTCTGGCTCTGCTCCGGCCAGTCGAACATGGAATGGACGGTTGGTTCATCCGACAACGCCAAGGAGGAACTCGCCGCCGCGAATCATCCCCGCATCCGTCACATCAAGATTCCGCATCGTCCCTCGGACAAACCCGAGAGTGATGTTTCCTCAGATGGTTGGAAGCTGTGCAGCCCGGAGACAGTGAAAGATTTTACCGCTGTCGGATACTTCTACGGTCGCACGCTCATGACGGAACTCGATGTCCCGATCGGTTTGCTCGGATGCAATTGGGGCGGCACACGCATTGAACCATGGACACCGCCGGTTGGGTTTCAGGCCGTGCCCGCGTTGAAGCAGGACTTTGCCGACAAGCTGAGTTCTTTCCCGGAAGTCACCGACAAGAAGGACAAAGAGGGCAAGGTTGAACTGGGCGCAGACGGCAAACCCATCAAGCAGATCAACCACCAAACCCCTCTCGCGCTCTACAACGGCATGGTGCATCCGCTCGTGCCGTTCGCGATTCGCGGTGCTCTCTGGTACCAGGGCGAATCCAACAACGGCGAAGGCATGTTGTATTTTGAGAAGATGAAAGCACTCATCGCGGGCTGGCGCAGTGTCTGGAACAATCCCAGGATGCCTTTCTGCTTTGTGCAACTTGCACCGTTCACCTACGGCGGCGATGACTCGAAGCTCGCAGGAATCTGGGAGGCACAAACCGCCACCCTTTCCGTGCCAAACACCGGCATGGCCGTGACCACGGACATCAGCAACCTCAAGGACATTCATCCCAAGAACAAACAGGATGTGGGACGTCGCCTCGCTCTCTGGGCTCTCGCCAAGACCTACGGCAAGCGCGGCATTGTTTATTCCGGCCCGCTTTACAAGGGAATGAAAGCGGTCGGAAACAAGATCGAACTCAGCTTTGACCACGTCGGTGGCGGTCTGGTGTCACGCGACGGCAGACCGCTCTCAAACTTTACCATTGCGGGTAGTGACCAGAATTTCGTGGATGCGCGCGCTGAGATCATCGGCAAGAAGATTGTTGTGTCCAGTGACGCCGTGGCGAATCCCGTGGCGGTACGTTTTGCAATGCATCAACTGGCCGAGCCGAACTTTTCCAACAAGGATGGCCTGCCCGCTTCACCCTTCCGCACGGACACCTGGCCGCTAGTGGGTTTCAAGGCGATCTTTAACGGAAAAAATCTCGATGGCTGGGAGGGTAATCCCAAGCTCTGGTCCGTTGTGGACGGTGTCATCACCGGCAAAACCTCCGACGAGGGCGACACCAAGATCAAGCACAACACCTTCCTCGTCTGGAAGGCTGGCGAGGTTGCTGATTTTGAACTGCGCCTGCAATACAAGATCGTCGGTGGCAATTCCGGCATCCAATATCGCAGCAAGGTTCTTGAACAAGGTGAATTCGGACCCATCGTGGGCGGATACCAGGCGGACTTTGAAGCCGGGAAAACTTACAGCGGCATTCTCTACGAAGAACGCGGTCGCGGCATTCTGGCAAAGCGCGGTGAGAAGACCGTCCTGAAATCTGATGCAGCGGGCAAGCTGAAGATTGAAGTCACTGGATCAGTCGGCAATTCGGACACGATTCAATCCAAGATCAACAACGAGGACTGGAATGATTACGTGGTCATCGCCAAGGGCAACCACCTGCAACATTTCATCAATGGCAACCTGACCGTGGATGTCACCGATGAAGACTCCGCCAAAGCCGCGAAGTCCGGCGTCCTGGCCTTGCAGATTCATGCCGGCCCGGCCATGACCGTCCAGTTCCGCAACATCCGGCTCAAGTAAGGCAATCAACATGCAATCACCGGGCTGGTTTGGTTGATCCAGACCGCAGAAGATTTGGAGACTGCGACAGACCGTCGCAGTCTCTTTTGCTTGATGGTTACTCCAACATCAACCCTTCAACCCCGGAAGTCTTCGCCAAAAGAGAAGCCAAAATGAAACGCAAGAAGCTCCAACACCTCCACAACATGGCCGAGTCCCTCAACTACACAATCGTTCCAATCCAATGAGTTACTGGTCTAGTTTCTCACGAGGCTGCTCGGTCATGTCTTTGCCTAAAGGTCGGAACATCCAAATGGCTGCTAGAAAAATAAGCCACCACTGAAATACTGCGATAAAAATCATCAGTCCTATACCAGCATCATGCGATATAAAATGCGCTTCAGCCAATCGCTCAGAAAATATGGCGCCAGGTAGGTGAAACCACATAAATATCTGCTCATACAAATCCTGTAGCGCGCTAAAATGCAAATAGCCAATAATTCCAAACAGCTTAATAACCAGAAAAACCAAACTCTCTGCCACAACGCTTAAAATCACGGCCACAACTGGCGCTGGAAGTTTGAAGATACGCATAGCAGCCTAGTCAGTATGGCTTTTGCTGAGGGCGGGAGCGGTGTCTGCTCTGCGGGATGAGCGTGGGTTGCGAACCGCAGAGCGGAACGCCGGGCCACCCGTTGTAGGACTCGCGCCCCAGACAACAGTAATGACCGAAAGAGCAAACACCATGAAGATCTACATACTGCGTGACCCAAACCATGTCGAGCCACAAAACCGGAGAAAAATCCCGTGGCGGCATTCCAAGGAGATGGGTGCTGCGGCATATTCCGATTCGTGTTTCCAAGATGTCGCTCCTGACGGAGCTTGGAAATTATTTTGTCGGGGCTTCTACAAATATGCCGCGCCTACGGCGCTGCAAAAGTCATCGCTCCAAATTGTCACGGCGGGACAAAACACAAACAGCCATCTCCCCACCGCTCAAATCTGCAATGCTCCTGTTGACTCAATCGTATTGGACGATCCGTCTCCCTGCGTTGATCAGGGCAGGACGAGCCGGTAGAACACGCTGCCATTTGCCTGATCAATTGGAACGATGATGCGATTGGTTGTGGTCGAACCGGGCACGGTGACCCAGTTCGGGCCCAGACCAACGCCCGGGCTGTTGGTCTGCGTTTCCAGCCGCCCACCCGCGTTGGGCCATGAGATGTCCAGCAGGTTGCCGGACACCTGAGCGTTGAGGCGCACAGCAGGAAAGAGTTTGTAAACTATGCCCCCTGCCCCATTGGCGGAGGTATTTGTGACCAGCGCGTAAAGTTCGCCATCAGCATCCTGTCCGAAGCCATGGACGGTGAGACCGTTCGGCAAAATTGCCGAGCCACCAAACTGGGGCAATGGAAACGCCTTGATCAGGCCGGTCTGAAGATCGGCGTAAAAGATCCGGCCATCCGCCCGCACCGGCTGGGTTTTCAGGGCCAGATCGCCAAAGATATACTTCCCGTACAGTTCAGGGATCGCAGTGCCGCGATAAACAAAACCGCCGGTGATGGAGATGCCATCGTTGTGATCGTATTCCAATGTCCCCAAGGTGCCGGTGATCGGATCAATCAGCCCTGCCGGAATTCCCGGGCTGCGATTTCCCGGGGGCGCACCGACGGTGCCGTTGGTGCGGTTGAACAGGAAGTCGCCTTCCTTGATCGCCCAGCCGTAGTTGCCACCGAGAACGATGCGGTCAATCTCCTCGATGTTGTTCTGGCCGACGTCGGCCTGGATCAACTCACCGTTGGCGCGATCGAAGGAGAAGCGATAGGGGTTGCGCAATCCATAGGCGTAAATTTCCGGCACCTGGTCCGGCCCTTGAAACGGGTTGGTTGTGGGAATGCGGTATTGGCCGTTGGAACTGATTGTGTCCGGACTTGCAGGAGTCAGAGCGGGATTGATCGGATCAAACCGCAACATCTTGCCGAGCGGCGTGCCCAGGTTCTGCGCATTGCCGCCCGGCTCGATATGGCTGGCTCCGACATCGTTGGCGTTGCCGCCGTCACCCAGGGCAAGATACATGTAGCCGTCCGGCCCAAAGGCGATCGTGCCGCCGTTATGATTGTTCGCGTTCTTGCCGAAGGAGATGATTTCCCGGACTGAAGTGGGGTCAACCACATTGGTGTTCGTATTCGATATTTTCCATTCGTTGACGGCGGTCTTGTAGCCTTGCACTGCGTTGCTCGGAGCAACATACGTCGGTCCAGTTCCCACCAACTGGCTGTTGAAAGTGTAGAGCGTCTGAAAGCCGGGACTGGCCGGGATATTGAAGCCAGGATGGAACGCCAGACCGAGGAAACCTCGTTCGTCGTTTGGGCTGGCCGGGTTGAGCGAGGTTGAAATCAAACTGGAAATGTCGAGTGCCGAGCCGGGCAGCAGGGTTCCGTTCTGGATGATGCGCAGCAATCCGTTCTGTTCCACCACGAACAGCCGGTTGGTGTCGCCCGGCGGACTGATGGCGTAGTCAGGCGCGGCCATGCCGGTGGCAATGGGTTGGAGAAAGAGGGCGATGTTGCCATTCGTTATAGCCGGCAGATACCTGGCCACGGTCAAGTGTATGGGTGCGGAGGTCGTCGCGAGGCCGAGGTTGTCCCAGGCCACCGCAGTCAGCGTATGCGAGCCAAGCGCAAACGTGAACGCGGTGGTCGTGAAGCTGTATGGGCCCGCCGTAAAAGTGCGCAGCAATACGACGCCATCGAAGAACTGAACGTTCGTCACGCTGCCATCCGTATCATTGGCGTCGGCTCCGATGGTCACCCTGTCGGTGTTGCCGAAAACTGAGTTCTCAGCCGGGTTGGTGATGGTAATGCTTGGCGGAATGTTCTCCGCACTGACCGTCACGTTCACGACGGCCGACGTGGTGGAGAGTCCGAGGTCGTCCGTGGCCACCGCAGTGAGCGCATGGCCGCCGACGGCGAGACTGGCCGTAACGGTGTAGGGTGTGTCGTTGGTCCCGCCAAGAAACGTGCCGCCGTCGAAGAATGCCACGTTCGTCACGACGCCGTCCGAGTCCTGGGCGGTGGCAATGATGGGAACAACGGCTGGCACGGTGAAGGAGGTGTTGTCAGGCGGGCTGGTGATCGCCACGGTGGGAAAAGTGTTGCTGACGACCGTCACCTGCACGATTGGGGAAGTTTTGGTTGCGCCCAAAATATCTGAAGAGACAGCCGTAAGCGCATGGATGCCCACTGCCAGAGGAACAGTGACGGAATATGGACGCGAGGGATCGCTGCCGAGCGAAGTCACTCCGTCGAAAAACTCCACGTTGGTGACGCTGCCGCCCACGTCGCTCGCGCTTGCGGCGATTGTGACGACCGCAGGGGCAAAGAAGACGGCTCCATCCACCGGGTTGGTGATGGAAACGGAGGGCGTCGAACGTTGATAAGAAAAACCGCCGGACATCGAGGTCCACGAGGTGAACGTCACATCCACGTAAATATCATCCGTTTTCAGATGCATCACCGCGTTGACTCCAACCGTGCTTGGCGGGCCGAGGTGCGTAAACTTGGCCCATGCGTTCCAGTTCGTGTAAGTCAGATTCGTATTCGCCGTTGTTCCGTCAGCCCATTCGGTATCTGCCGGACTGAGAAGAGATGTAAATACGAGTTCGGTCTTGGCGTTGTAAATCCCTTGAAAGCCTCCCCGCGTGATCCAGACATTTGCGGTAAGCCGATCCTGATTCGCAGGCAGAGTTGGATCACCACCCCCATTGATGAATGTCGTCGTCGGCCCGGTCCAGACTGTGCCTCCGCGAGCGGATACGCCCATGGAGAACACTGTCAGTGCGAGCAACGATGCCCGAAGGATTGATTTGGTTTGAAGTTGCATAGCTGTTCGAGTGCCCACGACAAAAAGTCGCGGACCTGGTTTGATCACGATTAAAGCGACGCGCAGTTTCCCATGCCCGGCGCATGGATGGGATGGGAGAACCTTCCAATTTGTTCCCAACAGAAGAAAAGTTTTGGTGAACGATGGATCCAAAAATGAATCACTGAAGCGCCGACGGATGAATTATTCCCACCGGCACGACGGCGGATGGCGGGACTCGTGCCTGAAGTAATTGAACATCGGGCCGCAGTGCGTCTTTATGGAATCGAAAGCGGTGCGCCATTACGGCGTGTCAGCACGCGGAGGAAATCAACAATTGGAAGACAGTCGCATCATCTGTTCACCCCGGCATCTTGCAAGGGCTCGTTCTGATACGGGGTGGCCTCAACAACTAGGTGGTGGAATACTTTTCGCGTTCGGTTGCGCTCGGCTCGCGGAAATCACTGAGCCTGCCCTTTTTCACGGAGCCGTCCTTGGACTTCAAAGTGATCTGTGGCGCCCAACCGGCTTTGGCTTCAATCACGCTTTCCACCACGCCGATGGCGCGCGTGAGCCGGTGGACCATGATCTCGCCGAGATAACCTTCGCCTGTGGCCGGTATTTTAGTTTTGCCCATGTCCAACAGTGTGCGGAAAAACCCGGCGGGTTCAATGCTTGAATGGAGCGGGCTTGGCGAGCACACGCTGATCAAAAGAGCTGACTCGTCGGGCCGTAGTTTGACGAAGGCTGAAAGCCGAGAATATGACAGCCCCGGGTTAATCATCAAAAAAAATCCCAAGCCCTGTAATGGCGGCAGAAGTCTCGCCAACCGCACGGTGGTTAAGTAAATTGCGCCCCATGCCGAACGCAGAAACCAAAACCCTTCTCGCCCTTCGCCGTGATGCGGCGAAAGGAAAAATCTTCAGCCACATCCGTCAAGATTGGTTCGTTAAATTCCCCGAAGAACTCGTGCGGCAGCGATTTGTCTGCACGCTCGTCAACGACTACGGATTCTCGCTCGACCAAATGGGCGAGGAATTGAAAGTCCAGCGCGGACGCGAAGCCGCCGAAGCTGACATCGTGATCTGGCGCACGGCCAAGGACAAAGCGGATGAGAAAGCCCCGCTCATCATCACCGAGTGCAAATCCGACAATGCCGCCATCACTGCCAGAGACTACGGGCAAGGCGAGAGCTACGCTCGCATCGCGGATGCGCCCTTCTTCGTCACGCACAATAACCGGGAGACCAAATTCTGGCGCGTGAAGAAAGACCGGATGCCGGGTTACACAGAGGAGATCACCGACATCCCGCGCGCCGCCGAGTTGCGCCAGACCATCGCCGCCGAAGTGGAGACATTGATTCTGGGAGCAGGCGGTGAAATGAGCGGGAAAGCCCTTCCAAAATCGCACCAAAATGCCTGTTGTCAGTCCAGCCGGTGAGGGCTAGACTTTCTCCTCCTGCGAAAATGAGCAAAGGCGAAGTCAAAATAAAATTGGCCATCCCGTCGGTGGGGTATCAGCGTCGCATGTTTTTCAACCGCTTCGCGCTGCAACGGATTGACGGGCACGCGCTGGCCTTTTTTGCGTTGGTGGATGACTCGGGCCTGCTGCGGGACATCTACGCGTGCATGTTGAGCAAGCAAACACTCAAGGAGAGCAAAGAGAGCCTCGGGAAGTATTTGGGCCTCGTCGGCGCGCCGAAGAGCAGCGCGACGGCATGGTCGCCCCCCGCCTCACTAATGGCCACAGACGTGGCGACGGTAATCAACATGGGCTACACGGAGGAGGCAGAAATTGTGCTGGGAACGTTTGCGGTCGGCCCGGCGATCCAGCAGGTGAAAATTTCGGATAAAGAAATCCAAATAGGTGGCGTGGCGTGCCTGCGCTGCGATCTGGAAACGCAGCGGCAGTTTCTGGCGGCGCTCTACGCGAAAGAAAAAGAATAACATGGTCACGATTGCGCGAATTAAGGCGACGGCGGTTTTGCCAGCCCTGCTGGTGACATCCATTGCGGAGGGTTCCGTCGCGGACAAACCGGCGACGGCCATTGTGGGGGGGCAATTTTCCGATCAAGAGGCCTTGCGGCCCACGGCCGTCGAAGAAACCGAGACACGTCAGACGCGCGCCTACACCGAAACCGCCACGGACTGGACCAAGGCGATGGCGAAACGCTTTCGCGAGCTAGCCCGGAAAGAGGCACTGGGCACGATTGGCGACGAGGAGATGCAAGAACTGGAGCGGTTGACGCGCGACCGGCGCAACCTGGAATATCCCCGGCCCGGCGAGGAAGTGCTGTGGGAATACAATCAGCGGGAGGTCACCGCGAACCTGGTGCAAGCGCTCAAGGATTATGTTCGGTTCCACACGCCCCCGCATCGCGTGCGGATCAGCGCCGCGTAAACGGCTGACACGCCGAAATTATCGAAAGGTGGCGCTGGAGCCATTGCGCCGGGATTTCGAGGATCGCTGCGCGTATTCCTGCCAACATCTTTCCCGCGCGGGTGGTTTGAAGTGCATGGAGATTGACCATTTCGATCCGCGCAAAAAGGAAGACTTCCTCCAGCAGTATGAGAATTTGTTTCTCGCCACGCGCCACTGCAACGGCGCCAAGGGCATGTTCTGGCCGAGTGCCGGCGATCAAGCTTTGGGGTTGCGGTATTTGAATCCCTGCCGGGAGCGGGATTACGGCGAGCATCTCTTTGAAAATCCCAAAACGCATCTCCTGGTCGGAGTCACGCCAGCGGGTAAGTATCATATCCGCATGTGCGATCTGAACGCGGATCACTTTATCGCAGAGCGCCGGGAGCGGGCGGAAATTTGGGAATTGCTGCGCACCGCCGTTACGGTAAAACGCAACCGGATACCGCAAATGGCCGCGGACCTGGCGGAAGCTTTGCGCAAGCAGGCTGAAAACATGATCCCAGAGTTCCCGCAGTTGCCGAATGGTACGACGCTCTAACCTCCCAACTAGTCACGGTGGTTGATTTTCAAATGAATTGCGTAGCGCCCCGTTTCCCCTCCCGCTGCTGGAAGTTTAGCGCAAGCTGGTCGAGCGCGTGACCACCGCGCGGGCGGAGATCGCCAGCGAACGCGTCGCCGCCGCGTTGCGCCAGTCCATCGCCGCCGAAGTGAAATCCCTCATCCTCGGCACTAAGCCACTTAAACAGGCGTGAGATTTTCTGTCGCCCCTACAGGGCTTGGATGATTTGTGGGATGTGAACCCGGGGCTTCACCCCGGGCTGTCATATTGCGGGCTTTCAGCCCTTCCGCTTGGCTTCACAACAATTCGCGTGGATTCGTGAAATTCGTGTCAGCCCCTTTGCATCCGTGTTCATCCGTGTTTATCTGTGGTTAAAGATACTTCGCCAGAAGCGGCTTCAATTCAGCGATGGTTTTCTTCGGCCAGACTTTGCGGTCGGTCATGATGGCGTTCTTCAGCGCGGAGTGCTACGGCCAGTTCGGTTCGGTGGGAATCTGCGCGATGGTGCGTGTACTTGAACGCTCCCGTGCCGTCCCGGTAGCATGGCGACATGCATTCCGAGCCAAAGCGTGGTCGTTGGTTTCGATTCGTCGCCCGATGTCTGCTCGCGGCGGTTGCGCTCTATCTCCTGCTGCTGATTCCTGAGCCGGCATCGCCACCGCCCAAAGGCGCAGACAAGCAGGCTTTTCTCTGGCAGCGCGATGCGTTCTGGGCCGCGCTCGAAAAGGAATTCCAACAGGCCCGTCTGACCGGTTGCAACGGACTGGCCGCGCCCGTCGCCGACTCGCTCAACGAAATCCAACGCCAGCTTGATGTGCTGGCTGCCACCAACCTGCCGCCGGGTGCGACGGTCTTCGGTTCGTTGGAAACAAATTTCTTTCTACTCGCGCCGAGGGTGGCGGCGTGTCCGGAGCGGTTGCCGGATTATCTTCAAGCCTTCGCCCGGATGCGCAGTCTCGTGAAGCGGCAATCCGAACATTGGCCGATGGATTCGCCCGAAACGCGCGACCGCCTTTATCGTTCGCTCTACGGCGGGCGCGCTGGTATTGAGGCCGCCATGCTCCAGTCGCCGCCCGAAAAATTGTCACCGCTACTCGAAGGTGATCTTGAATCGTCTGCCACACCGTCGGCCAGCGTGCATGGCGTCGCCATGCACAGCGGCGATATTTTGATTTCGCGCGGCGGCGCAGCCACGTCGGCGCTCATCGCGCGCGGGAATGACTTTCCCGGAAATTTTTCGCACGTGGCGCTCGTTCACGTGGAGGAGTGGACCAAAAACGTTTCCGTCATCGAAGCGCACATCGAAAGCGGGGTGGGCGTGCGGCCCATCGAGGCGTATTTGCAGGAGACCAAACTTCGCATCATGCTCCTGCGTCTGCGGAGCGATTTGCCGGCGTTGCTCGCCGACCCGATGTTGCCGCACAAAGCCGCAGCGCAAGCCTTGAGCGCGGCGCAGGCCCGGCACATTCCCTATGACTTCGCGATGGATCACGCCGACCCGGCGAAACAATTTTGTTCCGAAGTTGCATCCGCCGCCTACAGAACCCAAGGCGTGACGTTGTGGATGGGATTGTCGCACCTCTCGACGCCCGGCGTGACCGCGTGGCTGTCCGCGTTGGGCGTGCGGCATTTTGAAACGCAGGAGCCGTCCGACCTCGAATATGACCCGCAATTGCGCGTCGTGGCCGAGTGGTGCGACCCGGACACACTTTTCAAAGACCACGCTGACAACGCGGTCATTGATGTGATGCTCGAAGCGGCGGAGCGCGGCGAGAAACTGGATTACAACCTGTGGCTGCTGCCGATGACGCGGTTGGCGAAGGCTTACAGCGTGGTGTTGAATTGGTGCGGCAAAGTTGGGCCGGTTCCTGAGGGCATGAGTTCGGCCACGGCGTTGCGGGTGAAGCGATTGTCAGCGGGACACGCGGCGATCAAAGCGCGACTGATCGAACGGGCTGAACAATTCAGAGCGGAAAAGGGTTACACGCCACCGTATTGGGAATTGGTGAGAATGGCGCGTGTGAGCCGGTGAACCATGATCTCGCCGAGATAACCTTCGCCTGTGGCCGGTATTTTAGTTTTGCCCATGTCCAAAAGTGTGCGGGAAAATCCGGCGGGTTCAATGTCTGAATGACACGCGGTGCGGGAGCTTGGTCCGCCGGTCACACTGCATTGGGAAAACACCCCTAGTGCGGAAGGAAAACTTTGCAGCCTATCCTCTGGTTAGACCTCACATGTGCCATTCTCCCTTCATCATATTTACGTTGCAGCCAACGGCGTTCAGAATCAAGAGCAGGCACAAAATCGTATAGACGGTAAAATATCTGACTCTCCGCTTTTGGTAGAGACCAACGATAGTCAATGCGATGTAGAAAAGCCAGCCAGCCACCAAAGAGGCAACGACAACTCCGTCCGGTGGATTCCGATGCTCAGGAAATGCAAAGGCGGCAGTGCCAATCGGAAAACCCCAAATTGATGTCACAAAATACGGAAAAAATTCCGGGCTCTTGATGCAAATAGGAATTGTTGTGGCCGCCAAGGCCACGCCCCAAGCCACAAGCCAGAGAGTGACTCTCGAACTTTTTGAAATCTCTCGTGGCTCTTCCATGCGCGTGAGATCTAACCGGTAATGGACTGCTGCTTTTGCAGCCTATCTTGTTTCATGAAAACAAGGTATTCGGGACGTAAAATTCTGTCCAGCTTCGGGTTGTTTTCAAATTTTGGTTCAGTTGATTCACAGATACTTCGCCAGAAGCGGCTTCAGTTCGGCGATGGTTTTCTTCGGCCAGACTTTGCGGTCGGTCATGATGGCGTTATTCAGCGCGGAGTGACAGGGCCAACTTGGTTCCACAGGGATTTGCGGAATGACTTTGGCGATGACGGACTTTGCGGTGGCGGCGTTTTGCGTCACGTTGGCGACGACCATTTCCACGGTCACGTGCGCTTCGTCCACTTTCCAGCAATCGTAGTCCGTGATCATCGCCATCGTGGCGTAGGCGATCTCGGCTTCGCGGGCGCATTTGGCCTCGCCGAGATTTGTCATGCCGATGACGTCGTAGCCGAGCTTGTGATTCGTGGTGGATTCAGCGCGCGTGCTGAAGGCCGGGCCTTCCATGTTCACGTAAGTGCCGCCGTCGTGGACGCGGGCTTTCTGCGCGCAGGCGGATTTCAGGAGCAACTGGCGTAACTCTTCCGCAATCGGATCCGCGAACGCGATGTGCCCGACGATGCCGCGCCCGAAGAACGTGTGTTCAAAGTCGCGCTTGGTGCGGTCGAGGAACTGATCCACCAGCACGATGTCGCACGGCTTGTATTTCGCCTGAAGCGAGCCGACGGCGCTGACGCTGATGATCCATGCGACACCTAGTTTCTTCATGGCCCAGATGTTGGCGCGATGGTTCAACTCACTCGGCAGGATGCGATGCCCGCGCGCGTGGCGCGGCAGAAACACGACTTCGCGCCCGGCCAGCGTGCCGGTGAGCAATTCATCTGACGGCGGGCCGAACGGCGTTTTGATCTTCACCCATTTTTGGTCGGTGAAGCCTTCGATGTTGTAAAGCCCGCTGCCGCCGATGATGCCGATGCGATGTTTTGACATGCGGGAGATTTTGAACCACCAAACACGTGAAACACACGAAAAAACTCCAAAGCACGCGACCTGAAGTCGCCTTCAAACCGGAATCTCAGGGCTTTTCGATTGCGGGCT
Source organism: Verrucomicrobiota bacterium (assembly GCA_013140495.1). Classification (GTDB taxonomy): domain Bacteria; phylum Verrucomicrobiota; class Verrucomicrobiia; order Limisphaerales; family JADLHS01; genus JADLHS01. The sequence goes on from JABFSR010000066.1 coordinate 42,785, forward strand.
GGAAGCCGTATTTCTTCGCCAGCGCGAGCGACTTGCTCAATGAACCGATGCCCGCCGTGCAAGTCGGGTCGGAGAGAGAAGCGGCAGCGAGGCATACGCCGGTGAGCAGGCTGCGTTTCAATTCCCAGGCTTCGTGCAAGCCCCAGAGAACGCCCGTGCAAAAGGCGTCGCCGGCACCGGCGGTGCCCGCGATGTATTTGGGCGGCAGTTTCAACGCTGGCTGCCAGAAATCTTCACCGCGCCGCGTGCGGGCAAATGCGCCCTCAGGGAAATGAATCACCACGAGTTCGCGAACACCGAGTTGCAGGAGCGCGCCCGCTGCGTGACGGAGCTTTACCGTATCAAGCTTTCCGTCCGACGAACGCACGGTAAACCCGGTTGTTTTGCCCGCCTCGATTTCGTTGAGGATGCAATAGTCCACGTACTTGAGCGCGGGCGCGACGAGCGTGGTAAAGCGATTACCGTCCTCGCTCACAACATCCACACTGGTTTTCACACCAGCGGCCTGTGCCCGCGCAAGCAACCTGCCCGCGCGTGTGCCAAATTCCTTGTCCGGCTGGTCCAATGCGTCCAACACGAGGAGATAGCCCAGATGAAAGATGCGCGCCTTGGTCTTCTTGAAATCAATTTCCCCGCCGTCCCAGAGAGCATTGGCCGCGCGCGAATGAAAAAATGTTCTGCGGCCAGTGGCCTTCTCCGTCATCACGTCGGTGTAGGACGTCGAAGCCCTGGCAGATTGCTTCAGACAGGTCGTGGCGATACGCCGCTGTTTGCAGTCTGCGAGGATTTGTTTTCCGAAATCATCATGTCCCACCAGCCCCGCGCCTTCGAGTGGAAACGGCGCGCCGGAACGTGCCATGGCAACAAGCACGTTATAGGGCCCGCCACCGGTGCCCTGGGATTCGCTGAGAATGTTGGCGAGAGTTTCAGGCCCGGGATAAACGTCAATCAGTTTGACGCGATCAATGATCCAGTTGCCACCGGCAAGAATGCCGCGACGCTTTGACGCAGAAGGTTTCTTCATCGTGAGTAGGCTGCGAACCAAAAACGAGAAACACAGGTGTCATGTTCGCCGGCCCGTTCTTGCATTTTTGTATTCACAGTTGAGGCAAAACAATGGCAACAACAACCCTCCAAGGAAAGCCAATTCAAAAAACAGGAAGCCGGGTGTTCAGGAAACGAGGTCGCCGATCACCTGGCCATGAACATCGGTGAGGCGGCGGTCAATGCCGTTATGACGGAACGTGAGCTTGGTGTGATCAATGCCGAGCTGGTGAAGAATCGTCGCGTGCAGATCGTAGCAATACGTTGGGTCGGTCGCGGCTTTGTAGGACCAGTCGTCGCTTTCGCCATAGGACGTTCCACCCTTGAAGCCGCCGCCCGCCACCCAGCTTGTGAACGTGAACGGATTGTGATCGCGCCCCTTGCTGCCCTGACTGCACGGCATCCGGCCAAACTCCGTCGTCCAGATTACAATTGTATCCTCCAACATGCCGCGCGCTTTCAAATCCTTCACCAGTGCGGCAGCCGGTTGATCCATGCTGCGCGCCATGTCGAGATGGTCCTTGGCGAGGTCTTCGTGGCTGTCCCAGTTGCGCCGGGGAAAGGCGTTGTCCGCGCCGCTCCAGATTTGAACGAACCGAACATCCCGTTCGAGCAACCGGCGTGCGACCAGGCAGCGCGTGCCGAAATCCTCGGTCACTTTGTCATCAAGACCGTAGAGTTTCCTTGTCGCTGCTGATTCCCCGGAGATATCCATTACTTCGGGAGCGGTGAGTTGGAGCTTGGCGGCGAGTTCGTAGGAAGCGATGCGCGCATCGAGCCGTGAATCACCCGCACGCGATGCTTGGTGTGCCTGGTTCAATTCCTTCAGCAGGGCTTGCGTTTCCTTTTCGCTTTGTGGCGTGACGAACTTCGCGGACGGCGGAGGAAACAAATCGTAAATCGGATTTGGTTTGCCGACACGGATCATCGTGCCTTGATGCGTTGCAGGAAGAAAACCTGCGCTCCAGTTCGACGCACCATTCGGCCCCAGACCGCGAACATCCGGCAGCACGACGAACGTCGGCAGGTTGTCCGTCAGGTTGCCGAGGCCGTAGGAAATCCACGCGCCCATCGCCGGAAATCCCGGCAGCACGTAGCCTGTGTTCTGCATGAACGTTGCCGGCCCATGCACGTTCGACTTCGACACCATCGAGTGAATGAACGCGATGTCGTCCACACACGAGCCAATGTGCGGCACGAGATCGCTGATCCACTTCCCGCACTGGCCGTATTGCTTCCAGTCCCACGGGCTCTTCATCACTGCCCCCGGATCGCTCTGAAACAATTCAACCTTCCCGCCCGGATCAAACTTCTCTCCGTGGCGTTTGATGAGCGCGGGCTTGTAGTCAAAGGTGTCGCACTGGCTGGCCGCACCGGACATGAACAATTGCACCACACGTTTGGCCTTGGCGCGATGATGCAAGCCGCCATTGAATTCGGGCTTCGGCTTCAGCGTATCCGCGAGCAATCCCTGCTGCCCGAGCAAATGCGCCATGGCAATGCCGCCCAGACCGCCGCCAAAACGCCAGAGAAACTCACGCCGGTCCACAAGCCGCGTGTCATCCGCGCCGAGTTGGACGGGCGCTTGTTGCGAGGAGCAGACGTGGCAGGAGGAATTGTTCATCAATCAATAAACATGAATTCCGACGTGTTGAAGATGAGCCGGCAAAGGCCGGCCATCCCATTCTTTTCCGCGAATGGCAGCAGCTTCTTCATCTCCGCCTTCGTCGGCTGGCGATTCAGCGTCAGCTCATAGACTTGTTCGATTTGTTTCTTCAAATCACCAGCCTTGGCAACCCGCGCGGCCAGATGCTCGCTTTGTCGCAACACGAATGGATTGTTCAAGACCGCCAGTGCTTGCAAAGCCGTCACCGTCACGCTCCGCTTGGGCGTGAGGATGGAAGCATCCGGACAATCGAGCGATTCCATGAGCGGATCAGGAACGCTGCGCACGATGAAACGGTAGATGCTGCGCCGGTTTCCTGCCGGGCTGTCCACGTCGAAGCGCGTGTAGTCATAGACCGGTGAGTGGTCGTCCTTGAAATAAAATTGCTGCACCGAAGGCCCGCCCGTCGTGAGGTCGAGCTTGCCGCTCACATGGAGCATCGAGTCGCGAATCGTTTCCGCATCCAGTCGCACGCGGTTCATCCGCCAGAGGAATCTGTTATCGGCATCAAGTTTGGCGGACCCGGGATTGTTCGCAGAGCTTTGCCGGTACGCGGCGCTGGTGACGATCAGCCGGTGCAGCTTTTTCAACGACTCGCCATTGTCCACGAACCAGAACGCCAGCCAATCGAGCAACTCGGGATGTGTCGGCAGCGCACCCATGTGGCCAAAATCGTTCGGCGTTTCGACGATGCCGCGCCCGAAATGATGCAGCCAGACGCGGTTCACGATGGAACGTCGCGTCAGCAGATTCTTGGGATCGGTGATCCACTTGGCCAGCGCGGCGCGGCGCGCGGCTTCGCTGGCGTTGTCGGAGAGATTGAACTGAGTCTCCGGGCCGGACACGCAGGATATACCGGCAGCGGACATCAGATCACCGGGCCGCTTGACATCCCCGCGCGCCAATAGATGAACCGGGCGAGGAGCTTTGGCTGGCAGGAAACTACCCTCCCTCTTGAATTCACTAGCAGCAGCATAGACTTTCACGGGCGCTGGCAGCGCGGCGATTTCCAGGTTTACTTCATCCAGCTTGTGCGTGGTCTCAACCAATTCGAGGCGCGTGACACCATCCAAAGCTGCTTCGGTAAGCTGTCTGCGCCTCTCCTTGAGCGCGGCGATTTCCGATTCAAGCTCCTTCTGGTTCGACGGGCTTTGTGTATCGGTGAGTTTCTTGCGGCTGCTGAAACCGTCCACGAGATGCTTCGTTGACCAAAGCCCGGCCTCGATGGAATCCAACGCTGTGACGGTCGTGCCGAGCGCAATATTCGTTCCGCCTACCAGCACCTGGAGTTCTGCCAGCGCGAAGACGTAATCGCTCGTACGCTCCCATAGTTTTGTGGCGGACACACGAACGTAGCGTGCTCGCTTATTCTGGGAGGAAAAGGAAACCGCATTGTCGCCGGGATTTTTGAAATCAACAGAAGTCTGATCGGCGATGATCTCACTGGTCGCGAAGTCCGCGTTGTCGGAAATCTCCACGCGAAAGCGCGCGGGAAATCCGAACCCAGGCGTGTCTGGGAAATCCACTGGGCGGGCGGGAATCAACCGCACCTCGTCGAGTGGCAACGATTGACCAAAGTCCACCTGCACCCATTTGGTCGTCTCCGGTTTTGCTTCGATCGCGCTGTGATAACCGTTAGCCGGACTCTTGTCTCCCGAACTCGCTACGAGCTGCGTTTTGAGTTTGGCCAACCGTCTATCCAGTTCCTGAATTTCGGGGCTGGATACCTTGGCGACTTGATTTGTCAGCTCAACGTAGCGTTCTTCGAGCGGCCTTCGTTTTTGCAACAAGTCGCGACGTTGGATGAGAACATTTTTGTTCGTGTCGAATGTGCGGTCTGCACGGTCCACGCCCGCAAACACCGCTTGCAAGCTGTAGTAATCCTTTTGCGAGATGGGATCGAACTTGTGATTGTGACAGCGCGCGCAATGGACGGTCAGGCTTTGAAACGTCGATATGGTTGTCATCACCATGTCATCGCGGTCGTTGTAGCGCGCGATCAGACCGTCGGTTTTCTCAATGGGAAGCTCGACATGACCAACAAAATCCCATGGCCCGGCGGCTATGAATCCCAACGCAGCGACTCCGTCCGGTTCGTCGGGAAACAGAACATCGCCCGCCAATTGTTCCTCGACAAATCGAGAGTAAGACTTGTCCTCGTTCAGCGCGCGGATCACGTAATCACGATAAGGCCACGCGTTTAATCGCGGCTTGTCTTTGTCGTAGCCGTGCGTCTCGCCATAGTGAACGGTATCCAGCCAGTGCCGAGCCCAGCGTTCGCCGTAGCGCGGCGATGCGAGCAGCCGGTCCACGAGTTTTTCGTAAGCCTGCTTGCTTCGGTCACGCAAAAAGGCTTCGACCTCGTCCGGCGTGGGCGGCAGGCCGGTCAGATCAAAACTTAACCGGCGAATCAACGTACGCCGATCCGCCTCTGGCGACGGCGACAATCCTTCCGCCTCGAGTTTGGCGAGGACGAAGAGATCAACCGGATTGCACGCCCACTTTTGGTTTTTGACTTTCGGCAACGGTTGGCGCGACGCAGGTTTGAAACTCCACCAGTTGGATTTGTCATCAGCTTTGGCAGCATCTGTGGACTCAGGCCAGTTCGCCCCTTGATCAATCCACGCGCGGAGCAATCCGATTTGCTCCGGGGTCAGACGTTCACCCTTCTTCGGCATGACCAGATTCTTCTCCAATCCGGCGACGAGATGAATCAACCGGCTCTCAGCGCTTTTGCCGGCAACGATCACCGGGCCGGAATCGCCGCCCTTGAACGCGGCGGATTTCACATCAAGGCGCAGGTTGTTTTCCTGCTTATCCGGTCCGTGGCAGCCGTAGCAGTGCTTGGACAGAATTGGCTGAATATCCCGATTGAATTCAATCCGGACTTGAGCGGCTGGTGGAAGCTGCGAGACATCCACCGGCCCCGCGAACGAGGAAGTGGCGAACATCGCTGTCGCCAGTAAGGCGCAGCGTCGCGCTTGCGGTTGTCTCACAGTCATTGCTTCACACCCAAGCTAACAACGCCATAGCGGGAGAGACATTCAAAAATCTGTGTTTCATCCGTGTCCATCCCACCTTCGCTGCTTGCTTCGGCGCGGCAGGCTGTGGTTAAACTTTGCCCACGATTATGGAATACGAAGCGGTCATCGGTCTCGAAACCCACGTTCAACTCAAGACGAAGTCGAAGATGTGGTGCGGGTGCGCCAATCAATACGGCTCAGAGCCGAACACGAACGTCTGCCCCGTCTGCCTCGGGATGCCGGGCGTATTGCCCGTGCCGAATGAGGAGGCGTTGCGCCTCACCGTGTTGACCGGTTACCTGCTCAACTGCGAGATTCCCCGCTTCGCGAAGTTCGACCGGAAGAGTTATTTCTATCCGGACATGCCAAAGAATTATCAACTCACCCAATACGACAAGCCCAGCACGGCGAACGGTTTCGTGGAGTTTGAGTTCAACGGCGCTGGTTCAAACAACGGTTTGTCCCGCGTGCGCATCACCCGCGCGCATCTCGAAGAAGATGTCGGCAAGAGTACGCATTTTGAACGGCACAGCGGTGTAGATTTCAATCGCGCCGGCGTGCCGCTCATGGAGATCGTCACTGAGCCTGACATCACGAGCGCCGACATGGCCTACGAATATCTCAACGCGCTCAAGGAGATTTTGCTGCAAGGCGGCGTAAGTGATTGCGACATGGAAAAGGGCATGGTGCGCTGCGACGTGAACATCAGCGTGCGTCCCGCCGGCTCAAAGGAACTCGGGGCAAAGATCGAGATCAAGAACATGAACAGCTTTTCCGGCGTGCGCCGCGCGGCGGAATATGAGATCGCGCGCCAGATCGAAACCGTGAAGCGCGGCGAGAAGCTCATCCAATCCACACGCCGCTGGGATGACGTGACGGGCATCACCGAACAGATGCGCACCAAGGAAGACGCGCACGACTACCGCTATTTCCCCGATCCCGATCTCATGCCGCTCGCACCGACGGATGCGTGGCTGGCTGAGGTGAAGTCGCGCGTGGTGGAATTGCCGCTGGTGCGCAAGATTCGGATAATACGAGAATATCAATTACCTTCGTCGGACGCACAGGCATTCATGTGGAATGAGTCGCTTGCGAGTTACTTTGAACGCGTTGCGAAGCGATCAAAGAATCCTAAGACCGTTGCGAATTGGGTAATTAACAACCTTCGCGCAAAGTTGTCTGAAGAGTGGACGAAACATCTTAACTGGATTGCTGATCCGGAACGCTTGTCGGACGACTTGGTTAAACCAAGTCCGCCCCAGCGCCAACAGATAACATTGGAAAATTTGCGGTTCAGTGACGACACGTTCCTCGAATTCATCGGCCTCGTCGAAAATAGAACCATCAGCAGTTCCGCCGCGCAGCAGGTGTTTGCCGAGATGTTCGACACCGGCAAAGCGCCCGCCGTCATCGTGCAGGAAAAAGGTCTGGCCCAAGTCAGCGACACCGGCGCGATTGAAAAATTCTGCGACGAAGCCATCGCGGCGAATCCGAATCCGGTGGCCGACTACAAGGCAGGCAAAGTTGCCGCGCTCAATTCCCTCAAAGGCCAGGTGATGAAGCTCTCCAAAGGTAAAGCCAACCCCGCGCTGGTTGGCGAAATCCTGGAACGCAAGTTGAAGGGATGATGCACAAACGGCAGTTTGACCGGATGGATGCGGATGGGAAAAAGGATGTGACACGATTTCACGAATTATCACGTAGTCAAATCCGACCTTTTTAATCCGTGTGAATTCGTGAAATTCGTGTAGAACTTTCTTTCTTATTCGGCTCTGCACAAAAAACCGGCGGACTGTTTCCAGTCCGCCGGTTTCTGAATTTCTGTCAATTGGTTCAGTCCTTGACGGCTTCGTCCGCCGCGTCGAAGGCGTGTTGCAATGCAACCAGGTCTTCGCCGGGCTTGAGCGCGTCCAGCACGGCCTGTTCGGCCTTGAGCTGTTCCTGCGAGTAGTTCGCAGCCTTGATGGAGAGACCGATTCGGCGGTCGCTCTTGTCAATCTTGATGACGCGCGCGGTCACGTCCTGGCCGACCTTGAGCACGTTCTTGATCTTGTCCACGCGATCCTCGCTGATCTGCGAGATGTGAACGAGGCCATCAATCTCGTGCTTGAGTCCGACGAATGCACCGAAGCTCGCGAGCTTGGTAACCTGGCCGGTGACGAGGTCGCCCACCTTGTAGAGCTGGTCAATGTTGTCCCACGGATCAGTGCCAAGCTGTTTGATTCCGAGCGCGATTCGTTGGTTGGGCTTGTCCACTTCGAGCACCTGGGCTTCGACGTCGTCGCCCTTCTTGAAGACTTCGCTCGGGTGATTGATCTTGCGCGTCCAGGAAATGTCGGACACGTGGATCATGCCGTCCAAACCTTCCTCGAGCTCGATGAACGCACCGTAGCTGGTGAGGTTGCGGATCTTGCCCTTGACCTTGGTGCCGGACGGATACTTGTTCTCGGCGGTGTCCCATGGATTGGTCTCGAGCTGACGGATGCCGAGGCTGATCTTCTGTTCGTCGCGGTTGATGCCGAGCACCACAGCTTCGATTTCCTGATCCGCCTTGAGGACGTCGCTAGGTTTGGCAACGCGCTTGGTCCATGACAATTCGGTGACATGGATGAGGCCTTCGACGCCGGGTTCGAGTTCCACGAACGCTCCGTAGGGCACGAGATTGACAACCTTGCCCTTGACCTTGGTGCCGACGGGAAACTTCGCTTCGATGTTCGCCCACGGATTGGTCATCTTCTGCTTGAGGCCGAGGCTGACGCGTTCCTTTTCCTTGTTCACGTCGAGCACAACAACGTCGAGGTCCTGACCGACCTTGAGCACTTCCGACGGGTGACCGATGCGGCCCCAGCTCATGTCCGTGATGTGGAGCAAGCCGTCAATGCCGTCCAGATCAATGAACGCGCCGAAGTCAGTAATGTTTTTAACCTTACCTTTTCGGATGTCGCCGGGCACCATTTCGCCAAGCAATTTCTGGCGGCGTTCGGTGCGTTCCGCCTCGATGAGTTCGCGGCGGGAGAGGACGATGTTCTGGCGCTCCTGGTTGATTTTAACGACCTTGAATTCGTAGGTGTTTCCGACGAACTGTGTGAGATTCTTGGGTGTGGTGACGTCAATCTGCGATGCGGGCAGGAATGCCTCGACGCCGATGTGAACCACGAGTCCGCCTTTGACGACAGACTTGACCTTGCCGAGAATGCGGCCGCCCTCGTTGCAGATGGTGAGAATTTTCTCCCAGTTCTGTTTGAATTCGGCCTTCTCCTTGGACAGGATGACCATGCCTTCCTTGTCCTCGAGCTTTTCGATCAGGACATCCACTTCATCGCCGACTTTGACCGCCTTGAGGTCAATGAATTCGTTTCCGGAGACGACGCCTTCACTCTTGTAACCGATGTCCACAAGGACTTCCTTGTTGCGGATTTCGATGACTGTACCTTTGACTATTTCACCTGCGGCGAAGCGGAGATTGCTTCCCTTCAGGGCTTCTTCCATCGTGAGCATAACTATGATGTAACGGTTGAACTGCGGGAGACTTTCGGGGCGCGAACGAGCGACTCGGAAGCTCCATTGCCTAACTAAGACCGGCGTTGCGTGGCAACGGAGGTTAAGGGTTAGGTTGTTTGTTTACTTCTATTTCTCAGCCTCGATGAACATCCGCACACGCGGCGTTCAGGCAGTGTTTAGGATAAGTGAATGTCACTGTTGAGCAAGCCAATTCTCACCCAATTTCAACGCCGTACTAGGCGGGCATCGCCGACAACGAGTTCTGTCGCCTCTGCAACAAGCCGGAGACAGCAGTTTCGGCTTTGGATTATCTGCCTGAAAGCCGTTGCGCCATTTCGATGAGCGTTAAGAATTCCGCGCGGTAGCCTTCAGGATCGTTGCCCAGACTGGCTTTGGTCCGTTCCAAGGCCGAGTTCAGTGTGGCCTCACCTTTGTAAGGCGAATCGCGCAAAATCATCCCGAATTCCGCCACGGCGGCGGCGAATTTGAAATCCGTTGAAGCACTGGAGTAACCCTTGTCCATATCCTTGACCACCGTCGTCAACAGGCGGCTGGTGCCACCGTCCGGTTGTTTGTACCGGAGTTTAAGTGTGAGCAGCTCATCGCTGCCGGACACAACAGCGGGTCTGGCGGGCCTTTGATACTTCAATGGATCAACACCTGGCGACTCGTCCGACAGCATTCCAGCGGGTACGATTTCATAAAGCGCGGTGACAGTGTGACCCGCGCCGATTTCGCCTGCGTCCTTTTTGTCATTGTTAAAATCTTCCTTGGCGAGCAGCCGGTTTTCGTAGCCGATGAGCCGATAGCTGTTCACCTGTGCAGGATTGAATTCGACCTGAATCTTCACTCTTTTGCGATCGTTACAAGCGTGCCGCTCATCTGTTCCACGAGGACTTTCCGCCCCTCGTTGAGCGAGTCAATATAGGCGGCGAATTCAACAAAATTGCAGCCGAAAAGACGCTGCAATCAGATGCGGATTGAAAATCAGAACGGGAACTGTCCGCTTCATTTCGATGATGTCGCCAGTAACATCAGAAGCGGTTTTGTCCTGTCCAGCGAGGTAAGAAATACCTGACCGTGACGACCTGTCCACACCAAGTCGTTCATCAGCCGGTGATCAACGGCGCGATTGAGGATTGAATCGGAAACTAAACGCGTTTCAGCGACGACTGTTTGTCCCGACGAGCGGCCAGTCCAATTCCAACGAGACCGCCGAACAGCAGGACACCGCTACTGGGTTCTGGCACTACCTCGAATCTAATGTTATCCACGTTAATCTCCAAGTCTTGCAGATGACTGAAAAGATTGATGCCGGTTAGATCAACTACATTCATGTTCGCGAGCCCGGCCAGTGACCACTCCAAGTCATAAAATTGTCCGTCGATGGGCAGGTTCCTTCCGGCACCGCCTTCGGGGTTCTCGAATTGGAAATTATTTTTTTGGAAAAATGCGTTAAGGCCCAGCGTGCCGCCGCCCGCGTTTGGATCCGTCGCTGAGATACGGAGAATCATTTTATCATAGTTTGAAAGATCGGTGGTGCGGTTATTGAACGTGTTGCCATTCCATGCCGTCCCGTTGCCCCAGCTAATCGCCGCGCCATTTTGGCCACCCACATCGGTCCACCGCAACGAACCTGAGCCAGCGGGGTTATGCGAGAAACCGGTTTGATTCTGTCCCCCGTTGTTTCCCAGCACGGCGGTGTTGTCAAAATTGACGATCGCACCTTGCAGGCCGAGTTCCGGGGTGCCGATGTCGTGGGTAATCAAGTTTCGCGTCGTGAGCGGCGTGCCACCCGAGCGCAGTTCGCGGAGAGTCCAAGTCACGTTTCCCAATCCGGCATGGTCGCGCGCGTTGAAGCCCATGGTACGAATGTAAACCGCCTGATCCGCCGTCAAGCCCGAGAGCGGCACCTGATACGTATTGATGCCAGGCGTCACCACCAAATCCGGCCCGAGCGACACGAAATTAAAGCCCGTTGACGCCTGAACAAAGAACTGGACGTTAATGTTACCCGCACCATTGTGCCCAATCTCGTATTCGAGGTAATCCAAACCGGTGAGATCTGTTCCACCGCCCGCCGCCGTCGAAGACTCGCGGACGCGGTTAGCGCCATCGGTGAATGCCTGGCTTCCGCCCGGCGCGATGCTGGTTTCAATAATCGTCAATTGCCCGAGGATTGAGTTATCCAATGTAGCGGAAGTACTGCCCGCCCCGAAGTTCCTTACCCACGTCTCTATATTGGGGGCTGCATTGCCCGTGTTATCCCACGTGTAGAGCGCGCTGGGCGACTGCGCACCCGCGTGAAATGGAGACAGTCCACATACGCAAACCAATGCCAAGGACGCCACAAAAGTCGGCGACAGGAAACCGCTTTTTGACGCTGCGATGTACAGGGAAGATTGCTGTTGTTGCTTCGGGTTCATGCTAAGGATTAAATGGGTCTTGGCTTCGGAAGTCAAGCACATTCTTTACGGCTGAGTGGCCATTTTTACTGAAACCACACCTGTTTTGTCGGGGGCAGTGACGTCACTGCAGCGAGGCGCGACCAGCCAGGATTTATGGCAAGAGGTTTAACCTGTAGAACCGGGTGACTGCAGCCGAAACAGCATTGGTATCCGTCACCACGGCATCCAGGCCGTCCCCGAGAACATTGCCACCGAGCGTGTTGGTTGGACTGCCGGGATTGAGGTCCGAAAAGTATTCAACGGAATAGGTCTGACCTGGCGAGGTGTGGAATTTGAGGGTAATGTCCTGACCAGATTTTTCAACCGACTTGATTGTCGGCACCACCGCAAAACGAATCGAGTCAACGTTGATTCGCAGATCATTCGTGTGGTTGAACAAGTTGATGCCGGTCTGATCAACGACATTCATGCTTACCATTCCTGCAAGAGGGAACTCCAGATCATGGAATTGTCCGTCAATCGGCAGCGCCTTTGCGCCTGGTGTCTGGAAGGTACCAAAGCCATTCACCTGAAAGAAGCCTTGGACACCAAGCAAGCCACCAGTACCCGGGATTACTTCCGTAGCAGACATGCGGATCACCATCTTGTCGTAATTCGAAAGATCAGTCGGGCGGATCCAGAACGTGTTACCACCGCTGCCGGGGTCCCAAGCCGTCCCGTTGCCCCAGCTAATCGCAGCGCCGTTGCTGTTGCCCAAATCCGTCCACTCCAAAGAACCTGAACCGGCAGGATTATGCGAAAGACCCGTTTGATCTTGGCCAGTGTTGCCAAGGACGGCGCCGCGATCAAAGTTAACAATGGCACCTTGCAATCCGCCGTCTATGAAAATGTCATCGTGAGTGATCAAATCTCTCGTCGCGAGCGGCGTGCCTCCTGCGCGCACTTCTCGAAGCGTCCAAACCACGTCACCTTCCACCGCATGGTCACGCACATTGAAGCCGATGGTACGAATGTAAACCGCCTGCTCTGGCGTCAAGCCCGAGAGGTCAAGCTGATATGTATTGACGCCGGGAGTCACTGCTACATCCGGTCCGAGAGAAACGAATGAATAGCCCGGCGAGGCCTGAACGAAGAACTGCACGTTAATGTTGCCGACGCCACTATGCCCAATATCGAATTCAAGGTAATCCAATCCGGTAACATCCAATCCGCCACTCGCCGCTGTCGAAGACTCGCGGACTCGATTGGCACCATCGCTGATCGCCACTGTCGCACCCGCGCCGCCTGTTTCAGTCACGCGCAACTCTCCCGCGATTGAATTGTCCACCACGACCGTGCTGGGCCCAAAATTCTTCGCCCACTGCTGGTCGTTGCCGGTTCCGGGCCAGGTATAGAGCACTCCGGGTGACTGGGCGACCGCTTGAGACGAAGTCAGTGCCAATAGACAAGCCACCGCCAAGCAGGTCACCGATTTGCTTGTTGATGTAGTGCAGACGGGAGCGATTTGTTTTTGCGTCGGATTCATGCTTGCAATTAAACCTTCCACGTCATTGGCGTCAAGTCCGTCTTTTCTTCCCGGGTCAAGGGGGCGGTTGACCGGTCGCGGGAGGCCGAACGGAAGGCGGCTTGTAAGTCGAGTTCCAATAGGAATCCCAGAGCATTTCCAATTTCGTCTGCTGCACGTGACCGTCCACGAACGATAGGTTGATTGATCCAGGCATTTTGTCCCTTCCAGCGAGTTGACTCGGTACACCGGACCTGGGAACGCCATGACGAGCGATGGTCAGTCGGCCTATGTTCGGGTCCAGCGCGCCTCGGGTCAGGTTGATCGCCGGTCCCTGGAAGGAATCCGGCCAGGCATCTGCCCAAATTGCATCAAAGAAGAACGGCGTCTGTACAGGCTTGGAAATAGCGGCAAAATTTTGGAAATACGGCGGGCCATTGTACGCACCAACATCCGAGTAAAGCCAGCCATTCATCCCGAAGCTGCCGATGTAATTGGTCCCGGGTTTAAGATAGGAAGCCCAGCTCCAGGCTGCGTTCATGTCTTTGGCATACCATCCTGTACCGGGGCGCACCTCGAATGCCGAAGGACAAAGTCGGACTGCATCCACTTGAGCGTAATTTTCAATCAGCAACGCCAGCCAGATATCTTTTGATGCGCTCTCGTAGGGCAACGCTTTTCCGAAATCGTTTGCATAAATAATTCCCGCCAGAGTCAACTGCTTGAGATTGCTGACGCACTGGATGGCCTTTGCCCTCTGTTTTGCCGCAGACAAGGCCGGTAAAAGCATTGCGGCCAGTATCGCGATGATGGCTATAACCACCAGCAATTCGATCAGAGTAAATCCTGGTTCCGAAAGCCGATCAGCGGCGATCCTGTTCCGAAAACAAAAAGAAGTGCGGATTCCGAAAATCGCCCGGCCAGTTCTGCGAAGTGCAACGCGGAATCCTAGCGGAGTCATGTAAGCTTTGCCGATCATGGGATCAGTGTGATAACTATCACCTGCTTGCCCGCCATGGCAAGATTTTTGGCTAGGAACCGCTGGGTTGCGTCTTCAGATTGCTGGCATTGACATTCAAATGCTTTGATCGGGCACGAACAGTTATCCAGTTCTTCAGCCGCCAACGAGAACTAATCCGAGTGTCGAAGTTGTAAATCGCCAGACAGCGAACATTACCTGAGACGGCAGGAACCGCAGACACAGTTCGTCCGCGCGGTGAGTAACCCTACGCCATCGCGCGGGCGATGCTGTTCCACCAGTCTGATGGATGGCTGCGTGACCAGTGCGTCAAAGCATTTTGATTCAACTGCTGATTGACACCTGACACCGTGTGGCTGAATTCTTTCGCCAGAAAACCGAATTTCATCATGAAGAAACCATTACTTTTTTGTTTAGCATCCTTCGTAGTTGTGTTTGTCGGGTCTCTTTTCTGTGGTTGCAGCAACTCGAATAAGCAAGATGAACAAACTGCTCGTTCGCTTTTGAAATCTGTTGCCACGTATTGCCAAGAAGGCGATGGCTCGATTCGTCCAGTTGAAGTGATTTCAGCAATGGCAGCCATCGTTGGTGAGCAATGCATTGCAGCAGCGGGTGAATACAAAGTGCGAGAACATAGTTTTGTTCCCGGCCAAAGGATATTCTCTGACAAAATAAATGAGCTGCTTTGTGGTGATAACGGCGCGACCGAAATTAACGCCATTCCTTCCACATCAGTATTCGGTATTCTTCGTGACCGCCTAGCCAATGGACCGTTTGCAGGCAACTTTCCAGAACTCAACTCTGTCTTCAGCGGCTTTGCATCAAGGATTGGGAAGCCGGAGGACTGGGGAAAAGTTCCACTTTCGTTACCAGAGGAATTTCATCCCCGCAGACTGCCATTACGAGTCGCATTTGATACGCGGCCAGCTGTTGATCAAGCATTGAAATCTGTCTCAAGCGACAAAATGCGACGCCTTCGAATTTCGACAATAGCCCTCGCGATGCTTTTGAATGACGAGCGCGATCAGATTGACCCCAAAAGCGCCCTGTTGCTCACACTTGAAACTGTGAATGGAATGGGTAAAACCGCACCGATGAAGGATGAGGCGATTGACAAGCCAACCGATGAAATGAAGGAGGCTCAACATCAAGTCGTCAAGGTTGGCAAGAAAAAGAATTAAAGCTGCAATGCCTGCGTGCCTGCGGTAGGAATTTGATTATTCCGCCAAAGACAGTGCCGCCCCGCAGTATCATTTCAACAACAGCCCATAATCGAGACGGACTCACGCCATCGCTCGCGCGATGGAATTCCACCAAGCGTCGTGAAGATCGGTGAGCGGGGCAGAGAACTCGCCGCTGGCGGTTTTCACCGTCAGCTTGTCGCCGCCGACTTTGCCGATCTGCACGGCGGGAACGCCCATGAGCTTGGCGCGTTCGACCACTTTCACGGCATCGAGCGGTTTGCAACTGATGACGATGCGCGATTGCGTTTCGCCGAAGAGCAACGCGTCGAGGCGGATGTCTTTCATCGCGCTCAGATCAATCATCGCACCAATCAATCTCGGTGTTTCGCGGGCGATGAGCTGACTGATGCAGCTTTCCGCAAGCGCGACGGCGAGGCCGCCTTCGCTGCAATCGTGCGCGCTCTTCACGAGGCCGGATTGGATCAGGCCGATGAGCGTGGTGTGCAGCGTCTTCGCGACTTCGAGATCGCAACGCGGCGGCGAACCGTTCTTTTTGCCGTGGATGACTTGCAGATACGCGCTGCCGCCGAGACCGAAAATCGGGTCGGCTTTGTCCACCGCTTCGCCGAGCAGGATGATGGCATCGCCTTCGTCCTTGAACCATTGCGTGGTGACGTGTTCCAGCTTCTCGATGAGGCCGACGACGGAAATCGTGGGTGTCGGATCAATCGGGCCGGCGGGGCTTTGATTGTAGAGCGAGCAATTGCCGCCGGTGACGGGCGCGTTGAAGGCTTTGCAACCTTCCGCCAGACCGCGCACGGATTCCTTGATCTGCCAGAACAGCTCGGGCTTGAGCGGGCTGGGCATGTTGAGATTGTCCGTTGCGCCGAGCGGAATCGCGCCGCTGCACGCAAGATTGCGGCACGCTTCGGCCACGGCGATTTTCGCGCCTTCGTAGGGATCGAGATAAACGTAACCGCCGTTGCAGTCCACGGTCATGGCGATGAGTTTTTCTGTAATGGTAGGGACGCGCTGCTGCGCGTCCCGGCCGAGCGGCAGCTCGGCCCTACCAGAAACTTTGGCGGCGAGTTCCGCACTCATCACGGGCAAGGAATCCGTCTTGATGCGGATGACCGCAGCGTCGCTGCCGGGCAGGACGACCGAGCCGTCGCGCACTTGATGATCGTATTGACGATAGACCCAGTTCTTCGACGCGATGCTCGGCCACGCGAGCAACTTCTTCAAATCGTCAGCGGGGGTCGTCGTATCAGCGATGCCATCGAGACGGAATGCGCGGACGTCTTTCAAGTAAGCTGGCTCAATAGCTTCGCGCTGATACACGGGCGATTCGTCGGCAATTTTCCGCGCGGGAATATCCACGACGAGTTTGCCGCCGTGGCGCACCTTCATGTGGCCGGTGTCGGTGATGATGCCGATTTCGGACCACGGCAGATCCCACTTGTCGAAAATGCGCTTCACTTCCTCTTCGCGACCCTTGTGGACGACGATGAGCATGCGCTCCTGCGATTCCGAAAGCATGATCTCGTAGCTGCTCATGTTCGGCGCGCGTTGCGGAACTTTGTCGAGTTCGATCTCGATGCCCGTGCCGGCGCGCGCGGCCATTTCGCAGGTGGAACAAGTCAAACCCGCCGCGCCCATGTCTTGCATGCCCGCGACCGCGCCGGTGGCGAGTAGTTCGAGGCACGCTTCGCACACGAGTTTTTCCATGAACGGATCACCGACCTGCACCGCGCCGCGTTGTTGCTCGGCGGATTCCTCGGTTAAATCCTGCGACGCAAACGCCGCGCCCGCGAGACCGTCGCGACCCGTCGCCGGGCCGACGTAAAACACGGGATTGCCGACGCCCTTGGCCGCGCCACGCGTGATCTGTTCGTGGCGCAGCACGCCGAGGCAGAACGCGTTCACGAGCGGATTACCTTGATACGTCTTGTCGAAATACACCTCGCCCGCAACAGTCGGGATGCCGAAGCAATTCCCGTAATGTGCGATGCCGCTGGCGACGCCGGCGAACAATCTCCGATTGTTCGCAGTTTCAAGTTTCAAGTTTTCAGTGTTCAGTCCGTTGTCAGTGATCGGCCCAAAGCGCAGCGAGTTCACGGCGCAAACCGGACGCGCGCCCATGGTGAAGATGTCGCGCACGATGCCGCCGACGCCGGTGGTCGCGCCCTGAAACGGCTCGACGGCGCTCGGATGGTTATGCGACTCGATCTTAAACGCGATGGCGATTCCGTCGCCGATGTCGATGATGCCGGCGTTTTCCTCGCCCGCGCCGACGAGGATTTTCGGCGACTTGGTGGGGAAGGTCTTGAGCAGCGGCTTGGTGTTTTTGTAGCTGCAATGCTCGCTCCACATCACGGAAAAGATGCCGAGCTCGGTATAGCTTGGCGTGCGGCCGAGGATTTCCACGGCGTGCTTGTATTCTTCCGGCGTGAGGTTGTGTTTGGCAACCAACTCTGGGGTGATGGCGGGTTCGGTCATGGAAAAAATAAACTTATAAAA
>JABFSR010000020.1 GCA_013140495.1 Verrucomicrobiota bacterium
GCATTGAGCAACGCCTTGGCAAAATCCTTGCGCAAATCATCCGTCAGAAATGCCGACGGGTTCGCGACGATGGCCGCAACCTCCTCGTGCAACCGCGACTTGTCGCCGCCGCCGAGGATGAACCTGGCCACAAAATCCGTCGCGCGCCGCGTGGCTTCACCGAGCGGAACTCCCAAACGCAAAAAGTCTTTCGTGTTCATTTATTCAACCGTGAAAACAGACTTTGCTTTTAGACGTCTAAAAGCAAAGTGGATGGGGAGAGTGCAACCTGATCAATCAAAACCGGGACGGATCACTTCATAGTCCAGCGCCGTTGCGACCTTTGCCTGCACGTCATCCAGCGTGATGAGGCGTGTCAGCTTCAGCTCCTCCATTGCGGCAAGATGCAGTCGGTCCATTGCGCGACAAAACACGGATTGTGGATGCCGATGTTGCCGCAAAGCCGTGGAGAAAACCGCCGCCGGCAGATGGCGGAAATGAAAGGGATCAAAATTGCGCATGGCTGCGAGCTTCGCCTGATACTGCCGCCACTGGCTCGTGCGAAGTTCGCCGCCGACCGCCGCCGCTTTCAACTGTACCTCCGTTTCAAGTTCGGCCAGCGACGAAACCACCACCGTTTCCTCGCTGCTCACCGCGCTCCTTACGTCCGCGCTTTCCGGCTCATCACGCAACAGCTTGAGCAGGCAACTGGTGTCCAGATAGATCATTTACGTTTGCCGGTGAATACCCGGTTGGCGCGGCTTTCCGCCAACGCTGTGTCACTGCGCGATTTTTTTCCGCCGGAAACCTTCTTCTGCCAGCGTGCGTGTTCCTCCATGTCCCACCGGGGACGCTTGTCGGCAGAAGTGACAACCCGCACCAGTTTGGCTACGGGCTTTGAATCGCGCGTGATGAGAATTTCATCCTCCACTTTCAAGGCCGCTTCCGTTTCCGGCCACCGCTGGCGCAAATCGCGAATCGTGATCGTTTTCATGGGCAGAGTGTAACATGTTTCACACCTCGTGCAACCGCGACCTGTCGCCGCCGCCGAGGATGAACCTGGCCACAAAATCCGTCGCCCGCCGCGTGGCTTCACCCAACGGCACGCCGAGACGGAGAAAATCTTTGGTGTTCATGCGTTCAACAAATCACCCAAGCAGCAAGCGGGCGATTCAGGGTCTTGTCAGTTTGGGTGAACGAGTTTCCAAGCAATAACAAACCGTCGCCTTCTTTCTGAATTGGACTTATCGCGAAGCTCGGTGATGTATTGCTCAAAGCGAGTCGTGATTGCCTTAACAAACAGGTGGCGATTTATGTAAATCGCAGCCGCTTCATCTGCGGCATCAAAACCCACTTCAAATTCAAAATCTCCATCATGCAAGAATACCCCTGCCCGGACCATGCCGAGATGGAACAGGCCACAGCGACCAAGGCGATAAAGTTTTTTGACAATCGACTCTGCTTTCTTCTCGGGAAGCTCATCTAGTTGAGGAAACACCAAGCGAAAGCCACGACCAAAGAATGCCCCTGATCTTCCATCACTGTCTTCCCCGTCATGGAAAACGGCAAAGCCTTCAAAGAAGGCCAACGCTAATTGCAGCGCCGCAAAGCCAGCATGCTCTGGCTTGTTCAATTCGTGTGCCCAAGTAAGCAGCCATCCCCTAATTCGATCTTCATAAACGTCCACGAAGTCATCGAAATTTTGTTCCAATGTTTTACCCTCGAGTTTTCTGCTATCAAAACCTGGACTGATTTTGAGCAAGACCCGTTTTGGTTTCGTTACATTGTTCATGGCGTCAATTATTGCAGAAGGTTTGTCTTTGTGCCGGACACGTCGAAGGGAGATGGATTCTGTAAGCGCTTCAAATTCTCCTCTGCCTCTGTGTAAAGACGTTCAGCGTTTGGAACGAGGAGAGTTCGGTTGATTAGCTGCGGAAAATCCTCAATGGTCGCAACCAGAGCGCCGTTCTTGTGAGCTTGATCTAATTCTGATTTTACCTCGTCCCGTGTCTTTGTGGTGACGATAACGGGAAGAACTCTTAAGTGTTGGTTGCCACAGGAAATTAGGGTTTGGCGAATCTTTTCCGCACGCTGGAACAAGTGCGACAATTTGCTGTCTTCCTTTAAGATGCCAGTGGTGCATTCGACAACGACAAGATGTCCGAAGGGGGTTGCGGCGATCAGGTCGGGCGCGTCTGATGTCTTCGGTGTTCCACCGATATGCGTCGTGCTAAAGCCAAGCATCCAAAGCAACCATGCAACTGCGATTTCCAAATCACGTGCATTCGCGCCCTTGGTCTGAGCTTTGGTCACAAGCTCCTGCAAGACATCCAAATTCTTGTCGAACGCCTGATGGATCGCACGAAATGGGTTCTGGGCGGTGGCGGGGTCTGCCACCCAGTAATGATGTTGAGCGCGACCGCCGTGACTTGCGACGCAGTGCAACACTGCGCCCCCGGTTACTTCTAACTCGGCTACGCCTCGTTGAAAATTGGTGGCGTTTTCCCATGTAAGAGCATCGCCGGAGAGTATGCCTCGTTTCACGACTGCATTACGCTCGATCAGGCGGTAGCCGATCGATGCCTTTTCACGCTCCAGACCATCCACCAGATTGATCACCAACTTGGCTTTTGTGCCGGTCACAGAACTCTCCCCGCCAATCGCTGCAACGCTGAAAGCGACAATTTCTACCGTTGAGGAATCGCCATCAATTTGACCAACTCCGAATTCTGCGCACAGTTCCTGAACGCCTTCAAATGGAATTGGCCCAGCTTTAAGCTCCCAGTCTAACGAGAGTGAATCGAGTCGCTCTCTTCGATCTCCTCGGATGTGCAACTGCATTTGCCGGTATTGGAAGGCCTGACGATTCTGAAATGGAACTCCTTCGGCATGAAACGGGTTGAAGTAAATGGAGTGGCTACGATCTTTTTCTGGCGCGAAGCGCAACTCGCCATGCGGAGTGAGCAACTTACCTGTTAGCAGACTCTCAATGAATTGTTTAACAGACGTCTTCAACTCGTGAAGATGCAGGAAGCCGACTTTGAGGTTCGGCGATTCAAAATGTTTCGATTCACTTGTTGCCGGAACTCCTTGAAGAACCAAACGGCCCTGCGCAAGTTCAAATACGTTGCCCTTCTTTTGAGCGAGGTAGCTGAACGTCGAGTAGTTATAGCCTGCAATGTTCGGCTCGATTGCCGCGAGAAAATCCTCAAGCTGTTTACGTTCGTGGTCACTCATGTCTTGATATTATTCGTTTGTTGAGAGGAGAGCGAGCATTGACGCCCGCTCTCCCGTTGGTTCACTCATTGAGGAACAGTTTCCACTCGGCAACGCCGTGGGCGTTGCGGAGGTGCGCCGTCACCGGCAGTTCCTTCGGCGCGCGCGGGACGCTGAGCAGCTTGAGGCCGGCCTCGTGCGGGAGGCGGTCGGCCTTGCGCTGGTTCACGTCCTTCGCGGACCAGACAAGGTTTTCCCACGAGTCCACGCCACCGCGCGAGCGGGGCACGACGTGGTCGAGGCTGCCTTCGTCCGGGTGCAGCAACGCGCCGGTGTATTGGCAGCGGTTGCCGTCGCGCTCGCGGATGTTCTTAGCGGAGAGCTTCGGGCGCTTCTTAGGCACTTTGGCGAAGTTCACCGCCACAATCACCGTCGGCACGCGGATTGCGCCGCGTGCGGTGCGAACGGCGTGGTCGCCCTCGCGCACCGGCAGCGTGAGCCATTCGTCCCATGTGACGGGACGAATATGGCTCTCACCCTCGATGTCGAGCGCGGTGGCGACGTTCGTCGCCATCTGGCAGAACGCGTCCTGCGGCGTGCGAATGTTGATCGCCTGCCAGTTGCGGTTGAGCACCAGCACAATCGTTTTGTTCAGTATGTCGGACATATATTCGTGATGCGTGAAACGTGGTGCGTGAAACGAGAATCAGTAATGGCTGTTCACGTATCACGCACCACGAATCACGTTCGAGGTGTTTGCTCCTTATTGAAATGGCAGTGATTGGTTGCCCCGCTCGGTTTTGCTCCAAGTCCTCCGGTGTCAGAGACCGGCGCGCTCCTAATTACGCCACGAGGCAGTTGAAAGTGGTCGCCCGGGAAGGTTCTGCCCCCTCGATTTCTGGGTGTAGGCCAGACGTGATGCTGTTTCACCACCGGGCGAAGAATTATTGGTGGCCGGAATGGATTCGTGCTCCCAGTGAGCAGTTGCTGCAAGGTTCGCCTTGTTCAGCTTTACGAAAAAAACGGCTTGAGTTGCGCAAAGCGCCAAGATTTACCTGCGATTTTTCTTGAATTATTTTCCCGGGTTACTAGGATAACATTTATATGAAATCCATTCCCTCCGCTTTGGTCGCCGTACTGTTTTCGTCGTCTGCCGCGTTCGCGATTACAATCGACGGGGTAAAAGATGCCGGATACGGCGCCGCGCTTTCGGTCCAGACGGTTGAGACCGGATTTGGCGACAACTTTAGCGAGTGGAACGCAGGCTATGGCAGAATTGAGTCCGGCCGGCTGTTCCTGATGCTGACCGGCAACCTCGAAGCCAATTTCAACAAGCTGGAGATATTCATTGATTCCAAGGCGGGTGGACAGAATGTCTTCACCAGTTCAGGGAACGACAATGCCAACCGTATGAATGGTCTGGTTTTCGACGCAGGCTTCACTGCCGATTACCACTTGATCCTGCGCCGCGGAAACAATGGCGGCAACGACACGTTTGACGTTGATTTTGCAAACCTTGGAGCAGCGTCATTCTCGAGTTATTCCGACATCCTCGGCGGGCTTACCGGCTCCGCGACTACTGGAACCGGAGTGAACGCGAATGGGATCGGTGTTGCCTACGACAATAGCAACGTGGCCGGCATTGGTGGTGGTGCCCCTAATGCCGCAAACCAAGCCGCGGCTTTGGCCGTGCTGACTGGGTTGGAGTTGTCAATTGACCTGGCGGATCTCGGCGCGACTGGCGATATCCGTGTGATGGTAGGCCAAAACGGTGGGGGTCATGATTATTGGTCGAACCAGTTTCTGGGAGGATTAGCAGCTCCGCAGGGCAATCTGGGCGGGGACGAGGCGGGCGGATTCACAGGCGAAGGTGCCATTGACATGACTCATTTTGCCGGCGACCAATTTTTTACTGTCGTGGTACCGGAACCTTCCAGCCTCGCCATGTTCGCTGTCGGCTCACTTGTTGTTATGGCCGGCATGCGTCGCCGTGGCGAAGAAGCCAGGAATTAGTCGTCCCTTCGTCGGATGCACCTGCTGGAAATCCCTGTTCACACCAAGACACACGAAGTTGGTTGAAGGTTGGAAGATCACGGCGAGCTGCCGATTCTCTCATGCTTTGAAACCCCGACAGGCGGTATCCATCTCCCCAAAGTGGACAAGGTTTTCACCAAACTTTCCAACATCTACAATCTGTAAGACCGCCACTCTGATTCTGAGTTTACGGGCTGAAATGATTTGGCTCTACGAGCGATGGCTGGCTGCCTCGCTTGGATTCGCACCAAGACCGTCGGGGTCAAAACCCGGTATGCTGCTCTTACACCACGAGGCATTTCTGAAAACGAAGATGGATCGAAACGCTTTGCCATTCTCAATCCGCAATCCTCCATCCTCATCCGAAAAATTGGTGGCCCGCCAGGGTAACGCGCCCTGTTCTACGGATTAAAAGTCCGTTGCATCACTTTAATGCTTGCAGGCCGAAATGGTGCTCGCGGCAGGAGTGGGCTTCCCAAAGCCTTACAAGATGGATGCCCCAGCATTGCTGTTCGCTTCGCGAATCGTAATGCACCTGCACTGGCGACGTTCTCAACGTCGTGCCTCTGCGTTGGGCTACGCGAGCAAATGGAATGGAGCCTCCAGCCGGTGCTGCCCCGGCAGGAATTCTTTACAAAAGAAATCCGCAGGCTGCTGCATGGAGGCGAAAAATGGCTTGCTGCGCCGTAGCCGCCGGGTGAAGGCGAGTCGCAGTCTCCGGTGCCGCCCCGGACACAGCGGGCTTATGAAACCCACTTGAGCGCTGGCTCGACTGCGACAATTGGTACGCGCGTCCGGTAACGCTCCGGATCCCGGCACTGATCTAGTGCGATGCGGGGTATAAAGCCGCCGGCTCTCTTTGAGCTACGCGCGCTTGGGCCAACGAGGATGGAGGATTGCACAGCACGCGGCTGGTTTTTGCCATCGTCAATCTTCAATTCTCTATCATCGTTCTAAAAATGGCGGAATGCCGTGGACTTGCACCACTTGCCTGAAGGCACGCACTCGTTAGCACCGAGGCCCGGCACGCTTGACCGGTGGACATTCCAACGCTTCGCTTGAGTTGCAAGTTGAAGGTTAAACGTTGCAAGTGCGGGAACGCGGCTAGCGAACCTGCAACCTATAACTTGAAACCTTCAACCCGAATGGTGCCCACGGTCGGGTTTGCACCGACACTCTGCGCGTTTTAAGTGCGCCGTCTCTGCGTTGGACTACGTGGGCGAAATGGTCGGCGAATCGGAACACTTAACACGAAGGCCGACAGTTTCAGATTGAAACCTTCATCGCCGGTTGGTGTTAAGACTTCTGAAGTTGGAACAATCGGAGCTGCATGAATGCGTCCCGGCGAACTCATGCCTGTCCGCTGCCAACAATCCAATGCTATGAAACCAATTCTGATCATCCTGCTGGTTGCGATTAGTGCCCTGACGGCACGACGCGTCAACGCATCTGAGTCCGCTGACGCCGAAACCGCGACGGCTGAATTCATTTCCGAGATCTTGCCGATCAAATACGCCAAGGCCGAGGACGTTGCGGACGTGTTGACCTACCTGAGTGGCAGTGGCGGCGGCAACAAGGACAACGTTCAGCGCCTCCTGCGTCACACTTCAATCTCGAACGGTCTGCCAGCCCTTGGACACATAAAGCTGCTCACCGATGTGCGAAGCAATTCGCTCCTGATTACTGCCACCCGGCAGGACGAGGAGACGATCAAAAGCATCGTGTTGAAACTGGACGTAGTGTTGCCGCAAATCTTGATCGAGGCCGTGATTTTGGATGTGAAGCTGCCGAATCGCGGTGGTTACTCCAAGAAGCCCAGCAGACTGCGAACACCCGCCGACCTTTTCATAGAAAGTGGCGCGATGACCAACGTGCAAGTGGCCTGGGTCACGAACTTCGCTCCGGTGACGGCGACTGATGCGCAACTCAGTCGAGCGAGCGGGTTCAGTTACGTGGCCAGAATTGGCCAGGACCTGGATTCGGTCTTGACCGCGACGGCAACCGACAGCCGCGTCACGCTCCTCCAGAAGCCCCGAATCCAAACTTCAGACGAAATGGCGGCATCGTTATTTATTGGGCTCGTAAATGGGTTGGGTGTTGCACTTGAGATGACCCCGTCAATTCATCGTGACGGTTTCCTTGAATTGGACATCCGCCAGACCATCGACGAAGTCACAGGCCAAGTGAACATCAGGAACGTCGGTGACGTCCCAACCACTACCTCAACATTATCCCTTGCCAAGCTTAGGCTGCAAAATCACGACACTCTGATGATTGGTGGAGCGACAAGAATCATCGAACATGAGTTGCTTGCTGAAGCCCCCGTTCTTAAGCACATGCCCAGGTTGAGAAATCTGCTTCGTGGTCTTACCTATCGCACGCGGAGCGAGATCATTCTACTGCTTCGTCCGACCATTCTCCCAGGTCCGGCTTCCGAGCGCGCGTCGCACTGAAATGGTGCCGCGTGAGGGATTTCCACCCCCAACCTCTCCGGTCTGAGCGGAGCGTCTCTTGTAGTTGGACTAACGCGGCAGGAAAATTGGTTGCACGTTGAAAGTTGAAAATTGCAGGTTCAGAACATCTGCCGGCTCGTAATCAACTTGCAACCTTCAACCTTCAACTTGTAACTCTGAAAGTGGTGCATCCGGCAGGATTGACTTCCCAAGTCTTGCAAGATGGATTCCCCAAACGGGACGGTTCGCTATCGCGAACTGCAATCCCACCTGCAAACTCTCCGTTCGAAGCGGAGGATGATAATAATTTCACCACGGATGCGTGGATGGAGTTACAGGTTGAAAGTTGGAGGTTGCAGGTTTGGAACAACACGCGTCGGGATGCCTCAACCTGCAACTTGTAACTTCGCAACTTGCAACCATCAAAATGGTGGGTTGCCCCGGATTCGCACCGAGTTCTCGCCGGTTAAGAGCCGGGACTTCACTGTCAAAGTTTGCAACCCTGGTGGCCGTCTGCAAAGACCGCGACACGAAGGCGGAGTTGAACCACCGCGGCCAGATCTGTGAAGTTCTGATCGACACCGGGATTTCGCGTCGCGGAAAAATGAACCGCTAGTCATCGCTGATCTGCACTCATGGGAAATCATCAAGCCAAGCCGTTTTGGAATTAGCGAAGTTTAGCGCGGATTAGCGGTTTGAAATGGACGGGCATGAGGGTAGCGCACAAGCCTCGACAAATCGCCCCAACTTTGTCACGGTATGTTTCCATTGTGCGAACACTCGCCATCAGCATTCCAGAACGACCGGTGGAGATTTGGCGGCTTGTCCTGGGGATATTCTCGGAAGCTTGCCATGCGGTCATAAAATCGCCATAACCACATTAAATTTGAACCATAGCCAAGCATGCCAAATACCTCAGCACATCTGACCTCCCGAGTTGCCGTTTGCAGTTGGTCACTCCAGCCAACCAGTCCGCAGGATTTGATTATAAAACTTCAAGCCACCGGCGTCCGGCGCGTTCAACTCGCGCTCGACCCTTTGCGAGAGTCGCCTGCCGTTTGGGAGTCAACGCAAAGCATGTTTCAATCTACAGGCATCGCGATTGTTTCCGGCATGTTCGGCTGCGTTGGCGAAGATTATTCCACGCTCGACACCATCCGCGCCACCGGCGGCATCGCCCCGGACGTGACGTGGCCGCAAAATTGGCAAAACATTCAGGCCACCGTCGCGCTGGCGAAATCGCTCGGGCTGAAACTCGTCACCTTTCACGCCGGCTTTCTCCCCCACGATGATCAGGACACGAACTTCGTAAAACTGAAACAACGCTTGAGCGAGGTGGCGGAGCTTTTCGGCGCGCACGGCATCGCGCTGGGTTTGGAAACCGGTCAGGAAACCGCCGCCGCGCTGCGCGCCTTTTTGGAGAAACTCGACCACCCAAACCTTGGCGTGAATTTTGATCCGGCGAACATGCTGCTCTACGACAAGGGCAATCCCATTGACGCCTTGCGCACGCTCGGCCCGTGGATTCGTCAGGTCCACATCAAGGACGCCCGGCGCACAAAAGTTCCCGGCACATGGGGCGAAGAGGTTGTCGCTGGCACCGGCGAAGTGAATTGGCCCGCCTTCTTCACGACGCTCCACCAGGTCGGGTTCAAGTGCGACCTGTGCATCGAACGCGAAGCGGGCAGTCAACGCGTGGCCGATATCGGCGCCGCGCGGGCGATGGTGGAAACCATCCCAAGTTGAGCCGCACGCATTTCCGGATTGGAATCTTAATTTTATGAACAACACAAATCCTCAAGCCACGGGCCGGCCCGTGAATGTCGCGATCGTGGGCCTCGGCTTCATGGGCCTTACGCACATCAAATCGTATCAACAACTCCCCGGCGCGCGTATCGTCGCCGTGTGCGACGCTGTGCGCCTGCCCGTGAACGGCGTGCTGGCCGGCATCAACGGAAATATCACCGGCTCGGACGCAATTGATCTCGGCAAAAACATCCGGACGTATCAGAAGTTGGAGGACCTGCTCGCGGATGGCGAAGTGGAGCTCGTGGACCTGTGCGTCCCCACGCCGTTGCATTTGCCGCAAACCATCGCCGCGCTGCAGGCGGGCAAACATGTCCTGTGCGAAAAGCCGCTGGCGCGCACGTCCGCCCTGTCCCGGGAAATCGTGAATGCCGCCAAATCGGCCAAAGGTTTCTTCATGCCGGCAATGTGCATGCGCTTCTGGCCGGGCTGGGCCTGGCTCAAGGAGCTTGCGGAGCAGAACACTTACGGAAAAATTCTCACGGCCCGATTCCGTCGCGTTTCCGCACCGCCGGGCTGGAGCCGAGACAGCTACTTCAAAGGCGGCGACTCGGGCGGCGCGTTGCTTGATCTGCACATCCACGATACGGACTTTGTACAATTCCTCTTCGGTCGGCCCACCAGTGTCTTCTCTACGGGCCAAAGCCGGTTCAGCGGTGCGATTGATCACGTCGTCACCCAATACAAGGTCGCCGGTGGCGCGACGGTTTATGCCGAGGGAAGCTGGCTGTTGACGAGCGGCTTCAGCATGGCTTTCACCGTGGTCTTCGAGCGCGCGACGATTGACTTCGAGAGCGCACGCGGCGCTGACGCGTTGCAATTGATGGAAGAAGGCAAGCCGGCTCGCGTCATCAAACCCGAAGGTGTGGATGGCTACGTGGAAGAACTCCGCCATTTCATCACCGCCATCCAATCCGGCCAGCCGCCCACGGTGGTAACGGCGGCGGACGGCTTGAGCGCGGTGGAAATCTGCGAAGCAGAGGAGAAGTCGGTTCAAACCGGCATGGTGGTCGAACTCTAAGCCGAACCAATGTAGTTGAAACCGGACCGGAGAAACGCGGAGGCGCAAAGGCCGCAGAGAAACGCAGAGTGGAACGAGTTGCAGACAAAACACCATTCAGTGATCGAATCACGCACTGGAAATTCTCTGCGTCTCTCCGCGTTCTCTGCGTCTCTGCGTTCATCCCGTCCCCGCTCGTCTGCATAGATTCGGCAAAGAGCTGTGACTTCACTGTCAAAGTTTGCAACCCTGAGTGGCCGTCCGCAAGGACCGCGAACACGAAGGCAGAGTTGAACCACCGCAGCCAGTGCTGAGAAGTCCTTGCCGGCACCGGGATTTCGCGTCGCGGAAAAATGAACCGCTAATCTTCGCTCATCTGCGCTGATGAGGACAAAGCTAGCCTCGTGCAGAGTACTTTGGGAATTAGCGAGGATGAGCGCGGGTTAGCGGTTTGAAAATGGCCTGCCGAGCCGTAGCTTTAGCGAAGGCTGGAATCCCGTGCTGGAATCGCACCAGCCTCTGCGGTTCTGCAAACCGCCGCCTGAACTGCTCGGCCAACGGAATGTTAAAATGTCGAGTAAACTCAATGCCGACGCCTGCTTGTCTCGAATGCCGTATAGATCAGTTTGAGTTTTGGTTGAATGTGTTTCTTTTTGCGCACTTTCTTTCTCTTTTCCTTCTTTTTATGTCGAACATCTTGGCCTTTTTTTGCTGGCCTTTGACGTATCTGAGAATGCTTCAACACTTGTGTCCTGGGTACATCTTCGATCTGAACGGCAACTCCGGAACGGGCCAACTCTCCAATCAATACTTCGGCCTCTTGCCATTCGAGTGGTCGGGGGCTGTTTCGGTCTTTGTGCTTTGAGATCGCAAGGAGGTGGGCAAGTTGTCTTGCTCTTGTTTCAGTCGCTTTGGCTTCTCCAGTTTCGCCAAACAAACTTCTAACCACGGAAATTAAATGACGCAAATGCACGAGCCGACCATCTGCTCCTGATGGGGCACGGGTTGATACATGGCGCGATAACGCGTCAAATCGAACAGCGAGGACTCGACCATAAACAGCTAGCTCCAATGCCTCAGCAGTAATTTTATCTAGCGAACTAGAAAATCCTTTAATTTGAAAACCAAGAGCCTCGGCCTTTCTGCGGAGAGAAGGCGCGTCGTCTCCATGCGCTTCTGCAATCTCGTAAAGTCTAATGGGCATAATTTATGGCGAAGACTTAGGAATCACCGTTAGTTTGTTATCCCAGAAATCAATCACCAGTTTTGCAAAATCGCAGACACTGATTGGATCCGATGGGAACCCTGTGACTTCGCTTGGATCAATCGTGATGTAAAGAGTCTCAAAATAACCGAATTCAACGTAGCCATCTTCCACGTAATTCATCTTGCCCAAAGAGCGAACCGCTTTCAGACTATCCCGAGTTTGAAAATGCTTTGCACCGTGTGCTAAGTGCCCGCATATCTTCAGAATGTCTTTATCTTTTAGTGCGTCTTGGAGCGGCTTGTTGCCTGGATGCATCCAATCTGCGATATGGAAGCCAGTAACAAAAAGGTTAAACGCGTGGTAGCGATATTCCGTTTCGGTTTTTGCGTTGATCAAGTTGTTGAATTCCCATTTCAACTTTTCTAACAAGTCACTCGCAGTCGTTAAATTGTAGAATCCAGTAAAGTTAGCCATTTGCCATCTCCATTTAGATCGGTGCTTTGTCCGTCAGATACAAATGTGTTTGAACAGACAAGCTGCTGCCAAGTTTATTGATTGGAATGTTGAATGTGTGCTGTCCGTGCAAGCGCGGGCGGAAGCTTTCGCCTCCGCCCGCGTTGTTTGCCTCTTGGCGTCTTTGAACCGGAAGCTATTTCCTGACATGCCTTCTTTGCGACGCGTCAGCACGGCTGCGAGTGCGCTTCTGTTCCGAACGGTTCGGCGGCTCATCCGCAGACTCGCGCTTCTTGCCGAGAGCGGTGGCCAGGAAATGATCCACCTTCTCGTTTTCCACCAGACCAAATTGCCGCAGCACCGGCCCGCCAACGATTCGCCCAGCCAGTTCATTGACTGGCAGGAACTCGTTGATCAGTTGCAGCACGCGGGCGTAGTCGCCTTCCTCCGGGTCAACGTCGGAAGCTGAATCGCAATAGTCCGGCTGTTCGTTTTTCCAAGCCTCATCCGGCTCGGCGACTTTGATCTCGGACTGATTCGCGCGCCGGAAATAAAGCGTCGCATCGTCACGGATCAGGCGCTGGTCGCCCAAGAGCCAGACCAGCACCGAGCCATTTTGCAGACTGGACCGGGCATTGGTGATGATCTGCGTTTTGGGTGAGCGCGCCAGCAACGCCGCGCGGATTCGCAGCGCTGCGTCGGCGGAGATTTCTCCCACACCGATCATGTCGAGTTGCAGTGATCTCGGTTTCCTGGCGAGCGCCGTTTCCAACCCGGCCACGCGCTCGATGTAATAGGAGTTCCCGTAGGACACGATCTCCAGTTGAAATCGGCGGTGGCCTTGCCTGGGTTTTGTTTTCATAAAAGTTCTCCACGTTTGGTTTCATGTTCTGTCAGTTTGAAATTATTGGTCGTAAAGGAGCGGGCGGAAGTTTTCGCCTCCGCCCGCTTTGTCAGCCTGCTTCATCTTCCTCAGCCTTGCGTGCAGATGCGCCGGCCTTCAGCGGCACGAAGCCACCGGGCATGCCAAGCACCAGCGTGTTGCCCGTCTTCTGTGCCGCCGTGAGCGACTGCATGAGACGCAGGTTCATCAGCGCCGGATTGCCTTCGAGCACCCGGGCCGCATTGGCAAGATTACGCAGCGAGGCGCTTTCACCCCGAGCACGTTCGAGCGCCGCCTGGCCTTCCTGCTTCGCCTTCAACACATCGGCAAAAGCGCGCTTCAGGTCAGCCGGGAACATTACGTCCTTCACTTCGACCGCAAGGACGTTGATGCCGATCTTCGCGGCTTCCGGCTGCACGCGCGCCAGAAGTTGCACACCGATGTCGAGTCGTTGAGCGAGCAGAGCTTCGACGGCGACTCCACCCACGACGGCACGCAGCGCAAGCTGGGCGAAGTTGTAAATGTCGCTCCGCCAGTTCTGCGTTTCGTGCGCCGTTTTCACCGGATCGGTCACCTGATACGTAACGAGCACGTTGAGTTTGAGGCCGACGTTGTCTGCCGTGAGAACTTCCTGCCCCGTCACCGCGAGCGAGGTCTTGCGGAGGTCCTGCGCGTCAATCGTGTAATCACGACCCCAGCGCACATGTCGGCCCGCGCCGAGCGTCTCGACGAACTTGCCGCGATGGTAGAGCAAACCGACGTAACCTTCCGGCACGAGGAACACGCGACGGAACTTATCCTTGATGATGGCAAACATGATTGCGACTACGACCAAGGCGACAGCGATGATGAAACTGGTTTCAAGCATTTCGTATTTCATTTGAGTTTTCCTTTCTGAGTTTTTTGACCACGGATGGACGCGGATAAACACGGGTTCGGAGCAGCCGGTTCGACGCGAATTCCGCCAATTGTCGCGAATGAAGCGGACCGGTTTTCAATTCGTGGCAATTCGTGAAATTCGCGTCTGCTGTTCTATCTGTGTCCATCAGTGTACATCTGTGGTTGAGCAAATTGACAAGCCCGAGGCAGAAAACCACCGTCCTGCAGCGGAAGAATCGCCCGAAGGAAATTCTCGCAAAGCCACCTTTAGGTTGCGCTTGCGCGCCGGTCTTGCTGCCTCGAACTGTTTTGGTGGGATTTCTCCCGTCTCCTTACCAGGAGTTGGTTATGAGCCAACGTGCGGATTCGAACCGCGATTGAATCAGCTTAAATGCAGAACCATTCCGGCGAACTGCCAGAGCCGCTGCTTACTGATTCAAATTTTGAAATTGGTCAGGAAGCCGGGATTTGCACCCGAACCGTCTCCTTCACAGGGAGAGATGCTGCTGTTACACCACGATCCTGAGTTGGTTGAGAGTTGGTAGTTGATGGTTGATAGATCCGATGTGCGTTACTCCCCTCTGGCTATCAACCATCAACCAAGAACCATCAACTAAATTGGAGCCCCGGATCGGACTTGCACCGACGAATACGAGTTTACGAAACTCGCCCTGTAGCTGCTGAGGCACTGGGGCTTTGACATTGGTACTCTCACGTGGAGTTGCACCACGAACCTCCGCCTTCGCAGAGCGGCGTGCAGAACTAATTACACCTTGAGAGCGGCTTGCGCCGGGCAATTGCTTGGTATCCGTGGCCGGACTTGCACCGGCTAGGGTCGGATTGAAAATCCGGCTGCGCGAGCTGCTTTGCATTCACGGACTTGAAATTCACCGCAAAGGCCCGGAGTCACAAGGCAGCCCTTTATTGAGGGCTGGTGTGCCTGGTTATGTCACTTGACTTTTCCCTTCACAGTGAGGGATCGTAACTCCGACACGCCTTCCCAGATTGATGGGCCCGGTAGCGACTGAAATCTATGAAGACCTCAAGATTGCCGTTCTGGCCAGTTATGTTGATTGCGGTGGTCGTGAGCAACCCTGTGCGTGTGTTGGCTACGGGAATGCCGCAGGTTTATGCCGGCCCTGCCACTTCTGCCTCTTTTCTGGTTGATGGGTCTGGCGCCTTGAACGCGTGGGGTAAAAATGACTCTGGCCAGCTTGGAATTGGCGGCTATGCGGATCAGCCAAATCCAGCCTCCGTCCCATTTCCGGCAGGCGTTCACAGTTGGCGCACCATGGCTACGGCTAATGGCAATGGCAGTTGGACATATGCAATTGGGAGTGATTTGCAGCTCTACGCAGCTGGCTTTGTTTCTTTCAGCACCCCTTCGTATCTTTACATGACCCCAATCACACCGCCGGCAGGTGTCGGTGGCTGGTCAGCGGTAGCGGCCAGCGAATTGGGATGGCTCGCGGTTTCGACTAATGGCCCGATCTACGGAAGCATAAACGGCAGCATCACGTGGCCGCCACAGCCGGGCGCTACGCATTGGACACAGGTTGCAGTTTGTTCCTCTTCGTCCGGTCCCGGTGACCTGAATCTATTCGCCATGGACAATCGCGGCAAGCTGTTTGGGGTCAATTATTCCACCGCTTATTTGTTTGTGGAGATCCCAATCCCGGCTGGCGCGACGGCTTGGACGAACATAACCGCTGGCGGACGCTTCATGCTCGCGCTGGCGAACGATGGGAATTTGTACGGCTGGGGGCATAATGAAGCTGGCCAGCTTGGGCTGGGATTCACCTTTGCTTACACCAATACGCCACAGCGGATCGCGTTGCCAGCCGGAAAGACTGGCTGGAAAGCTGTGTCCGCAGGTGGAATACATACGATGGCCATCACCACTGACGGACAGTTGTTCGTCTGGGGGAATAACTTCTACGGTCAGCTTGGGCTGGGTGACAATAGTCAGAACAGGGTTACACCAACAGCGGTCCCAAATTTGACGAACATCGTTGCTGTCGCCGCCGGTTGTTACCATAGTTTGGTCGTCAGCGACTGTCAGGTCCTGGCTTGGGGGCGGAATGTTGACGGACAACTGGGAGCTGGTTTCACAAGCCCATTTTATCCTCTGCCGATCAGTTCGCAGTTCACGTATAATATCTGCTCTACCAACCCGCCACTGTTGCCACTTGTTTCAATCATCGCAGCGGATCCCAAAGCTTCGGAAGGCACCTGGCAGTCAAGTGCAACCAATACAGGCCGGTTCGAGATTTCGCGCGCAGTGGCAACGGCCTCCAGTCTCGTGGTCAATTTCTCCGTTGGTGGCACTGCCTCGAATGGTGTTGATTAC
>JABFSR010000276.1 GCA_013140495.1 Verrucomicrobiota bacterium
ATGAATTCTGCCTGCGGATCGGACGAGGTCAGGGCCAATTTAAGTCGTGCTGTGCGCGGGGGCTCATTGAAAAGTTTAAAGATTTCTTCCAGCCGAACTAAGAGTTTGCTGAGTGCCTTATTGATGGGCCGGTCCTTCCAGCCATCGGTGTAACTTCCAGCTTTGATTTCCAAAAAATCCTGCTGCAGGGCCTTCACGGGAGGCACAGGCGACTTGAATGCCGGAATGCTCGCAACGCGGTCGGGAAGTTTATCGCAAAGCTCGCGGATTGAATTTGCAGCTTGCGCAACCTTATCTGCTGAATTTGAAGCAAGAACCTCAAGAGCACCCTGATACCAGTGGTGAAACTTTTCGCGGGCGGTCGAGAAGCCTCGCAGCAACTCAAAAACTTCAGCCTGCTGGCGATTCATTGCCAACGGCTGATTTGCATTTCCCATTGGCGGGTTGCTTTCCTGATTGTCGTTCACACGATTTCATGCAGATGACCTTCCTGCACTGAACAACTTTATGCAGCGTTGTGTTGATGGTCAATTCGACTCCTCACCCCGGCCCTCTCCTCGTTGAGGAATGATTTTCTCTGACGACCCTCACCCGTCACTTCGTGCCACCCTCTCCCATCCGATGGGCGAGGGGAAATGTTGTGGGACGTTTACCCAGGGTAGCCCCTTGTTCCCGTCTTCATTTCATTACGACGCGGCAGGTCGGGGCAACCGCTGGGCTGAATGATCGCAATCCCTTTGGGATAACGGGCAGGGCGCAAGTCACGCAGCGGTTACACCTTTGCCGGGCTTCGTTTTCACCGCGAGCACCAACCACAGCGCGCTGGCTACGATTAACGCGACCGGCAAAATCAAAACTGCCTTCTGCAAATTTCCACCGAAGGAATCCGCGAGCCGGCCGACGATCTCCGGTGACCACATGTCGCCAAAGAGTTGGATCGTGAAAATGGAAACGACCATGGCGCTGGCGCAAAGATTCACGAGCGTAGTTTCCAGAATGAGCGCGTTGACCGGCCTGTCATTGGTTGCAGATTTAATTTTTCGCACTTGGCAGTGTGGTCGCCTTGGACGGAGCTGCCTGCAATCCCGAGAGCGCTTCCAAAATGGTTTTTTGCACCGCCGGATTGAAAAGATTCCCCAGGTGACCGCCTTGCTCGAAGACGGTCAATTGTTCCGGAGTAAAAGTGGCGTGAAGCCAGGCCAGGTCTTCGTCCGCCAGGAGAAAATCATTTTGATTGACGATGATGCGGATGTTGGGATTGGCGCGCAGCGCAGCGTCATACGTCCGCAAATCACCGGCTTTTTCCATCGCTTCCGCCGTCGAGTCCAGGCCGTGTGCCCAATAGTACGGGATTGCGAACTTCTCAAAGTAATCACGGTAGGAGTAATGAAGAATTTCCTGATACACCGGTTCGCGTCGGAAATTGCGGATCGGGTGTTGCAGGACTCCCTGATTGTTGCGTCGTTGACTGCTGAAAATTATATCACGCAGTATGAGTCGAAACGACAGACCGATGAGGAACCTGGACTCGATGGCGTTGAAGGGGAGCGAGGTTTGCGGCGTAAGTGTGCTCTTGCTCAAAGCCGCCACCTTCAAAAAGGTGTTTTCGAGGTTGTCGGTTTGGTTGGTGACCGGCCATTCCAAGGGCGCCCGGTAAAATTCGTCCAGCTTGGAAATTCCGTGGAGCAATCGGACCGGAGTGTTGATGGCGACGTAGCGGTCAAATTGAATCAACCCGCCTTCGTCCAGCTTCGGCGCGGCAGGCAACTGATTGGTCGGTCCGGTGGCCGCGACGAACAAAGAATGAAGTGCGCCCATGGAATAACCCATCAGGGCTTTATCGCCCAACCGATCCGGATACAACTTATTCAAGTATTGATCAATTTCCGTCAACGCGACATGCACATCGTGGCCGTCCACCGGCAGATAAGCCGGCATCGCCGCGGTCGAGGCGTGTTCCATGAACTCGGAGTTGAACGCGCTGCTGATACACACGGCGGAGAATCCGTTTTTGTAAACCAACTCGGCCAGCGCAATCGCAGGCTGGGCCAGCCGGTGAGAGCCCAGACCGGGAACGATATAAACCACGGACGATTTTCCCGGTTGCAACCAAAAGGTGAACTTTAATTCTTTGCCCGTGGCTGGAATCCGAACTGATCGTGTCCTGCCGTGGCCGGGGAATTCAGGGTCTTTGTAGGTGAAGAAGACGGATTCGAGAGTTTCCAGCGAGGCTTTGTCCTGCTCTCCCTTCACCTGGAAATCCGCGACACGATTCTCTCTTGCGAACGTCCAGGCATATTGGATTTCGGAATACGGGTCCATTTCGGCCTGACTGAAACGCACATATTCACCCACGCTGTCGGACAAATCGTTATACATGACCGCGTAGTTGAAATAAGTGTAGGGGCCGAGATAGGTCAGCGGCTTGTTCGCTTCGAACTTGTAGGGGGCGATATAGATCAACGGATTGGCGGCCGTGTCTGCGGCAAAGCCGAGGGTATCGCGTTCATTGCTCGGTCCAAAAAGCGGCAGCATGATGAAACACTGCGGCTTCCAACCCCACTGGCCAAACGTCTGGCCAAAATCTGCATCTGATTTTGAAATCTTCCATTTGGTCCCCACGTCGAAGAACCCGGCGACGCCAACGGTGGTGTTGCAAACGAACCGGTAGGATTCATCGCGCGCTCCGCTCCACTTTCCTTGAAGCAGATTGTTGATCAATCGTCCCGGGTAAGTGAGGTTCCTGCCAAAATTTCCGATTCCGGTCCGGACCGGCTTCACGACGACGAACCGATAAACCCTGCTGGTCGGTTTGATGACGCCAGTCATCAGCCCCTTGTTGAAACTCCACATCGCGCGGTTGAACGGTTCGATGGGGTCGGGGACGGATTTGGGGAGAACAACGGCATCCGCTGCCGGCGGGTTCGTGAAGCCAACGGCTGGCGACTGCCCGTGAGCGAACGACGAGAGGCACAACCACAGGATCACCGACGCCGAACATTCAAAACTGAGGCTTGGATGGATTTTCAAGTCGCGCGCCTTCCTCTCCCCCGGGCGAAAATCATCTGGGTTTCGGCGTCCAGGACAAACAACGCGTCTTGTCCTTGCCGACAACCTGGTTTCAAATTGATGCAGCAATCTTTCGTGGTCATCTCGATGAGATGATGCCTGATGTTGATTGTTTTGACTACTCCCCCCTCCAATCAATCCGGATGCTGGTCCGGTTCGGTTTCTGCGGCGGCGTTGGTGCCGCAGATGGCCGTCAGTTGAGGAAGAATTGTTATTCGCTCGTGGCGGGAAGTAAGCATGGAAAACCGTGCGGGTGATATGGGGTGTTTCCCTTATCCGAGACTGTTTGAATCCAACTTCCAGCATGGCACGTCGCGGTGAACGCAGCCAGCGCGCAAAGAGACAGGGGAAACCGGGAACGGCTAGGTGGTGGACTGTTGGCGCTGCGAGATGAGCAGTTCCTTGATTCGTTTCGGTTGCGGCACACCACGGGCCTCTTCCGCGGCGTCCACCGTCGCGGCCGTGGAGATGGTGACATCACCAATGCCAACCAACCGGCCCCATACTCCTTGTCGAACATCAATGGAGCGGATGTCTTTGATAAAAAACTCACTGGACTCTTTGGACCAGAAACCTTCTTCGACTGAAACGCGGTCTGAATAAATTCGCATCACGAACGAGTATCGCCGGTAAAGCGCGATGAGCAGTGGCACCAACAGCCAGAAGAACAGCAGGTGCCAGCCAAAGTTCCACCACGAAGGGTGTACCTCCAGGAGTACAGATTGCGCGCCGACCGCATCCACCACTCCAGCTTGTGCGGAGGGTGACAGGCTGGTGGCATCCCTCCGCTCTGCCAACGGAAAGCCGCAGGCGGGACAGACTCTGGCTTCTGTGGAAACCTGGTTGCTGCACTCCGGGCAAGCGATCAATGCCATACGGCGCCTCGTGGAGTTTGAATCGGGTTGAAGCGTTGATTGAGCATGGGCAATTGATCCTGTTGTATTATTCTTTCGACCCAACCTAGCCGTTCGGTACTCTTCCACAAGGCTGCGGCGAGTTTTTGTTGCGTGGCAACCCGAAAAGATCAGGGCCGCAAAGCCGGGACGATCAAGGAAGTCGAATAAGCCAGATGTCC
>JABFSR010000055.1 GCA_013140495.1 Verrucomicrobiota bacterium
TGACTCGCCGCATAACCACCACCAAATCCATTGTCTATGTTCACCACCGTCACACCGCTGCCGCAACTGTTGAGCATGCCCAGCAGTGCGGCAACGCCGCCAAAACTTGCGCCGTAGCCCACGCTCTTCGGCACGGCAATGACAGGCTTGCTCACGAGTCCCGCCACAACACTCGGCAACGCGCCTTCCATTCCCGCGACCACAACCAGCACGTTCGCAGTCTGCAAAATCTCAAGACGGGATAGAATGCGATGCAGTCCTGACACGCCCGCGTCAACAACACGAACCACGTTGTTGCCCATGATTTCAGCAGTGACAGCCGCTTCCTCAGCCACCGGCAGATCGCTGGTCCCGGCACAAATGACTGCAATCGTCCCCTTGCGTTTGGGCAAAGGCTTTTTCTCGATTGTCACGCAACGCGCGAGTTCGTGGTGAACCGCGCGCTTGAATTTCTTCCGCAGCGCCTTCACATGATCCGGCGCGAGCCGCGTAACGAGGACGTTCTGTTCCCGCTCGACTAGTTTGGTTGCAATCGCGACAACCTGCGCCGGCGTCTTGCCCGCGCCAAAAATGACTTCAGGAAAACCTTTCCTCAAAGCGCGGTGCGTATCCACCTGGGCAAAGCCGAGGTCAGCCACCGGCGCGGCCTGGAACGCGCGCAACACTTCATCGCGCCCGGATTTGCCCGCGCGAAACTGCTCCAAAAGACGGATGGCTTGATCGTTCGTCACAATGGAATGATGGCAGGTGTTGAACGGA
Organism: Verrucomicrobiota bacterium; assembly: GCA_013140495.1. Classification (GTDB taxonomy): domain Bacteria; phylum Verrucomicrobiota; class Verrucomicrobiia; order Limisphaerales; family JADLHS01; genus JADLHS01. The sequence goes on from JABFSR010000055.1 coordinate 760, forward strand.
CGGTCACGCGGGAAGTGACCGCCCGAATTCACACCACCGGTTCGCCGTTGCAATTCTCGCACAGGTTCATAGTCTGACCTTAGGAAGCAGCGATGACGCCGACCCAACAACACGCAACCCTGTCTGCCGCGAACTGCCAGGTCGCTTTTGACAATCTCACGCGACAGATATACGCCACGGACGCATCGCATTATCAGATCGAGCCTCTTGCCGTCGCGTTTCCACGAGACGCCTCACAAGCCGCGTCCATCGTACAAGCCGCAATGCAGGCAGGCGTTCCAGTGATTCCACGCGGGGCGGGAACAGGACTTGTCGGCGGCGCGATTGGCGACGGCGTGGTGGTTGACTTTTCGCGGCACAACCAATGGATAGGCGAGTTCGATGCCGAGCAACGCACTGTGCGCGTCGGCGCGGGCGTCGTGTTGGATCAACTCAACGATTTCCTCAAACCGGAGGGGCTTTGCTTCGGTCCTGACGTGGCGACGAGTTCGCGCGCGACGATCGGCGGGATGATTGCCAACAACTCATCCGGGGCACGCGCGCCGATTTACGGAACCACGCTCGATCATCTCGCGGAGGTGGAGATCGTGATGGCGGACGGGCGCGTGGTGTTCATCGGAACGGACAGCGACGCACTGCCGCGCCAACGGGAGTTGATCGAGAACATGGCGATGTTCAACGGTCTCCAGATCAACGAGCGTTTCGCGCCCGGACTCATCAAACGCTGGCCGGGTTATCAATTGGAACGCATCGCGCGCTCGCCCGGTAATCTCATCAACGTAATCGCCGGAAGCGAAGGCACGCTTGCAGCCATCACCTCCGCCGTGCTTAAACTCGTTCCCACACCGGATGAAATCGGGGTCGGCCTGATATTTTTTGATTCCATCCCGGAGGCGATGCAGGCAGCAGTAGAACTCAACGAACTAAAACCCGCTGCGGTGGAGTTTCTCGACCGGCTGCTGCTCGATCAAACGCAGGGCCAGCGCGAATTCCATGCTGCCCGCGCGCTGCTCGATCTGGATGCTCACCCGGCGGCAGGGGTGCTGATAGTGGAATTCTACGGCCAGGTGGAGGAACGACTCGCAGCGTTGGAACGTATGGGGCTCGGGACGCGGAAAAAGATTCTCCAGACAATGGCCCAGATCAACCAGGTCTGGGCCTTGCGCAAGGAAGGATTGTCCCTGCTCACAAGCCGCAAGGGTGGCGCAAAACCGGTCACATGTATTGAAGACGCCGCCGTGCGCCCGAAAGACCTTCCGGCATTTTACAACGGGCTTGCAACACTCATCGGCAAACTCGGGCTTGAAGCATCCTATTACGGACACGCCGCATCGGGCTTGCTGCACGTGCGGCCCGTGATGGATCTGCACTCGGCGGAAGACTTGAAGATGTTCCGCTCGCTTACCGACGAGGTTGCGGCGCTCGTGAAACAATTCAAGGGGTCCTTCTCCGCCGAACACGGCGTCGGCCTCGGACGCACGGAATTCCTCAAAGACCAGATCGGCGAGGACATGCATCTGCTGATGAGGCAGATCAAAAAATCGTTCGACCCTCACAACTTGTTCAACCCGGGCAAGCTCATTGACGACGGTCGTTACAAGCTCGACATGGACTTGCGCCAGGCCTCCAGTCCGAATCTGACGTTACCGTTCGAGCCGGTGCTTGCCTTCGCGGCGCGCGATCAATCATTTGTCGCAAACCTTGAACAATGCAACGGCTGCGGCGGTTGCCGGAAAGCGACGCCAACGATGTGCCCCACGTTTGCCGCAACGGGCGAAGAAATCATGTCCACACGCGGGCGCGCCAATGCCATCCGCGCCGCGCTTGAATTGCGCGGCATCAGGGGCGACTCATTGCGCTCGGAGGAACTTGAGAAAGCATTGAGCAATTGTCTCTCATGCAAGGCATGCACCACTGAGTGTCCGTCCAACGTAAACCTGCCGTTGCTAAAGGCGGAGTTGCAATGGGCACGAATCCGCAAGGACGGACTTTCCATCCGCCAGCGGTTGTTCAGTTCGGTGGATTTGCTCGGCAAACTCGCCTCCCGTTTCCCACGGCTCGCGAACGCGGCTATGAATTCCGTGATCGTGCGCGGATTCCTCACGCGCGTTGCCGGTCTGTCTGCGGAACGCGCGCTGCCCCGCTACACCGGCGAGCGGTTCGATGTCTGGTTTGGACGCCGGAAAAATCCAACCGGAGCCAAACGCGGGCGCGTCATCCTTTGGGACGACACGTTCGTACGGTTCAACGATCCACAAATTGGCAAGGCCACCGTGGACGTTCTCGAACGCGCAGGTTACGAAGTCGCACTGGCAACCGGACGCAAATGTTGCGGGCGACCCGCGTTCAGCCAGGGAAATCTTGGCGAGGCAAAAAAACTCGGCCTGCACAATCTCGCGCTGCTGGCGCAACACGAACCCGGGACTCCGGTGATTTTTTTGGAGCCGTCGTGCTACTCGATGTTCGTGGAGGACTATCGTGAATTGAGCCTTCCGGACGCCGAACGCGTGGCTGCGCGCTGTTTTTTGCTCGAACAATTTCTCGATCAACTCCTGCGCGCGGAACCGGAGGCTCTCGAGTTTCACTCGCGACCAACGACCGTGGCGATTCATGTCCATTGCCATGCCAAGTCGCTTACTTATCCGGCCTACATGCACCGGCTCGCAGCAAGATTGCCCGGACGCAAGGTTCAATACCTCGACACCGGCTGCTGTGGCATGGCGGGCGCGTTCGGAATGCTTGAATCCAAGTACAATCTCTCACTTGAGATCGCAAAGCCGCTCATAGAAAAAATCCGCGCCCTGCCATACGGAAGTCTGGTTGTCGCCAGCGGCGCAAGCTGCCGCCAACAAATTGACCACCTCGCCCCTGTCCGCTCACGTCACATGGCCGAAGTGTTGGCAGACGCGCTGGAGTAAACCACCACGACAGCTTTTTAGAATGCGGCCTCTGCGGTGCGACCAATTATAGTTTGAAACCAACCGTCGAGCAGCAAGATGTATTGGCTTTCTTATTCGCCAAGGTTCTTCCGCAACAACGCGGTCAACCTGGCGGGCGAAAGAATCGTGACAGTTTTGCCTTTGACAGCGAGCAGCTTTTGCTCCCGCAGCTTGGACAGCGTACGTGAAAATGTTTCGCCCACGGTACCAAGTTCGGCGGCCAGCACCCGTTTGGTCATCGTCAACTCAATTTGCGCAGGCTTTTCGCTTTGCGGATTCGAGCAACGTTTCACCAGCCAGTTGGCGAGACGCGTTTCCACATCCTTGAGCGTGAGGTCTTCGAGCTGACCGACAAGCACACGCAGATGACTGCTCATCGAGCCAAGCATCCGCAGCGCAAGTTCCGGCTGGCGTTTCAACAATGCGAGAATGCCTTCCTTTTTCACAAGCAAAACCTGTGTCGGCTCCAACGCCCGCGCGTCCGCCGGATAACCCGTCGGCGCAGCCAGCGCGACTTCGGCAAAGGAATCGCCGGTGCGGAAGACGTGGATGATTTGTTCCTTGCCCGCCGCATTGACGCGATGCACGTTCACCGCGCCACGTTGGACAACATAGAACCCTTGAGCGGGGTCGCCTTCGTGGAAAAGATACTCATCCTTTTCGAGCGACTTTAAAACCGTGACCGCCGCGATCTGTTGCAGATCCGTCTGAGGAAGCCCGGTGAAAAGCTGGCAATTCCGCAGCGTGTTGACGAGGGCGATTGTTTTGAGTTCAGCCAGCGCAGTGGTCATTCACATCAGTTAAGCGGACTCGCGCCAAAAGTAAACCAGCCAGTCCGCACCCTGTCCACGTTCGACTTTTGAGGCAAAGCCCTCGCCCGACAGCCGCTCCACCAGCGGTGACGGCAGAAACGGTGCAACCACGATAAATCCCTCGTGCGGCTTGAGCGCATCCACGCGGCGTCGGATTTTCTGAAATGGATCCACGCCCTGATGGATCAGGTCGCGCACATCGAAGCGCTTGAATTTGTTCAGTGGTGGCATCACTGGACAGCTTATCGCTCCCCGCGAACTTGCGTCGCATTTCTCTCGCAACTCCTTGACTTAAGTCAAGGAGTTGCCCGTGGCGCAGTCCCATGCTTCCGGTGATGAAACTTCCGCGCTCTTTCCCAAGCCTGGCTGCTTTGGCAGCCTTGGTTGTCTCTGGCCAGCTCTCTGCGCCCGCCGCGCCGAATGAATCCGCACGCGGACGGGTAGCCTATGACCAGCACTGCGCCGCCTGTCACGGCCTCACCGGCGACGGCAATGGTCCCGCCTCGGTGTGGCTCTATCCCCGACCGCGCAACTTCAACGCCGGACAATTCAAAATCAAATCCACGCCTGGAACTTCGCTGCCCACCGACGAAGATTTGCTTCAGTCAGTCACTCGCGGGTTGGCAGGCAGTTCGATGCCGAGTTTTTCGTATCTGACCGAGCAGGAGCGGCGCGATGTGGTGCAATACGTCAAACAACTCACCGTTCACGCCGACGCGTCCGGCAATCGGGTCAACCTCTTTGAGGCCGCCAGAGCAAGTGGTTCACTTGCGAAGCCGGTGGAAGTTCCGCCCGAAACACCCAACACCGTGCAGGAACTCACTGCGGGCCGCGAGATCTTCAAAAAAATGCAGTGCGCCCTCTGTCATGGCGAAACCGGCGCGGGGGACGGCACGCAAGTGCCCACGTTGAAAGATTCAGCCGGCCTGCCGGTGCGTCCGCGTGATTTCAATACGGGTCTCTTTCGCGGTGGCCACACCGGGCGCGATCTTTATCTGCGAATCAACAACGGACTGCCCGGCACGCCCATGATTCCTTACGGGGGCGATGTGCTAAAGCCGGAGGAACGTTGGGCGCTCGTGCATTATGTGCAATCACTCCGCCGCACGGATGTCGCTGTGAACGACCTGCTCGCACCCGAGGACAGCGCGATTCACGTACAAAAAGTGGCGAAACTTCCGACCAACCCGATGGATGCCGCTTGGGAATCGCGTGACCCGGTGCGCGTGCCGCTCAATCCGCTGTGGCCGGAACCCAATCAGATTTATGCCGTCGCTGTCGCCGCTGTCACCGATGGCAAACAACTCGCCGTGTTGCTTCAGTGGCGCGATGAGTTGCCGCAGAACTCCGCCATCCGCGTGCAGGATTTTCAGGACGGCGCGGCGCTCCAGTTCTCCCTCTCCGGCAAATACGGTTTCCTCGGCATGGGCGACAAGGAAAACCCGGTGAACCTCTGGAGCTGGAAAGCTGGCTGGCAGGCGGAGGGCACGCCCGATATGGACTCAGTTTATCAATCCATGCATTCGGACGCCTGGACGTTCACGAATTACAGCACCGCAATCAGCGCGGGCAACGTGATCTCACAACCGCACAAGTCTCCGGTCGAAGACGCCAACGCCGCTGGCTTCGGCTCGTTCAAGTCACAGCCGATCGCGCAACAAAACGTCGCAGGCAAGGGCGTGTGGCACGACGGCTTTTGGAACGTGGTCTTCATCCGCGACTTGAAATCAAAGGACGCGGACGATGTGAAGTTTGTCGCGGGCAAACCTGTCCCGGTCGCGTTTGCCATCTGGAACGGCGAGCAGCACGACCGCAACGGGCGCAAGATGGTCAGCAACTGGTATCAACTCATCCTGGACGACGGCAAAGGCAAGACGGCCCAACGCTAAACAATCATCTCATGAACAATCCCATGAACGACAACCTTTCCCGCCGCTCCTTCCTCCAACGCAGCGGCCTCGTCGGCGCGGGCATCACCGCCGCGCAGTTCCTCCCGCTCCGCTTCCTTCAGGCGCAGCCGCAAGCCGAAGACGTTCTCAACCCACTCGCCCATTATCCGAATCGTGATTGGGAGCAACTCTACCGCAACCAATACGCCTACGACCGTGAGTTCTCCTGGGTTTGCGCGCCGAATGACACGCACAATTGCCGCATCACCGCGCACGTTCGCAACGGCGTCATCGTCCGACTCGGCGAGCAATACGACATCCACACCTACACCGATCTTTACGGCAAGCACGCCTCCGCTTCGTGGGGCAACCGGCATTGCGCGAAGGGCTACACGTTCCATCGCATCCTCTACGGGCCGTATCGGCTGAAACATCCCATTGTGCGGCGCGGTTGGAAGCGCTGGGCCGACGACGGTTTTCCGACGCTCACGGCGGAGGTCAAAGCGAAATACAAATTCGACACGCGAGGCACGGACAAGTTCGAGCGTATCTCGTGGGACGACGCGTTCACCTACATTGCCAAGGCGACAAAGGCCATCGCCACGCGCTACAGCGGCGAAGCGGGCGCGAAGCTCCTGCAAGCGCAGGGCTATCCCAAAGAGATGATTGACGACATGGGCGGCGCGGGCACGCGCACCATCAAGATGCGCGGCGGCATGGGCCTGCTCGGCGTGCTCGGCAAATACGGCATGTATCGCTTGTGCAATTCGCTCGCGTTGCTGGACGTGAATATCCGTGGCGTGAAGCAAGAGGACGCCAAGGCGGGCCGCATCTGGTCGAATTACACCTGGCACGGTGATCAAGCACCGGGCCATCCGTGGGTGCATGGCTTGCAGAATAGCGAGTCAGACTTCAACGATCTCCGAAATTCCAAGCTCATCATCATGAACGGCAAGAACCTCGTCGAAAACAAAATGGCCGACGCGCATTGGTTCGTCGAGGCGATGGAGCGCGGCTGCAAGATTGTCGTCATCGCGCCGGAATACGGCGCGCCCTCGACGAAGGCCGATTACTGGATTCCTGTCCGTCCGTCCACCGACGCCGCGCTGTGGCTCGGTGTCACGCGGCTGATGATGGAAAACAAGTGGTATGACGAGACGTTCGTGAAGCAGTTCACGGATTTCCCGTTGCTGGTCCGTACCGACAACGGCATGCGCCTGCGTGCCGCCGAAGTATTTCCGAACTACACCTTCACTTTACCCGACGACAGCCCCAGCAAAAAGGTACAAGGCATCACGGACGAGCAGCATAAAAAGCTCGGTGATTTCGTGGTGTGGGACGCGAAGTCCAATTCACCCAAGGCCCTCACACGCGACATGGTCGGCGAGACACTGGCCAAGAGCGGCATTGACCCGACGCTCGATTGGAAGGGAAAGATCAAGCTCACCGACGGCAGCGAAGTAGAAGTTGCCACATCTTGGAATCTCTATCAGGTTCATCTCAAGGATTACGACCTCGATAGTGTCTCCGAAATCACCTCCGCACCGAAGGAGTTGATCGAACGGCTCGCGAAGGACATCACGACGATCAAGCCGACTTCGCTTCATCAGGGCGAGGGCATCAATCACTGGTTTCACGCGACGGAAGCGAATCGCGCGGCGTATTTGCCGCTGATGCTCACCGGCAACATCGGCAAGCCCGGCGCGGGTTGCCACGGCTGGGCGGGCAATTACAAGGCGGCGCTGTTTCAAGGCAGCAAGTTGACTGGGCCAGGTTTCAAGGGTTGGGTCGCGGAAGATCCGTTCGAGCAGAACCTTGATCCAACGGCGCATGGCAGGGAAGTTCACGCGCACGGTTACACCAAAGACGAAGAGCCAGCGTATTGGAATCACGGCGACCGTCCGCTCATCGTCGAGACGCCGAAGGAAGGCCGCAAAGTTTTCACCGGCAAGTCGCACATGCCGTCGCCGACCAAGGCGATTTTCACGACGAACGTGAACCTGATCAACAACGCCAAGTGGGCTTACGGCATGATCAAGAACGTCAACCCGAACGTGGAGTTGATCGTGACGATGGACACGCAGATGACGGCCAGCGTGGAGTATTCCGACTTCGGGTTGCCCGCGAATTCGTGGGTCGAGTTCGAGGATTTGGAAATCACGGCGAGCTGCTCGAACCCGTTCCTGCAAATCTGGAAGGGCGGCATCAAGCCGCTCTACGATTCCAAGGACGACCTGACGATCCTCGCCGGCATCGGTGCGGCGCTGGGCAAGCTCACCGGCGACAAACGGTTTTACACGCACTTCAAATTTGAGCACGAGGGCAAGCGCAGCATCTATATCCAGCGCCTGCTCGACACCTGCACCACGACGGCGGGCTATCAGGTTGCCGACATCATGGCCGGTAAATACGGCCCGCCCGGCGGCGCGCTGATGCTCTTCCGCTCGTATCCGCGCATCCCGTTCTACGAACAAATCCACGACAACTATCCGTTCTACACCGACACCGGTCGGCTGCATTCTTACAGTGACGACCCGACGGCGATTTCCTGCGGCGAGAATTTCATCGTTCACCGCGAAGGGCCGGAGGCGACGCCCTATCTGCCGAACGTCATCGTTAGTTCGAATCCGCTCGTGCGCCCGAACGATTACGGCATCCCGCTGGACGCGGAACATTGGGACGAGCGCACCGTGCGCAACGTGAAGATGAGTTGGGCGGACACCAAGAACTCGAAAAACTTTCTCTGGGAAAAAGGTTTTCAGTTCTATTGCCTCACGCCAAAGTCGCGTCACAGCGTCCACTCGTCGTGGGCGAACGTGGACTGGCATCTCATCTGGAACTCGAACTTCGGCGACCCGTATCGCGTGGACAAACGCCTGCCGAACGTGGGTGAGCATCAGATTCACATGAACCCGCAGGCTGCGCGCGACCTCGGCATTGCTGATGGCGATTACGTTTATGTGGACGCCAACCCCGCCGACCGTCCGTATCTCGGCGCAACCCCGAGTGATCCGTTCTACAAAGTAAGCCGCCTCATGCTGCGCCTCACCTTCAACGCCGCGTATCCTTACAACGTCGTGATGATGAAACACGGTTCGTTCATCGCCACGGAGAAAACGGTGAAGGCGCAACAGACCCGGCCCGACGGACTTTCGCTCACCGAGGAAGGCTACATCTCGAACTTCCGCTTCGGCTCGCAGCAATCGGTCACACGCAACTGGCACATGCCGATGCACCAGACCGACACGTTGTTCCACAAATCGAAAGCTTTCATGAGTTTCCTCTTCGGCGGCGAGGCGGATAATCACGCCGTCAACACCGTGCCGAAGGAATGTCTGATCCGCATCACGAAAGCGGAAGACGGCGGCCTTGGCGGCAAAGGCCCGTGGAAGCCAGGCTTGAACGGCATGTCGCCGGACGCCGAGGGCAAGCCGATGAAGAAATACATCGCGGGTGAATTCAGCGGCAAGGGCGAAGGCAGCGGAGCGACGTTTGAATGAAAACATTTCGTAGCAGCCGACGTAAGGAGGCTCATTTCTCCTTCGCGGCAGAAAAGTCAGAGCCTCCTCACGTCGGCTGCTACGGGGAAAGAAATTATGCCCAAAGACGAATTCGATTTTGAAGACCCGTTTGAACTGAACGGCATGGCGTTCCTATCGCACGAGGATACGACCAATGACATGGCCGAATGTTTCACCGAGGAGTTCATGCGGATGGGTTACAACCACAAGCAGGTGCTCGCGCTGTTTCGCAACCCGCAATATCTCGGCCCGCACATGGCGTTCGAGAAACGCGGCGAGCCGTTCATCCGCGATTTGATCGGCGACGTGTTTGCGCGCTGGGGCAAAGTTGTGACGTGGCCGGAGGGAAATCCCCTCACCCCGGCCCTCTCCCCTTCCGAAGGGGAGAGGGAGAATTGTTCTCCGTCAAACCGCGAACCTGCGACGGTGGAAAGCATGAACGGCTTGGAGATTTCAGAGACGCGCTCATTACTGTTCCCTCTCCCCCTCGGAGGGGGAGAGGGTCAGGGTGAGGGGGAGCGCCATTCATCCTGCGGGCACGGGTGCAGTTGTAGTTCCGCGCTCCCCACTTCCCACTCTGCAATTGATCAGAGCCTCGTTACCTCGGCTGCTACGACCGAGATGGACGAAACCCTCACCGACCCGATGGGTTCACCCATCCCAAAACTAAACGTGTGACCGCCGCCACCATTTAACTACTTAACCAATCATGAGCAACGTCCTCAACTGGCAACTCGGTCGCGAGATGGAATACCCCTACGAAGCGGCGTATCCCGACCAGCAGTTCGCTTTCATCTTCAACATCAACCGCTGCATCGGCTGCCAGACTTGCACGATGGCTTGCAAATCCACATGGACCTTTTCCAAGGGCCAGGAATACATGTGGTGGAACAACGTCGAGACCAAACCCTACGGCGGCTACCCGCATCATTGGGACGTGAAGACGCTCGACCTCTTGGAGCAGGCGAATCCCGGCGGTCAGAATTGGGGCGGCAAAGTGCAGGACCTCAAAGCGCCCTACGGCAAGTTCAACGGCAAGACGGTTTTTGAAGCGGCGAAAACTTTCATCGGCCCGGAAGGCGCGAATCGCGCTCTCGGTTATCTGCCCACCGACGACGAATGGTCCGCGCCGAACCGTTACGAAGATCACCCGGTCGGCAACGAGAAGGGCGTGAAGGGTCAATACTTCAAGGGCGGCGAACTCTTGCCCGAACACAAGACGTGGTTCTTCTACCTCGCGCGCATCTGCAATCATTGCTCCTATCCCGCCTGTCTCGCTGCCTGTCCGCGCAACGCCATCTACAAACGCCCCGAGGACGGCATTGTGCTCGTGGATCAAGAACGTTGCCGCGGCTACCGCAAGTGCATGGAAGCCTGCCCCTACAAGAAGACGTATTATCGTGGCACGACGCGCACGACGGAGAAGTGCATCGGCTGCTACCCGCGCGTCGAAGGCAAGGATCAGGCGAGTCACGGTCTGCCGATGCAAACGCGCTGCATGTCCTCGTGCATTGGTCACATCCGTTTGCAGGGACTTGTTGAGTTGAACAAGGACGGCACATGGAAGGAAGCGCGCAACAATCCGCTCTATTACCTCATCCACGTCGCGAAAGTCGCGTTGCCGCTGTATCCGCAATTCGGCACTGAGCCGAACGGCTATTACATCCCGCCCCGCTGGGTGTCGCGGCCGTATCTGCATCAGATGTTCGGCCCGGGCGTGGATGCCGCCATCGAAAAGTATTCCGCGCCCGACCGCGAACTGCTCGCCGTGTTGCAACTCTTCGGCAAAGACCAGCGCATCTGCCATCGCTACGAAATCAAGGAAGGCCCGAAAGTGTTCGAGACCGAAGTGCGCGGCAAAAAGTTCGTCATGTATAACGACACCGTCATCGGCTACGCGAAGGACGGCACGAAGATCATCGAAACCACCGTGGAAGAACCACTCCACATCCGCCCGGACAAACATGCAAACTCAATCTGAATCCGCCCAGCGCGGCGAATGGGCCGCTCGCACCACCGACACGTCGAAGCGCTCGGTGTTCGGGAACTATCGCGCCGATGGAGCGCCACTTTCCGAGCCGGCGTGTTTCGAGGAGATGAAGCAACACGCCGGATCGGAGACCGGCGCTCCGCTGCAGACCGCCATTGACCTCGCCGTTGCGCGTTCGTTCATCCATCGCTTCCTCGCGAAAGCCTACGAAGACCCGATGCCGCAAACGTGGCGGTGGCTGACGCAGGCGCAGACAATCAATTCGCTCCGCGCCGCCAACGTTTTTGCCGGCCAATCACTTCTCGCCAGCGCGGAAGCGTTGATCAATGCACTCCAACCCGGTGGATTCGACTCATTCCTCAACGCCTATCTCGCCGCCTTCGGCCACGCGGCGCGCGGCTCTTGTCCACTGAACGAAATCGAATACGGCGACATCAAGGCCGACCCGCTGTTCCAACCGCACCGCCTTGCTGATCTCGCCGCGTTCTACCGCGCGTTCGGCCTGGAAGTCACCACCGATGCGGGCGAACGCCAGGATCATCTCTGCCTCGAACTTGAATTCATGTGCGTGCTCGCCGCCAAGGAAGCTTACGCGCACGAGCATCAACTCGACGCCGACCAACTCGCGCAATGCCGCGACGCGCAGAAGAAATTCCTGCGCGAACATCTCGGTCGCTGGACACCCGCTTTCACACGCCGTCTCACCGCAGCGACGAACGAGCCAACGCTCCGCGCGCTCGGCGAGTTCACGCGCGCCTTCATCGAGTCCGAGTGCATCCGCTTCGGCGTGAATCCCGGCAGCGAAGAATTGTCGCTCCGCCCCGTGGATGAAGCGGCGGACCGCGCCTGTGACTCCTGCGGCATCAACAATTTGCCGCCCGGGGCTCTCGCAGCAACGTGACTATGTGTTTAATCGCTTCGGATTCACAGACGGCTTCTTGGACTGCGGCGGGAAGCGAAGCGCCACGCCGCTTTCGCACGCACGAAGCGGATTGTAGATTCGAGAATCACCGTCCGCCCGAAAGCGGTGTCGCCGCTGCGCTCTGCCATCGCAGTCCAAAAACTATTCGTCATTCCTAATATGCAACTCCGCTACGACGAGGATTTCATCGAAGCCGCCGCGTTCCTGTGCGCAAGCGGACGGCGCAAAGGCGTGCCGTCGCTGCAAATCGCCCGCTTCCAGCGCGAGCGTGAGAAACTCTACAGCATCCTCGACCCCGACGAACGCAACACGGCGTTCTTCAAACTGCACCTCGACTGGTTTCGCGAATGGGGACTGGAGAAACTCATCACGGACTTGCTGAAAGAATTTCCGCTGCTGCCGGAGAAGTTGAGCGTGCTCGCCGTCCGCAAGACGCGCGGCAAGAACGACGAGGGCGCGGAGCTTTACGTCAATGAAACCAATCAGCGCAGTGCCATCCTCGCCCTGCGCCCGGAATCTTTCGAGCGAGATGCCGCCTTGCGGGATTACGTGCGCCACGAGTTCACGCACTTGAGCGACATGCTTGATCCGGCATTTGGCTACGCGCCCACGCTGGACCTGCCCGGCTTGAACGGCGCGCAGCAACGCCTCGCCCGCGAGCGCTACCGCCTGCTTTGGGACATCACGATTGACGGTCGCCTCGCAGCCGACGGCTACACACCGATGGCCGCGCGCGCGCAACACGCCGCCGCCTTTTCGCGCGGCTACTCGTTCTGGCCGGAGGAAAAGCAGGCTGAAACATTTGACATCCTTTGGCAAACCCGCTCGCCGCGTCACGCGGAGCTTCTCGCGCTCATCGCCGATCCGCGCGGCTTGCGCGAGGCGCATCGGCCTGCGCCCGGTGCATCCTGTCCGCTCTGCGATTTCCCCACGTTCACCTGGGCGGACACCGAAGCGTTGTTGCCGGGAATCACGACGCGCATCGTGGCGGATTTTGCCGCGTGGACGCCGGAGCAGGGCTTGTGCGGACGCTGCCTAGAGACGTATGAAGCGGCGACAGCATTGCAAATGACGATGCCATGATGCGCGTCGAACATCTTTTCATTTCTCCCGGCCACAATTTCTTCGGCCACAACGGCCAGCCTGCCGGGCAGAGTCCCATTGTCGCCCTCGAAGAAATCGAGTGTGTGGCCGGGCGCGGCATTCGCGGTGACCGGTTCTTCGACTTCAAGGAAAACTACAAAGGCCAGATCACATTCTTCGCGATGGAAGTGTTCGACGCACTGCGCCGGGAGTTAAACCTGCCTGACGCCCAACCCCAAGCCACGCGCCGCAACGCCTTTGTGCGCGGGGCAGATTTGCACGCGCTCATCGGCGAGGAGTTCGAGATGCAGGGCGTGCGGTTCGCGGGCGTGGAGGAAAGCAAGCCGTGTCACTGGATGAACGCCGCGCTTGGCCCGGACGCGGAGGAATGGCTCAAGGGACGCGCGGGTTTGCGCTGCCGGATTTTGACGGATGGAGTCTTGCACAGGGCTGCGGCCCCGGCGGAGATTCAATCAAAGTTGGAGTTCAAGCTTTAGCTTGTTCCCCCGCCGGTTGGAGCGCCGGAACAAGCTAAAGCTTGAACTCCAACACTCGGGAAATGCTCACGCGCCAGCACGGAGGTTATTCGCATCAGTCACGCGGCCTCGCGCCAAAAATAAACCAACCAGTCCGCGCCCTGCCCGCGTTCAACTTTGGAAGCAAAGCCTTCGCCAGCCAACCGCTCCACCAATGGCGACGGCAGAAACGGCGCGACGACAATCAAACCGTCGTCCGCACCAAGCGTCTGCACCTTCGCCAAAATCTCCGGGAACGGCTCGATGCCCTGGCGCAACAGCCCGCGCACGTCGAAGCGTTTGAATTTATTCAGCGGTGGCATTTTAATCGGCAACAAGCCTTTCAGGTTCGTGCCCGTCTCGTAAATGTCTCGATGGGTCAGTTGATTAAGGGTTCAAACATTCTGCTCGCGCCTCAGTGATGGCCGCAAGAACCGAATGTGGCTCCGGCGGGTTGAGCGGCATCCGCCGTCGCTTTCAGCTTGGTGATCTTCACACGAAACTCGCTGGGCCCTTTGATCAGATGTTCCCAGGTGAACGACCCGCCCCATTGCGCGGCGAACTGGTAGTAGAGCGGCACGGGATCGTGATCGTTTAGCAGGATGAAATGCTCGCCGACGGCCAGTCCGAGCCAGGTGCGGATGATGAGGCCGTGTTTGACGGAGCAAGGAATCGGACGCACGTCCATGACGCGATCCGGGCCGATGAGGGTTTCAGTGGGGGTTGTTGTGTTCATGTTTTGCTTTTTAGTTTTTGTTGCGGTTAAGAAATTCGCACGCCGGTCGCGGCACGGCCCAAGTCAGTCATCATCGCGGGATGCCAGGGCGGATCCCACACCACTTCGACTTCGGCATCGGTCACGCCTTCCAACGAGAGCAGCGCGTGCTGCACTCCGGCGGCGATGCTCTCGCCCATCGGGCAGCCCGGCGTGGTGAGGGTCATCGTCACGCGCACGCTGCCGCCGGTGATGGCCACGTTGTAAATCAGACCGAGGTCCACGATGTTGCAGCCGATCTCCGGATCAATCACCTGCCGCAAGGTTTCCAGCGCGGTGGCTTCGTTGAGGATGGTTTTGGTCATAAATTATTTCTTCACGGGCGACGGAAATGGTTTCAACACTGGGCGGAAAACGTGCGACAACATCTTTCCGACGTTCACGGCAAACAACGCCAGGCTCGCCGCCAGCAGGATTGCGCCACTGCGAACGGCCACTCCGTTTTGTAAAACAATACCCGCGCTCACCACCGCCAAACCTGTTTGCCACGTCCAAAAGCCCACCACCTGCAGCCACTCGGAATACAAATCCGCCAGCGCCGGCACTTGCGCGCGTCCTACATGCGGGCTGTAGCTGTGAAACCACACGAGGAACGGGATGATCTTGTGCAGCATCCCGACGATGGCGAACGTCACGAAGCCGATGAGGCCGAGGAAGCCGTAGAGATTCTCAAGCTGTCCGGTGAATTCGTTCAGCGCCAATCCCGGCCACGACAACACGGTGGCCAGCAACGAGAGTGGAGCAAGCATCACCAACGCCGTGAGAAAACTTCTCACGCCCCAGTCGAGGGTTGCGCGTTTGCGGGTGCGCACGATGGCTGCGAGTTCCCAGCCGTAAACCGCAAGTGCAATCACGATGACCAGCGCAAACGCAAACTTCCACGGACTGCGCAGCAAAATTGAGATGGCCGAGCCAAGCAATCCGACGTTGAGCAATACCACGCTTGCCACCGCACGCTGCCGACTTTGAATGTCGCCAAGTGTGAACATCGGCACGAGCTTGTAGCTCACACCCATGACGAGCATCGTGAAGAAGCCGACCACTCCGA
>JABFSR010000222.1 GCA_013140495.1 Verrucomicrobiota bacterium
GGCGTGGTCATTTTGATTTTCACACCAGTTGCATTGGTGAGTGGGGCGCGCACACGTTTGCCCAATGCCAGGCGGGACTCGGGATGTTGCACACCGCGCCGGTTCATTACGAATACGTCAAGAACATCAGTGGTGATGGAATGGTGACCCGCTTTGCAAACGGGACAAAAATGATCCTGTCCCGCGGTGACCAGTACTGGCACGGCTCCTGTGGCGAACGGTTCGTGGGCAGCGAAGGTTGGGCTGGTGCTGCAGATGGCTATCGAAAGACCGAAGCGTCCGCGCCGGTGCTGCTGGCTGACTTCGACAAGGTGATCCATGAATACCAGACCCGGACGCAAAGGGCTCTGAGCCACACGCGCAATTTTCTCGATTGCGTAAAATCCCGTCAACTTCCAGTCGCCAACGCGGAAGTGATGCACCGTTCCATGAGCGCCGTTCACGCCGCCAATATCTGCATGTGGCTCAAGCGCGATCTGACCTATGACCCGGTGAAGGAAGAATTCGTCGGTGACGCCGAGGCCAACAAGCTCCGTTCCCGCGCAATGCGTGCGCCATTTATTATTTGACCAACGCTCAACCTGCTTCACTCACATGAAAACCAAGAGCCTACTTTTGATCGCCGCGTTGTTGTGCGCCGCAGTTGGAATCCGGGCGGCCGATTCGACTACACAACCCACCCCGCTCGTCACGCAGTCCTCAGACAAACTCATCCAGATTCTCCAGTCTGACGCTGGCCGTAAGGAGAAAGCCGACGCCTGCCGCGAACTTGCGGTCGTTGGCGACAGCAAGGCCGTGCCTGTGCTGGTTGGCCTGCTTGCGAACGAGGAACTCAACCACATGGCCCGTTACGCGTTGGAAACAATTCCGGGCGACGGCGTCAATCCGGCATTGCGTGGTGAACTGGCCAGGCTTCATGGACTTCAACTCATCGGCGTCATTGGAAGCCTGGGTGTGCGCAAGGATTCCAGTGCTGTGAAACCTTTGTCACCGCTGCTGGGTGATTCCGATCCAAAAATCGCGCAGGCTGTTGCTCTCGCGCTTGGTGAAATCGGGACCGTTGATGCGGCACAGGCCATTGAGAAGGCGTTCCCAAAAACCGCACCGGCAAACCGGCTGGCATTTTGTGATGGTTTGTTCCGTTGCGCCGAAACTCTGGCTGCCAAAAACAAAACAAGAAATGCCATCGCGATTTACGATCGGCTTCGCGGACTCACGGATGTTCCGAATCAAGTGCGGGCTGGGGCATTGCGCGGCGCAATAGTTGTCCGTGGGAAGAAGAATCTTGGTCTGCTCAAGGAATCGCTGGCTACGACCGATGCGCCTTTGTTCGCCGCTGCCGTCCGCGCATCGCTGGAAATTCCAGGTCCGGAAGTCACGAAGGTTCTCACCACCAGGCTGCCTCAGCTCTGGCCTGAAAACAAAATCGTCGTTATCCAGGCGCTCGGCAGCCGTGGTGACATAAAGGCGCTTCCGGCGCTGTACTCTCAGGCAAATCAAGGGCCGAAGGTTGTTCGCCTAGGGGCAATCCACGCCGTGGCAGCAATCGGGCACTCGCTCTCTGTGAAGATTCTGGTCGAACTGGTGCAGGATTCAGAGCGGGAAATCTCGCAGGCGGCCCAGGATGGACTCGCGGGGATTTTGGGAACGGAAGCTGATGGAGCGGTGCTCAAGTTTCTCAAAAACCCGGTGGCTTCTCAGCGTCTTATCGGCATTGATCTGGTGGGTCGGCGCAGGATGACCGTGGCAATGCCTGAACTGTTGATCGCTGCCACCGACGCCAATGCCACCGTGAGATCAAGCGCAATTCAACGGGTGGGAAAACTGGGGTCTCCGGCCGAGGTGTCATCCTTGATCCGTATTCTGTTGCAATCAACCAACCCTCAGGAACTCGATGTATTGGCGGAGGCGCTCACCAGCATCTGCAATCGGGCCGGTACGCCTTCGTCGGCCACCGCGCAAATTGTTGACGCACTTTCTCCGGCGACACCCGCGCAAAAGGGAGCATTGCTTGCCGTTTTGGGCGCGCTGGGTGGCGAGAGGTCTTTGGCGGCGGTGCGGGCCGCGTTGACAGACTCGAATCAGGAAGTTCACACCGCTGCCTTGAATTCCTTGTCCGCCTGGCCGGATCTTGCTGCCGCGCCCGATTTGTTGCAGATAGTCCGTGCCAAGGCCAATAATGCAGATCGCGAAGCTGCATTTCGGGGCTATGTGCGGATGGTTCGTGAGTCGGAAATTTCAGGCGGCGATAAACTCAAGCGGTTATCTGAGGTCGCTTCGCTGGCGGACGGCACACCGGAAAAAATGCTCGTCCTTGCCGGGTTCGGCGACGTGATTTCAGTGGAATCACTCCAGTTGGTGGCACCGCATCTGACGGATTCATCGGTGATCGAAGAAGCGGGGGCCGTGGCCGTTAAGATCGCGGAGAAGCTCGACGCCAAACACGCTGCTGACATCGGATCGGCTTTGAACCAGGTGCTGAAGTCGGCCAAGTCCCCGCAGATTCTTGATCGCGCGCGCAAACGCATGGAACAGCTCAAATTGCCGGTGCAATAGACATCTTGAAGACTTCACGATTCTGGCGGAGTTGCTGCCGTGAAGAGTAAAATACGGATGATGAGAGTGGAGAGAAATTCGAGGCCTGACACCCGAGGCTTTTCACGCGCTACAAGAGCGAATAAAATTAGAAAAAAATTCTTGAGTTTGTTTTTCAATTGTGAAAGCATGAACCCGTCTCAAAACTCAAATCCAACCAAGTAACAATGATTGATATGAAAAATAGTATCATACGTCTGGCGCTTGTAGCCATGACAGCAATGGCCGCCTCACTGAATGCGGCAACCATCACAGTGAACACAGCCGACAACACCAATTTCGGTGCCGGCCAAACCAACCTAGTCACTGCCATCAATCTGCTGGCGGATGGCGACACCATACGATTCAATATTCCAGGCGCTGGGCCGCACTATCTGGTGTCACCGGTGGGCGGTTATCCTGCCATCACGAACAAACACAACGTTACTATTGACGGCTACACCCAGCCGGGGTCTTCGCCCAATACCAACCCAATCCTTGCAGCGAATAACGCGAACATCAAAATCGTTCTGACCGCCACAAATGGTGAGTTGACTGTTTTGGACATTCCAGGCTACGGCACGGGCGAATCAGCCGTCTTATTCCTGTACGGCTCCACAAACTTTACTGTCAAAGGCATTTGTCTCCTCGGACCGGGCGGGCCAGAGATATCACCTTCCCCCTACGCTGTATCGTTTGCTTTCAACGGAGCCGATGCTGCGCATGGCGGGCATGTGGCAGGGTGCCGAATTGGGCTGGATTTGGACGGAACGACAATCGCCCGCTTCAAGGATGCGGTTACGGGGTTTGGCCCCGGCCCCATCAACGGGACAGTCGTAGGCGTCAAAGCCGGGCCGGCTGACTCGGCGGCGGCACGAGCTCAATTCAACATCATCATGGCAATGCATATCCCAGTGATCTTGGAGGGCAACAACTACCGGATCTGCGGCAACTTCATCAATGTTTACCCGAATGGTCTTCAAGATTTTATTGCTGATGGCACTGGCAGTGGGCCAGATCACACGCTCGAAGCGTTTATGGAGTTCGGGGGTAATTTCCACCACTCGCTGCTTGTCGGAACCGACGGCGACGGCCTCAACGACGCGGAAGAACGCAATATTTTTGGTGGCGTTACGTTCGCAAACGACAGCCGCCTGTTCGAGTGGTACAGCGGCGGCGCACCGCGCACCAACATCGTAATTGCAGGCAACTATATCGGTGTTGGAGTTGACGGCGTGACACGCTTTACGAACTCCATAAAGGTATTCGACGGCTTCAACAGCACGGCGACCGTGCAGTTTGGCTCTGACCTCAATGGGATCAGCGATACCATTGAGGGCAACTTAATTTCGATGAACCATCCTTTTGGAGATCCAGCCTTGGGTGCAATGTCCATTTTTGGCAACCTCAGCACTGGCACACGTTTATCTTTGCGCGGAAACTCGTTTATTGGGATTAACAATCCTCCGTATAGTTGGGCTGACGGTACCGGTGGCAGGTTGACGGGTTTCACAAATTACTCGGCACCCTACATGGATGTGGCTTCACCAAACGGGATCATACCGACTCTTGCGGCGACGAATACCTATCCGACGTTGAGTGGGACATTTGCTCCGGGCATTGGCATTTACACAAACATCACAATTGATGTTTACCAACTAGACCCGGAAGGTTGGGAGAACGGCAAAACACTCGCTTGGTCGGAGATGCAAAACCCCGACAGTTCGTTTAACGGCTTTTCGCAAGGGAAGAAGTATGTGGGGACGATTGCTGTGCCGAACACAGGGAGTTTCAGCGTGAATGCATCTGGGTTGGATTTTGGCTTGGGTGCCGTGACGGTTACAGTCAATTACTCTGCTGATCCGGCTGGCACAACCAAAGGTCGGGTACACACGAGCAACTTCTCGACACCTGTCAACGTCCTTCCTGGTGGAGCTTCCTCGGTGGGGTTGACGCACGTGGTGAACGACGTGGCCTTGTGGTATAACGGCACCGGCAGCTATGCGACCAACGGGTTTGTGAATCTCGCGCAGCAGACGGCTACGTTGGGGAATTGGGAGCCTTACATTGATGTGTTGGGAGACAGCACCTTCCTCGTCGGCTTCAACACGTTTGCGGATGATCAGAACCCTCCGGCAGGCGCAACAATTGATGCGCCCGCTCCATTCCAGCGTTTTGCCGTCGCATTTCAACCCGCTGCGGGTGGCGCAGCCAAGATCGGTGAACATTTCTACACCGATGCAGGCGCTCCCTACCGTGGGCCTGTGAACTATCGCCGTCAGAACGGCAACCCGCAACGTGTCGCGGGCGACAAGCGCTTTGGGGCCGCGAATTTCATCACCGCAGGGGAATCATCCTTGGGCCAGCATCCGTCGTTTCAATCACCTGCTCGTTGGGGCAACAACCCCTCTTACCTGGGTGCCAACGCGTATGTAACGGTTCAGACCCACTCGCTCGATACGGCGACTCTGACCCAGACACCGATCAGCAAGGCGATTGATCCTCTCTACGGCAACTTCGTCACCGCCATCGCACCGGTGACACAAACTCAGGTGTCGCGGACGGGTGGACGGCCAGTTGTCCTGGACAACGGAAACATGGTGGTGGTCAGCGATGATCGCACCGGCTACCTGGATCCGGATGGAGAACTCTCGAGCTTCTCGATCATTACACCGTCGGGTACCGAGGTGAAGTCAGCCACCTTGGTAAGTTTGGGCGACCAATGGGACAACGTGGCCGCTTTCAAGGGCGGTTTTGCCGTTCGTCCTGCGGGAGGTCTCATCTACTTCTACGACAATGCGGGCACACTTCTGGGTTCCGTGAATCACAATACATCGTCCGGGTTGACATTCGACACTGGCCGTGGTGATGGAACGCGCACTGCGTCAGACATCCGCAGTCACTACGTTTACATTGCGGGGCCGTCTGGTGGTCAAATTTGGGTGGCCGCATGGGATGCGAACACACAGGCATTCGTCGGCAAGGCGAGGGTTGATGACCAGGCGGTCGGGTTCACCATTGATCGCACGGCGGTGGCTGTCGATGCATTGGATCGTCTCTGCGTGGCCTACATACACAAGCCCACCGTGGACTTCGCCAATCAGATTGCGGCTCGCGTGTTGAGCTTCGACGGGGCGAACTTCTCGTATCTGACCCATTCGTTCTTCCCGTTTGTGAACTATGATCCGGATGGCATTTTGAGCCCCATTGGTGACTTCATCACGGGAGCAGGTCCGACTGTGGCCATGACCACGCGGGAGATTTGCATAGCCGCGAAGATGACCCTTAATAATGTCAACGACCCGGCTCTGGGTGGTAACACTGCGCCCGAGACGACGGCCTATACGGTGATCAGCCATCCGGCACCTGTGGCGGCACCGCGTCCGACTGCGACCATGACCAAGACGGGCAGCAACCTGAACATCTCGTGGAATCCTGATCATGGGTTGTTCACCGTGCAAACGAGGTCATCGCTGACCTCCGCCTCGTGGGCAAATGCGACGGCAGGGAATGTAACGACGCCCGTGACGATCCCTGCTGGATCGGGACCGCTATACGTCCGCCTGGCTCGGTAAGCTGAATCAAGAGCGGGACGCGGCAAGTGCCGCGCCCCGTCACAAACCCTCGCGGTAACGCGAGTGGAACAAAGCGGGCAGCATTCAAGTGCTGCCCGCTTTTCTTGGAATGGTCACTTGCAGAAATTAACAACTTGGGTGTACCATTCTTCAGGTTGGTTCAGCTTGAATTGTTCGTGAGCCTTCGGGAGATTTCCTTGGAACAAGCCGGGTCGCTTGGAAAGAAAGTGGAACACATGAAAACGACGTTGAAAATAAAGTCACTTCATCCGATAAACAAAATAGTTGAGTGCAGAAGAGCCTTCACGCTGATCGAACTGTTGGTGGTAATTGCCATCATAGCGATTCTGGCGGCCATGCTCCTGCCCGCCCTGTCCAAGGCAAAAATAAAGGCCCAAGCCATCCTGTGCATGAACAACGAAAAGCAACTGACCCTGGCTTGGATCATGTACGCAGACGATAACCAGGACAAGGTGCCGCCCAACACGAGCGGGAGCAACAGCAAGGGAGGCTGGGTGGACGGTTGGTTGGATTTCAATCCCAACACGCGGGACAATACAAACATTCTCCACCTGAAAAACGCAAAAATTGGATCATATACTAAAAACATTGGCATCTACAAGTGTCCTGCGGACGTTTATGACTGCGTAATGAACGGCCTCAAGATGCCCCGTGTCCGGAGCGTTTCCATGAACTCCTTTATTGGGGTAACCTCCCTGGACTATGGTAAGAATCAGAATCCTCCCTGTTACATCTACCTGAAACTATCCGACATCAAACGGCCTCCACCATCCGGTGTGTGGGTGTTTGTGGATGAACATCCCGACAGCATCAACGACGCCTGGCTGACAGATGGCTGGCCAGGCGGGGGTGGCTGGGGAGATTTGGTGGGAAGTTATCATAACGGGGCCTGCGGGCTTGGTTTTGCCGACGGCCACGCTGAGATTCATAAGTGGAAGGACAAGGGCACGTTGGTGCCCGTGACCAAAAACAACATTAGAGCCTGGTCCCTGCCCGCCCCGAACGATACCGTGTGGTTCATGGAACGATCCACCGCCCCCATCCAGTGAAATAAGGCTTGTTGCAGGAAGGTGGCTATTGGCGCTTCAAGGGAGCTTCGATGCGGCTTCCAGCTTTTTCCACGTTCAATCGGACCGTTCGCCAATCCAGGTTCAGGGTGCGCGCGGCTGTGCGGTAATTCTCTGTCTTTGAATAAACCCGGGTGCAGTAACCTTGCAACAGTTCCTCGGCGGTCAGCTTTCCTTCGCGCACGGCATTAAGCCAGGTGTCCTCTGGTGATAGCGTTGGTGCGGTCGCACCCGCTACGGGGCGATAGGTTTTGCGGATCCAGATGTTGCGTACGCATTGCTCAAGTTCGCGGAAATTACCAGGCCAGGCATAGTCCGCGCCGAGATGTTTTTCAACCCACGCCACGACTTCGGCAACGAGTGGTGACGGTTCTTCCTCGCCCATCTGTCGCCCGATATATTCCACCCACAACGCGAGGTCGTCCGGCGAATCCGCCAGTTGCTCGTGCAACGAGGGTGTCACCAGAATATCCCCGCAGAGCCGGTAGTAGAGGTCGGCGCGAAACCTATGGATGGCGATGGCCGCGCCGAGGTCGCGATTGGTGGCAACGATTATTTTGCCGCTGAACCGGCGCGTCGCGGAATCACCGACCCGCTGAAACACGCGGGTTTGCAGGACGCGCAACAGCTTGACCTGTGCGGCCACGTCGAACTCGCCGATCTCGTCCAGGAATACCGTTCCGTGCGGCGAACATCGCTCCAGCCAGCCTTGGTGGTTGGCCAGGGCTCCGGTGAATGCGCCGCGTTGGTGACCAAACAACTCGGATTCAATCAGCGTCGGGGTTAACGCGGAAAGATTGACCGGGTGGAACGACCCGGCGTAGTTCTCTACGAATGCCCTCGCCCCGGGGCCGAACGGTACGTAGCGCGACAATCCGATGGCGCGAGCGACAAGTTCCTTGCCGCTGCCCGATGGTCCGGTGATGAGTGTCGGAATGTCACCCGTGTGCCGGTGTCGCGAGGCGATGTAGCGGTCGAGATCGTGCGTGAAGATGGATTCCCAGGTCGCTGCGCGCAGGCGGGAGGCGGCTGGTGAGCGGCCCACGATGTGTTTGTAGATGTGTACGAACGCGCGTCGGATTTGGAACAGAATCGCGAACAAGTGCGCCGCATTCGTCTCGTCAAACGGCGACAGTCCGGGCAGGCTCAGGCAACGCGTGCTCTCTTCAAGGAATGGTTTCCAGAAATCCATCCGTCCCGACCGCGTGACCTTTTCGCCGCTGCCTTCGCCGGCTACCTGATGGAAATCGCGCTGAAATTTCAGGAACAGGTAGAACCGCACCATCTGCACATAGGACTCCGCGTCCGAATCCAGTGCGCGGGACATGGAAGTGAATTGCTGACGCCAGCGTGCGACCAGTGACGTCAGGAGCTTGAGCAGGTCTTCGGTTGCCTGGGAGCGTTTGTCGGCGGGTGTGAACGTGAAACTCCAGGATTCGGTTCCCGTCTGCTCTGGTACGCCCAGCACTTCCGCCTCCAGTTTGACCCGGCGCGGCAGGAACGGATTCGCAAGTGAAAGTTCGGCGAGCCGCCGCGTCTGGGCGCGCTCGGCGGGGGTAAGTGGCTTGTTCGGATTTCGCATTGGGACATTTTATGTAGCATAAGCTACATTCCTTGCACAAGTCTCGATTGAGCCCTCCAGCATGAATTTCCAGATTTCGCGGCAAACTGCTTCACCAAGGAAGCGTTGCGTTGCTGGCACGAACTTTGCAAACTCCCTCGACACTGTTTCGTCCGGATTCGTCATCATGCCGATGACTGTCCGGTCAACCCAATATCTCATGAGCAATTTTTTCAAACTTGAACCGCTGACAGACGGCGTGGTGAAGCTCGTATTCGACGTGCCCGGCCAGAGGGTAAACACATTCTCCGCAGCCGCGCTGGAGGAACTCGGTCGCCACGCGGCTGACCTCGCAAAGCGTACGGACATTACTGGTTTGCTCATTGCCAGCGGCAAGCCCGGCCAGTTCATCGCGGGCGCTGACCTGAATGAACTCGCAGCTGTGGCCACTGCCACCCGTGAAGAGGTGACGCAGGCCATTGAGCGCGGCCACAGATTGTTCAGCGCGATGGAGAAACTGCCTTTTCCAACAGTTGCGTTAATTGACGGTGCTTGCATGGGCGGTGGCACTGAATTGGTGTTGTCGCTGGACTACCGGTTGGTGGTCGCAGGGCCGCGCACCAAGGTGGCACTGCCTGAAGTGAAGATTGGGCTCATTCCTGGTTGGGGTGGAACACAGCGGCTTCCTCGATTGGTGGGCGTTGATGCCAGCATCGAGATAATTACGTCCGGCGAACCTATGGATGCGCGCCGGGCGGTGGAGATTGGGTTTGCTTTTGATGCTGTTCCTGCGGAGCGCCTCGTCGAAGAGGGATTGCACTTGATTGCCGAAGCCCGCCGTACGGGTGAGTGGAAGGAATCCCGCCTGCGTCGCTCGCAGCCGCTGGGTTTGAGTGAAGATCAGGCGCGCTTCGCATTTGCTCTCGCAGAAGGTGCTGTCCGGGGCAAGACCAAAGGGCAGTATCCTGCACCGCTCATTGCCCTCAAAGCCATGCGCGATGGCATCAACCGTCCCCTTGACGAAGGACTCCAGGTGGAACGGGAAGCTTCATTGGAAGTATTCGGCACGCCCATCGCCGCCAATCTCATCGGCCAGTTTTTCACCAATACGCGCCTCCAGCGCGAGACCGGCGTGGATGACGCTTCGATCAAACCAATCGAGGTCAAATCCATCGGCGTGTTAGGCGCTGGTCTCATGGGCGCAGGTATTGCCACTGCTCATGCACGGCGAGGCGTTCGTGCTGCAATGGTGGATGTGGACGATGCGCGGGTGGCGGACGGCTTGAAGCGCGCTCGCAAAGTTGTCGAGGATCGCATCGCCATCGGTCGCGCGAAGCCTGCCGACCTGGCTGACATGCTCATGCAGCTTCATGCAGGTACATCGCGGACAATGTTCAACGACTGCGACGTCATCGTTGAAGCCGTCACAGAGAATGAAGCTCTCAAGACAAAAATCATCCGCGAGCTCGCGGGAGTTGCTCGTCCTGACGCCATTCTCGCCACGAACACTTCAACAATCTCCATCACGCGACTGGCCCAAGCTTGGCCTGCTCCCGAGCGCCTTGTCGGAATGCATTTCTTCTCACCTGTTGATCGGATGAATCTGGTCGAGGTGGTGCGTGGCGAAAAGACCAGCGACGAAACCGTCGCCACAATCGTGGCACTCGCCAAGCGCATCGGCAAAACACCCATCGTCGTCCGCGACTGTCCCGGATTCCTCGTCAACCGCATCCTCATGCCCTACATGACCGAGGCGCTGGTGATGCTTGGTGAAGGCGTGGACATGGATCGCATTGACAAGGCCGCAGTGAAATGGGGCATGCCTGTTGGTCCAATCGCGTTGCATGACATGGTGGGGCTTGATACTGCGTTGTTCGCCGGGGCTGTGTTACTGGCTGGCTACAAGGACCGCGCAGTGAACACTCCGTTGCTTGATGATCTCGTCAAGCTCGGACGATTGGGCAAGAAGAACGGCAAAGGCTTCCGCGCTTACGACAAAAAGGGCAAGCCGGTTGCCGACCCGGAAATGCAGAGCTTGATTGCCGGACGCGTTCAAAATCCACGGGAACTTTCCGACGCTGACATTGCCGATCGCCTCTTTCTTTGCATGGCTTTGGAGGCTGTGCGTGCTCTTGACGAGAACATCGCACGTCAGGCGGGCGACGTGGACATGGCGATGGTTCTTGGCTGCGGATTCCCGGCATTCCGTGGTGGCCCGTTGCGCTGGTGCGATACGGAAGGCGCACCCAGCTTGCTTGCCAAAGTCGCAAAGTGGGAGTCCTTGGGCGCACGATTCAAGGCTCCGGCCAGGCTCGTTGACGCCGCCAAAACCGGCGCGCGTTTCTTTCCGCAACCCCGTTCTCAAACTGTTTCTGGAGGAAAAATATGACAACTGCTGTGATTGTAGATGCCCTTCGCACCCCTGTCGCCAAGGCATCGGCGGAAGATGGGTTTTTCCGTGACGTGCGCGCGGATGATTTGTCGGCTCAATTGCTGAACGCCCTGGTCAACCGCGCCGGCCTCGAACCGCGCCTGGTCGAGGACGTGAAGTGGGGCTGCGTGCAGCAACAGGGTGAGCAGGGTGTGGACATCGCGCGAAACGCGGTGCTCATCGCAGGCTGGCCTGTGCAGACAGGTGGCGAAACGATCCACCGCAACTGCGCCTCAAGTCTTTGTGCCATCAACAACGCGGCCATGAGCATTCTGGCAGGCTGCGAGGACGTGCAGGTTGCAGGTGGCGTTGAGCACATGCATCACGTTCCGATGACGAAGGATTACAACCCTTCGCCGGCACTCTTCCGCAACAACAGTTCGGGCATCATGCATATGGGGCTTACTGCTGAATACCTCGCCATGAAATATGGCGTGAACAGGCGGCAGCAGGACGAGTTCGCATTCCGCAGCCACCAGAACGCAGCCTCGGCTCATACCACAGGAAAATTTCGTGACGAAATCATGCCGGTGCTGGCGCGAGACTCCGAGGGACGCAAGCGCACTGTAACGATGGATCAATGTATCCGTCCTGATACCTCGCTCGAATCACTTGGCAAGTTGCGGCCTGCGTTTAACCCGGCTGGCGGCTCCGTCACTGCTGGAAATAGTTCGCCGCTGAATGTGGGTGCGGCAGCGTTGCTCATCATGTCAGATCGGCGTGCCAAGGAATTGGGCTTCAAACCGCTCGCGCGTGTCAAAGCGATGGCAATTGCGGGAGTCGAGCCGTGTGAAATGGGCATCGGCCCGGTCCCCGCAGTTCAAAAGGCGCTTCATCGTGCCGGACTGAAACTGGACGACATCGGTTCGATGGAAATCAACGAAGCATTTGCCGTCCAGGTTCTTTCAGTGCTCAAGCTTTTGGGCACCGATGAGAAGCGCGTGAACACGCGCGGTGGAGCGATTGCCATCGGCCATCCGTTGGGAGGAAGCGGCGCACGTATCACCACGACGCTCCTTTATCGCATGCGTGACGAGGGTACGCGGTATGGACTGGCCACAATGTGTGTCGGCCAGGGCCAGGGTGTGGCTACGATTTTTGAGAACTGTAACTAAGCCGGAAGTAAAGCAGCACAGTTCCCATGAGCATCCCAAATTTCTCAAGCCTTTGCGCGATGCACCGCGCCACTTGCGAGCGGCTCGGTCCGTTGCCAGCGCTTCGCTTCAGGGTGGCAGGCATGTGGCGTCATATCACCTGGGCCGAGTACCGTCGGGAAGCCGACTGCGGTGCGGCGGGGCTTGCTGAATTGGGAGTCCAGCCGGGTGACAGGGTGGCCGTCCTCTCGGAAAATCGCTTTGAGTTTCTTGTCTCCGATCATGCGATTCTATCCGCTGGAGCGGTGCCGGTGCCAATCTATCCATCGTCTTCACCGTCACAGATTCAGTACCTGATAGACCATAGCGGGGCGAGGGCGGTGATTGTCAGCGGCGCGGCCCAGTTGGCCAAGGTGGCCTCCGTGTTGTCGTCACTGCCGGATCTCCGGTTGATCGTGACCTTCGACCCTGTTGATACAGTTCCTGGCGTGCCGGTGCACAGTTGGGATGCGGTGCGGATGGCGGGTTTTCATGGCGGTGATCGAGCCATGAATGAAGTCCGCCGCCGCGAGTCAGCGCTGAACGAAGATTCGTTTGCCACCATCATTTACACCAGCGGCACGACGGGTGTTCCCAAGGGCGTCGTCCTCACGCATGGCGGATTCCTGTTCACGACCGCCTCGGTCGCGCAAGTGCTGAATTTTAACTCCACACACATCATGGCAAGCTGGCTGCCCTACGGTCATGTCTTCGCGCGTTGTGTGGACCACTACACCACGACGCGTATGGGAATGACACTCGCCCTGGCGGAGTCGGCATTGACGGTGATGGATATCGTTGCGGAGATTCAGCCACATTATCTGACTTCCGTGCCGCGGCTGATTGAAAAGGCGTGGTTACAGATCGCCGCGGTCCCGGTGGAGGAACGTGCCCGTGAGGCCGTGAAAATCTTCGGCAGCCGCCTCAACTTCCTCACCAGCGGCGGGGCGCCTTTGCCGCGCGCCGTGGGTCAGGGCCTCTGCGATGCAGGCGTGCCGATCCGGGAGGGCTACGGCATGACCGAGACTTCCAGCATCGTTTCCTTCAACCCGCGCGATGGCTGGAAAATCGGCACTGTTGGACTCGCTGTTCCCGGCATCGAGATTCGTATTGCGCCGGATGGCGAGGTGCTGACGAAAGGTCCGCATCTCATGCAAGGTTACTGGCGTAATCCCGAGGCGACCGCCGAAACCATCGTGGACGGCTGGTTGCACACCGGCGATCTCGGCAAGATTGATGGAGACGGGCATCTCCAGATCACCGGCAGAAAGAAGGACCTGATCATCACCTCCAGCGGCAAAAATATTTCGCCTGCCGGGCTTGAGGCGCTGCTGCTTTCTGACCCGTTTGTGGAACAGGCAGTGACGTATGGCGATGGCCGGCATTTTGTCACTGCTTTGCTCGTCCCGAACATGGCACGCCTCACGGAGGCCGCACACGCCGCAGGCACCGAACCTCCGACGGAAGGGGATGTCATCAACGACCCCCGGCTCGTCACCTGGTTTCAGAAACGCGTGGACAACATCATGAACGCGGTCAGTCAGCCTGAGCGCGTAAAAAAGATTGTGTTGCTGAACCGCCCTCTGAGTCTGGATCGTGAAGAGTTGACCACTACATCGAAGGTGCGGCGGGCCGCCGTGTTCAAGCATTTCCAGAAGGAACTTGAAGCGCTTTACGAAGGCGGCATGTCATGAGCGCAGTTCCTCGCATGCCCATGCTTCCCAAGGAGCAGCCGTTTCTGGAACATCTGCGCGCTCGTCTCCTCTCGGCGGACCACGGCAAGTCATCGCTGGAGGTCGTCATCCGGCGATTTCACTTGAGACAAGGCGGTACGGTTCACGGCGGGGTGTATGCCACCATCATGGATGTTGTAACGGCTTATGCGGTTTCCAGTTTCCTGCCACAAGGCCACGACATGGTCACCATTCAGTTAAGCCTGAACATGACCGGCACGGCGAAGGTGGGAGATTTGTTGACCGCCACGGGTGAAGTCCGGCACGCGGGTCGGCGCACTGCGGTTTCCATCGGCGAGATCCGCCGTGAGGATGGACGGCTTCTGGCCACCGGCAGCGCTACGATGATGTTCATTCCGCCATCGCGGGCGTCTGCGGCAAAGACGCGCCGTAAACGACCCGCAACTTCCAAGTCATGAAAATTCTGGTTCCGCTCAAGCGAGTCCCTGACTCTGACACGAAAATTCGCGTCCGGCCCGATGGTTCGGGTATCGAAACCGATGGCGTAAAGTTTTCCATCAACCCCTTTGATGCCATCGCGATCGAGGAAGCGCTGCGCATCAAGGAAAAGATTGGTGCGGGTGAAATCGTGGCGGTCACAATCGGGGGCGAGGAGTGCATGGAACAATTGCGCGGTGGCCTGGCGATGGGCGCCGATCGTGGAGTTCTTGTCCGTGCCGGCAATGCGCTTGATCCATTGGCCATCGCGAAACTCCTGGCGGCTGTGTACCGGCGCGAACAACCACATCTGGTGCTGGCGGGCAAGCAGGCCATTGATGATGATTCCAACCAGACAGGCCAGATGCTCGCGGCATTACTAGGCGTAGGGCAGGCCACGTTCGTCTCGAAACTGGAGTTGATCGAGAACCAGTCCAAGGCGCGTTGCCAGCGCGAAACGGATACCGGGCTTGAGACCGTGAATGTAAAGCTGCCGGCCGTTGTCACCGTTGACCTGAGGCTCAACGAACCGCGCTACGTCACTGCGCTGGGCATCATGAAGGCGAAGAAAAAGCCTGTGGAGGAATTGACGCCCGCCGCGCTCGGCGTGGATGCAGTGTCGCGAACCCGCGTGCTGAAACTCGAAACACCCCGCAAGCGTCAGACCGGCGTGCGTGTGAAAACCGTGGACGAGCTGATAGACAAGCTGCGCAACGAAGCCAAAGTGATTTAGTTCTAAATAGGGAACTGCCATGCCGAACATTCTTGTCATCGCCGAAATTGACCAGGGTAAGTTGAAAAATGCCACGCTCGCTGCTGTTGGGTTCGCCCGGCAGGTTTGCGCGGCAGCGGGCGGATCATTTGAAATACTCGTCGTGGGTGCGGGAGTCACAGGAATTGCCGAAGCGCTAAGGTTCTTCGGGGCGGCGAATGTTCTGGTTGCAGAACACGCAGTGCTTGCGGAGGCGCTGGCTGACAAATACGCGCGCTTCATCGCTGATGTTGCCGGGCAACGCGGCGTTTCGATGATCGTCGCTGCGGCATCTGCCCGCGCCAAGGATATTCTCCCACGCTCTGCGGCGTTGCTTGATGCCGGCATGCTGAGCGATGTCACGGAGGTCTCGCCTGACGGAGATGACTTAACTTTCAAGCGGGTGATGTTTGCAGGCAACGCGGTTGCAACCGTGAAACTGGACGGGCCGGTGAAAGTTCTAACCGTCCGCGCCTCCGCGTTCGCTGCCGCTACTCAAGTCCAGGAGGTTTCGCCGCTCGTTGCCATCCCGGTGGACGCCGCCTCGTTGCCAAATGACATCGAATTCGTTTCACGCGAACAAAAGGTATCAGGTCGTCCAGATGCCACCGAGGCGCGAATTGTCGTTTCGGGTGGACGTGCCTTGAAGAACTCTGGCGAGTTCGAGCAGGTGGTGGGCGGACTGGCGGACGCGCTTGGTGCGGCAGTCGGTTCGTCCCGCGCGCTTGTGGATTCCGGCATCACTCCCAATTCGCTGCAAATCGGCCAGACCGGGAAGCTGGTTGCGCCCGATCTTTACATCGCGCTCGGCATCTCCGGCGCGATTCAACATCTGGCGGGCATGAAGGATTCAAAGGTCATCGTGGCCATCAACAAGGATGCGGAGTCGCCAATTTTTGAAGTCGCGGATTATGGGATGGTGGCGGACCTTCACAC
>JABFSR010000189.1 GCA_013140495.1 Verrucomicrobiota bacterium
GCCCACGAACCGTTCGCCACAGGAGCCGTGCCAGTACTGGTCACCGCGGGACAGGATCATTTTTGTCCCGTTTGCGAAGCGGGTCACCATGCCATCACCACTGATGTTTTTGACGTATTCGTAATGAACAGGTGCGGTGTGCAACATCCCGAGTCCCGCCTGGCATTGGGCAAACGTGTGCGCGCCCCATTCACCAATGCAACTGGTATGAAAATCAAAATGACCACGCCAGCCGCCGCGGGTGTATTCCGGATTGTATGGTCGCCATGGACAGGGGCCGAGCCAGAGATCCCAACTGGCTTCTTCCGCTGGTGGTTCTGGCTGGCCGGGCAACCAGTCATGCCGCATCTCGGCAGCGTCCCAAGGCGCGATGTGTGCGTATGCCGTGTGGACTTGTCCAAGCCGACCGCTGCGGGCCAGCTCAATGGCATAAACATGATTCGCCTCGCTCAACCGCTGCGTGCCGGTTTGATAAACCCGCCCGTAACGCTTTGCCGTCTCCAGCACAGCGCGACCCTCGGCGATGGTCATGGAAGATGGTTTCTCGGAATAAATATCCTTGCCCGCGCGCATGGCCCAGATCGCCGCAAGCGCGTGCCAGCGGTCGCCCGTCGCGCTCAACACCGCGTCAATGTCCGTCCGCTCCGCAAGGAATTCACGGATGTCGGCGTAGAGTTTGCAGTCGGTGTTGCCGTAATGCTCGTCCACCAATTTCTTTACTATCTCGCGTCTCGACTTTTGAGGATCACAGACAGCAACAAACTGCACGTCCTTCTCGGGCAGCATCGCGCGGAGATCATCCCTGCCCCTGCCACCAATGCCAATTCCACCCAGCACGATGCGCTCGCTCGGTGCCACGGCACCACCGAGACCCAAGGCCGAGGATGGTATGATGGTCGGCGCGACAGCCAGACCTGCGAATGCGGTAAAGGAACGTTTGAGGAACTTTCTGCGGTGAAGTTTTTTCATGGCCGTTTAAGGGGTTTGTGTCCGGCATTTCAGCAACTGTGAAATGTTCCATTCACACGTCACTATTAAGTGACTAACTAAAACAGAATAGAGGGTCAAGCACTTCTAATAATTTAGCAATGACTCATCGTCGAGCTTTCACCCGATGTAAATCGACAAGAAGTCGGAAGCAACCTGCATGACTTGGACAGCCTTTTGAACCGAACGACTTCCCTCAAGCTGGCTGGTTCAGCCGGCAGAATCATGGCGATTTGATAGTTGTCGCCGATTCCCCAACACAATTCATGAAGCCATCCCGACGAGCTAGCTAAGGACGGAAGACGGCATCTTGAACTCTCCTCAAATCCACGGTCGTATCCACGCCGTATTGTTTGACGCCGACGGAGAGATCCTGCTCAATGTTGACCACCCGCCAACTCCATCGCTCCGCATGCCCATCCGCAAATGCGAATACACCCGACTTGCCGTGGCGCGCTGTTGGAGAATTCTGCCATTCGTTCGGTGTCGTGGCATTTACTGCGAAGTAGCCGTCATCAAGGCAAAGCAGGCTTTCGTCGAGAAATGTCATGGCGTCGGACGGCGAAGGATACTTCACCTGATTCAGTTTTTTGTATTGCTGATATTTTGTCCCCAACACCCAGCTCGTATCAGGGGCACCATACTTTGAACTGTCGCTCGCATCACCTCCGCCCATCCGACCCTCCAATGAATAGTGACGCACCAGTTGAACGGTGCGCATATATGACGGGCCATTCGCGGGCCCGCCCTTGGCGGTAGGGCATTTGTAGATTCCAATGTTCGGGTTGTACTGAAACAAAAGTCCTTTCTGTAGCGCTAAAATATTGGTCGCTCCGGGAAGGTCATGAACACTGCCCGACGTGCCATCAATCCAAGAACGTGAATCGCCAGGCCAGTTCGGCACCAGCTTGTCATTATTGTCCCCTGAGTACATGACCCACGCAATAGAGAGCTGTTTTTGATTGCTGACGCAGTTGATGGATTGGGCCTTGAGTTTCGCCTTGCCCAAGGCAGGCAACAGCATCCCAGCAAGAATGGCAATGATGGCAATGACCACCAGCAGTTCAATGAGCGTGAAGGCAGTTCTGCATACCCGGGGCGAATTGACCTGACTGGAGCGCAGGCCACCACGCTGATGCGAAAGCTTTTCATTCATGGCACAAATCATTTTCATAAAATTCCATCCAGCTCAGGATTGCGAAACACTATCGCTGATCGCAATGATTTCATTGACAATCCACTTTTATCCGTCGCTTTGCAAGCTGCCAATTGGCTGGAGCTTTGCGTTTGTTGCAATTCAAATCACCTGGCGCAATCAATTTGCTGCAGCAGTGCCTTCGCGCAAGCCGCAGCAAATGCGGGATCATTTATGGCGCAATCCATTTCCGTCACCGGGATGCCCTGTCGCAATCCGGCCTTGAGCTTGGTGTAGAGTGCCTTGTCCGCGTCCGGATCATGAAATGGCCCTCCCGGTGCGCTGATCACGCTGCCGCCACGCAAAGGCAGCATCACAGTTACCGGGCCAGTGGAGAGATTTAGCTTCTCCGCGAGAATGCCGCCCAGCTTCGAGCACTCGTCAGCAGTCGTCCGCATCAAGGTCACCTGCGGATTGTGGTGGTAAAACTTCCGACCAGCGAACCTCGCAGGCACGGTTTCAGGCGCACCAAAATTCACCATGTCCAGACATCCGGTGGAAATTACTGCCGGCACTCCACGGCGCGCTGCGGCTTCGAGTCGCGTCGGGCCTGCAGTCAAAACTCCGCCCACAAGTTCATCAGCCCATTCCGTCGTCGTGATGTCCAACACACCGGCAACGAGGCCGGTCTCAATGAGCGATTCCATTGTACGCCCACCGGTGCCCGTGGCTGCGAACACGATGACTTCGTAACCTGCGGCTTCGAGAATCTTCCGCGCGTGCTCAATGCATGCCGTGGTGTTCCCGAACTGGCTGGCCACAATAATAGGTTTGTCGGTCGAGGCTGCCACCGGCATCTCGACCATGCCGCAAATCGCACCAGCCGCACGAGTGAGCAATTGACGCGAAATCCGGTTCAACCCGGCCACGTCCACGATGCTCGGGAACATGACGATGTCTTTCACGCCGACATACGGAGCGACGTTGCCGCTGGCGAGAGTTGAAACCATCAACTTTGGAAAGCCGATGGGCAACGCGCGCATCGCAGCAGTGGCAATCGCGGTACCGCCACCGCCGCCGAGCGAGATGACTCCATCAATCTTCTTCTCCTCGACCAACCTTGCCAGCACCACCGGTGCGCCCTTCGACATTGCCGTCACGGCCTCGCCGCGATCACGTTTGGCAACAAGCGTAGCCAGATCCACACCGGCGGCCCTGGCCACTTCGTCCCGCGTGACGTCTGGTTTCAGCCGGGGTTCTTCCAACGTGCCGACATCAATGACGAGAACGCGATGCCCGCGGCTGCGAATCAGATCAGCCACGAAGCCGTGCTCGACACCTTTGGTGTCCATCGTTCCCAGAATTGCGATTGTGGGCATGGCTGAAGAAACCAATGAGTGAATTCGACGTCGGGTTTATTTTGGTTCTTTACCCGCAGCCCACTGCACGGCGTTCCGAAGCAGTTGGATGTATGCGGCGTGCTCGTGAGCAGCGGCATCGTGACCGAGCGTGATGCCCACCACCCTGCCCCTGGCCTGCTCCACAATGAACACCTGCTGGTAATCCTTGTTGTCCTGCGCCGAGTGCGCAATGGCGAGAAACTTCACCCGCGCGCCGTTGGGATCCGGCTCAAAATGATAAAGCTCATCCTTCAACGTGAACTTCGCCGGCACGCCGCGCATCAACGGATGATTTGGATCGGTCACCACCACTTCAAACTCGCCATATTTGTCGTGACCACGAGAGCCGCCGCCGATGAGGTGGCGGTTGTATTCCGACCAGTCTTTCCAGTTGTACCAAAGTCCCGGATGCAGGCCGATGATGCCTTTTCCATTTTGCAGATGACGAAAGATCGCTTCCTTCGTAGCGGTGTCGATGAACGGCTTGTTATTGCTGATGATGAGCACATCCACACCGGCAATTGCATCGGCAAGACCACCGGTCGTCTCGGTGTAATTGGCGCTGATGCCGCCCGTGTCATTGAGCGTCTTGACGTCGGCTTCGTTGAACCAACGCTGATAATCATGACTCGCACCGCCGCCGATGATGAGCGTCTTGATTCCGTCGCCCCATTTGAACACCGGAGCCACAGGAACTGCGGAACTGCCCGAAGCCGGACCGGAGGCTGGTCCGCTCTCGCCGACTTCCGCAGTAATCGAGACCAATGTCGGCGCGACCTCGTTGTTGTAGCTGGCGATCGTAAGTTTCTCAATCACCCCGCGCTTTGTAAGCGACTTGGCGAAATAGCGAACCTGGCGACCGTAATTCAGCAATTGATCCAGATTATCGAGAGCCTCCGAGCCGGGCACATCAATCTTTGCGACGTAGTCTGCAATCTCAACACCATTGCGCAGCAGGATTTCCTCGGTTGCACCGCCGACAAAATGCACCGTGATCTTTATCACCGGCTCATCCTTCTTGCCCAAAGGAAAACCCCAGCCCGCAGCACCCAGGAAATGCAATCGCGTGGCCGCCAGCCCCACTTTGACCTCGACCTCGCGCGGATAATTGCGCGAAATGCCGGCACCGCCTTGAAGCACCAGCACGTTGTTGCCGGTGGTCGCACGTTGCGGGCTGACGATGTCAAAAGGCACGTCACGATGTTTGAGCGTGCCCCACTTTTTGAAGCGCAGCGATTCCTCCTTCGACTCCAAAGTCAGGTAGATGCCCCGTGACGTGTTCGCCGTAAACGCCGCGCCGAGGTCGAGAATTCGGAAGCGCTTTTCATCATCGCAAAGATACGTCAACAAATCGCGCATACCTTCCGCGCCGAGCTGCTCAAAGCCTTCCGGCATCAGGGAGCGCCCTGTGTTCCTTCGCGACTTGATGTTGTCCTTGCGCACCTCGGATTCCGCGGTCTGGTTGCGGATCACAACTGAACTGCTGTTCTCGCGAAGAACAATGCCTTCGTAGTTCAAGTCATCCTTGGTTTCGAGACTCACGGCAATGAAGTTCGGCTCCACGACACGGTTTGGATCAACGATATGAACCAGCAGATCTTCCGGACCATGCGCGCCCATGCCATTGAGGTTCGGGGCGAAATCAGGTCCTTCATTTTTGAACTTGTGACACACGGCACAGTTCTGTGTGAAGAGTTTCGCGCCGTTGGCAGCGTTGCCCGGCTTGACGATTTCTGGCCGGAGTTTTGCAATCAGAGAGTCCTTCTCTTTTTGCGCCGGTCCGCGCAGTTCTTCAATGACAGCCACGGCTCGCTTTGCCACGTTGGCGTCAGCATGGGTGCGCAAGCGATGCAGCCCAGCAAGGCCCAACAATCCAGAATCCAGTTTACGATCCGCCAACGCCTGAACGACAGCCGCAGACCAGTCGGCGCGTTTCAGCAATTCTCCAAAAGCCGCCTCGCGCAGTTCCGGATCGAGTTTTGACAGCGCGGCGACAAGGGTTGAGCCGACTTCCGCATCACCTGTAGTGCCGAGAATCTCAATCACCCTCTTCTGCAATCCAACGCTGACATCACCTGCCACAAGCGCGGTAACAGCCGGTAGAATGCCTGCGTCAAGAGAGCGCACGCCGATCAGGTTCGCCGCAATCTGTCCCCGCTCATCATCCGACAAGGATTTGTCCGCGAGTCGAGCAGCCGCTTTACCAACCGCTGACTTTGCCGCGTCCCCGATCTGACTCGCGAAATCCCAACGGGCGATCAAAGGCAGCACGGCTCCGGCAGTTTGTTCCGAAGCGAGCAGTTGTTTCAACGCGCCGCCCAACACAGCATCCGCCGCAGGCTTCACATTCGGCTTGAGGTTGCCGGTCAAAGATTGCAGCGCAGTGGCTTTGAGTGCGTCGGCAGACGCGGGCCTGCCTGCAAGTGCAATGACGAGCGCACGGGCGGAGTCAGGATTGTTTTGATTGGCAATCTGACGTGCGAGCTGTGAAATCATCCCGGTCATTGAGGCGCTCTCCTTTGATTCCAACGCCGCAGTGAGGAACAGCACCGGGTCTTTGGCTGCCACCGCCAGAGCAGCAGTTTCAAGGTATGGATTTTTGAACGT
This sequence comes from Verrucomicrobiota bacterium, assembly GCA_013140495.1. Taxonomy (GTDB): domain Bacteria; phylum Verrucomicrobiota; class Verrucomicrobiia; order Limisphaerales; family JADLHS01; genus JADLHS01. The sequence goes on from JABFSR010000189.1 coordinate 6,130, forward strand.
AGGCCAGGCTTCTGCGATGGCTTCGGCAAACTGGCTTGTCGGTGTGACAGTCATTCCGGCGATCAAAGCCGATATGCGCACACGCTGATCAGGATCAGCAAGCATCGCGCGCACGAGTTCGGATGGTGGTTCTTCGGCTGTGTTGTCGCGCTCGGCAGCGATGCGCATGGTGTTTTTACGCACCACGGCATCAGTGTCACGAGCGCCCGCAAGCAATATGTCACCGTCAATGAGGTTCAAGTTGTGCAACACCCAAAGCGCCTGCATCCGACCGTAGGCAGTGGAGCCATTTGCAGCCTGGTGCTTCAACCCATCTTCAACAGAGCGACCAGCACCTTCACTCAACAAACGATTCGCGGTCGTTCGAACCCAACCGTTGGGATGATTGAGCATCGCGACCAGTTTAGCAGGCGTCCTGGGATTCAAATCGAACGGAGGCAACGCATGGGCTTCCTTGTGTTGGATGCGATAGACACGCGTCAAGTGATGATCGCGATCAGGGCGGGCAGCGGCGTTGTGGGCACCATGAGCAGGACCGCGCGTGTCGTTGTGAACGGCGATCTGGTTATACATGTCCACGAGATAGAGCGCGCCATCCGGACCGACGCGACTGTGAATTGGTTTGAACCAATAATCCGTGCTCGTCAGGAAGTGGGTTTCCTTCCGTCCTTCTTCACGGCGACCCTGATACGTCACGCCCTTGGGATCGAGAAACTCGTGGTGCATGAGCCACACCGTCGGTTCATGGAGGAAGAATGACCAGGACGGGCACTGCCACCTGGCAGGCCACGCGCCACCGTCATAAATTGTCGAGCCTGCTGCGGCAGTCCATGCGCCGACCCAGTCAATCTGCACGTAAGGTTGGCGGGTTTCCTTGCGCGCCGGAAAAACCTTGTTTTCCTCCATGATGGGATTGGAGGAACGCACGCCCGGAACACCAGCACGGCTGATCACCTTCTCCGGCAACACCACGTGAAGAATGGGCTGACCGCAGGTGGCAGTGCTGTAAAATATTTCGCCATCCGGAGCTATCTCACAGCCCCACGTATTGCAGGCGCCGGCGGAAATCTGCTCCAGCGCAGAGCCATCGGGACGGAAGCGGTACAAGCCCGCACTCATCTTTCCAAACTTCCTGGCGCCGTCACCCGAGGTGACATCTCCACCACTGTAACCAACTGATCCATACACCCAGCCATCCGGACCCCAGCGCAGATTACTTGTGACCGCGTGGGTATCGAAAGTGCCCCATCCATTGAACAACACCTCGACTTTGTCGGCCTTGCCGTCGCCGTCGGTATCTCGAATCCACAACGTCTGCGGCGCCTGTGAAACAATTACCCCATCCTTGTAGAACACGAGAGAGGTTGGGAGTTCCAGCCCGTCGGCAAAGACAGATTTCTTATCCATGACGCCGTCCCCGTTGGTGTCTTCGAGAATTGAAACGCGGTCGCGGGCGGAACGCGGCTCCTTGCTGCCGATGGGGAACTTGTCCGGATCGCGCAACCGCCACGGCGTGATTTTGCTGTCGTTCTTGTTGATGTCACGCCCACCGGGATATTCAGGAGTCTCAACAACCCAGAGCCGCCCTTTTGCATCCCAGTCCAACGACATGACTTTCTCGGCGATGTTTTCGTCAGCAACCAGCGAGATGTTGAACTCGGGGTGAAGATTAAATGTCTTCAAAGCTTCCTTGGCGGGAAGCGGGCCGCCGGGAGGATACAGAAGCGCAGAAAGTTCTTCCTTTTTGCAAAACTCGTCAACGTTCGCACGCTTGGCAGCCCATGCGATTCCGCGCATCAAAATTGCACGATACTGCAGGCTGTTGAACACATCGTAGTAGTGACCGGGCAGACTTACGAACGCGCGATATGGTGTTGCCCCACCAGCGAGAGTTTTTTCATAAGTCCAGATTTGCGGCGCGATGATGTGTACGTTGTGAAAGCTTGTAGCCAACACACCCACATCGGTCGCCATGTCCATGTCGTAATAGATTTCATCCTTCCAGTCGAAATTGGAAATGCCACGACTGATCGGGTTATCCTGATCCACCCAACAAATGCCCACGTCGCCTTCCAACCATTTTGTCGCCTTTTCCTTTGGCATATCGGCGGATGGCCAGCGCCATGCGCCGCCAATGACGGACTTGCACCATTCATTCTGATCACCGCTCACCACACCGTCATGAACCACAACAAGCCCGCCACCACGCTTGAGATACTTCTCAAAGTCCGCACGCTGTCCTCCCGCAATCTTCATCCCGTCAGCCGCGTAAATAATGATGACATCAGTTTTGTCCAACTCCTCAGCCTCGGGAAAATCAAGATCGCCGGACACCTTCATGCCACGTTCACCAAGCAGAGTTGTCCACTCCTTCAGAAAACGCGGATGGTCGTGCTGATTGGGTCCGTGGGTTTTAACGCCGCCGCGAATGAAGACGCGCAACGGCTCGGCGGCTTGCATGGTGGCAGCGAACAGAAATGTGACGAGGAGGCAGAACAATAGTCGAACAGAACTTCCGGATGAATTTCGGGAAAGTTTGTCGTGACGCCCGCCCTCACCCCGGCCCTCTCCCCCAGGGAGAGCGGGCAGCAGACGGAGGTCGGCTGATGGTTGAAAGCTCGACCGCATCCGACACCCGGATAACAGTTCCCAGAAAGCGGCGGAGTTGCTCCATAAAGATTCGTTACTCATTAGGGCTGAGGGCGATTCTCCCTCTCCTTGGGGGAGAGGGCCGGGGTGAGGGCGGGCGTAAGACATTTTTTCCACACTGGAATTTGCGGATGGGTTACTTTTCATAGATCAATTTCTCCCGGACACTTACTTGCAATCCGGCAAGCCGTGCTTCTGACGGATCGAAGCCCATGGCTCGTGGGTGGACACGTCAACAATGCCTGGCTCCGCTGCCTTGGCTGGAGCAAGGATCGCAAGGAAAACGAGGCGTTCGCGGAACGGATTGTACGTGCCATGCACCTCACCATTGGGGATCAACACCATTTCGCCCGGCCCCAGCACGCGATGCTCACCGCCAATCCACTGCTCCGCGCGTCCGGACAAAACGTAAATAATCTCCTCGCGCGTCGGATGCGTGTGAAACGGATGGGAGTGCCCGGCCTCCATGTTGGCGCGCACCATCATCAGATCCTGGTTCGGCACGATGTCGGAACGGCAAAGCCATTCCTCCAAAGTCCACGGCGAAAGAAAGTCAACTTTTTCGGCGGCGGTGACGAAGCGGCGGTTGGCGATGCTCATAAGGCGGAAGCGGATTTTGTTTTTGGCCGGGGCTTCATTTGATTTAGTCTTTGTTAATTCTGTTTTGGAACCAAATCCAGAAAGCTGCAAAAAGGACGATAGCAAACAGAGTGCTAATCCAGCCCGCCGCACCCGGAATAAGTGCTACGAACATTTTCATGGTCTTGCCTTTTTGATCTGATACCCCACGCCTATTTTTTCCTACGCTTGCCAAACGACTTTGAGTACGGCGCTTTCAGCTTCTTGAAATCGCGTGTCAGATTCGTGAGCGACGCTTCCACACCCATGCGCTCAAGTGAACTTGCGCCCACGAAACCGACAGCGTCAGTGTTCTTCAATACGCGATCCGCATCGGCAGGCGTGTTGATCGGGCCACCGTGCGCGAGGAAGAAGATGTCTTTGCGAACACGGCTCGCGGCGTTAATGATTTCCTGCGTACGCTTGATCGTAAAGTCCCAGGTCACGACTGCTTTCTTCACACCGATGCTTCCACCAACCGTCGTGCCGACATGCGCGATGATAGCATCCGCGCCGGCTTTCGCCATCTCCACCGCCTCATCAGGCGTGGCGACATAGACGACAGAAAACAAATCCATCTTGCGGGCAAGCGCGACCATTTCAAATTCCTTCTGCACGCTCATGCCCGTTTCCTCCAGTACTCCGCGGAAATGACCGTCCACGATGGTGTGCGTGGGAAAATTGTTCACGCCGCTGAACCCCATCTCCTTGACCTTGCCAAGCCAGTGCCACATGCGACGGCGAGGGTCGGTGGCATGGACACCGCAGATCACAGGCACTTCCTCAACCACAGGCAACACTTCGTATTCACCGATCTCCATCGCGATGGCATTGGCATCACCGTAGGACATCAAGCCGCAGGTTGAACCATGGCCCATCATGCGGAAACGGCCGGAGTTGTAGATGATGATCAGATCAGCGCCGCCCTTCTCGATAAACTTGGCGCTGATGCCTGTGCCCGCGCCGGCGGCGATGATGGCATCGCCCTTTTTGATGGTGCTCATCAAGCGGTCGCGAACTTCCTTCCGCGTGTAAGGATTACCTTTTCCAGTCCAAGGATTCGGCATGGTGCAATGTTATTTTATGATTTGAACAAACCGTCAAATCCAAAAAGGGCGGCTCCCGCGAGCCGCCCTTTCAGGTTTAGAAACAACTCGGTGAACTCAACCTGCCTTCGGCGGGGCAGCACCCGTGCCTTCCAAATGCACAGTCTTGTAACCGCCGATGCTCTTGAAGTAAATCAACAGCAGCAGATAGATCGCAGCCATGGTCGCAGGAATGAACGAGTCCGCCTTGAGCGTCTTGCGGTCGCCTGCGATGCTCGCCTCGGCCACGGCCTTCTGCTCAGGTGTGCGTTGATCTGCTGCTACTTTCTGAGCCTCGGCGAGTTTGGTGCCATCAAGCGCCGCGGCTTCCGCAAAGAACAGGAACTTGCTGGGCTTCTCGGCTTTGTAAGTCTGCAACGCAGCAGGATTTGACTGACTCAACGCTTCGGTTGCGAAACGATCCTTCGCATAGCCGAGTCCCGGCGAGCCGATCATTCCCGCCGACAACATGCCGATGCCGCCCATGATACTGATGGCGATGGCGCCGGTGCGTGGAAAGCGATCCGAAGCTACGGCCAGCATTGTCGGCCAGAAGAACGTCTTGCCGATGGCATAGACCGCCAGCGCCAGGAACGCAACGCCGATGCTCGTGATGTTGCTGGCAAGGTTCAGTCCGATGCACGCCAACGCTGCGCAGATCACCAGAATGCCAACCGGCGAAAGTCCCAATCGCTTTTCGATAAAGTTTGCACAGAAACGCAGGCTGAACATGATGGCCGACGTCCACATGAAGAGATACTTGCCCTCTGCGGAAGTGAACAAGTTACCGGTGATGTTCTGAATCCAGCCGTCCGTGCCAAGTTCCACCGAGCCGACCATGGCATGAACAATGAACAACACGAACAACAAGAGCGAACCCATGGAAAACTTCGTCATGACCGAAACGACAATCAGTAATACGCCTGAAACGGCATAAGAAATATGCGAGGAATACTTGGCCAAATCAGGGGAAATGAGGCCGAGCAGGTTACCAAGAACTCCATTGAGGAATAGCGCCAGAAGCGCACAGACAATCAACGCGCCAAGCACACCGACGTCCTTGAACATTTCACCAAAGCTCAAGCCCTTCTTTGACGCTTCAGACTTTGGCATGTGCTGACCGAGGAACATCAGGCCATAGGCAACTGTTGGGATCAGGTAGAGCGAGAGCTGAAGCTGCCAGCTCATCTTCATCTTGTCGTCGAGCAGCCAGCCGAGGGCACTACCGGCAACAAGACCGGCAGGCCAGCTTGCATGAAGAATGTTCAAATAGTGAGTGCGGTTGTTCGGATAAAGCGTGGCAACGAGCGGATTGGCCACGGCTTCCAGAGTACCGTTTGCGTAGGCAAAAATAAACATGCCCCAGTAGAGGCTGGTGTAGGCGCTCGCGCCGCTTGCCGTAAAGGTAACAAACGCAGAGAGCACATGCAGCGCAAACGCGAGAATCACCAGCTTGCCGTAACCAATCTTGTCGCACACGACACCGCCAGCGATGATACCGAAGCAAAAACCGGAGAAGCCGGCACCACCAATGGCTCCGAGTTGTCCGGCGGTGAAACCGTATTCCGCGCCCCAGTTGTCAAAGATGCCGCCACGAATTGCGAAACCGACACCGGCGGCAAAAATGGCCATGAATCCGGCTATCAATAATCGCCGGGCATTCGGCGCGATGGCTTCGTTGCTGACTGTTGCGTTGCTCATAGTTTGTTGGTTGGTTGCTGTTTGGTTGGTTGAGGGATCAGAGAGTAAACGCCGGAAGTTTTACAATCGCGCCGCCTTTGAGCGCGGATTCGTGGGCGCAAAGTCCGACGCAGGTCCAGTTGGCGGACTGCCTCGCGTTCGGAAACGGATCGCGGTCCTCCACAAGGGCCATTGCGAATTCGTTCGCAAGATGCGGATGGCTTCCGCCGTGACCGCTGCCCTGGGTAAAGCTGAGATGAGTTTTCTTCGATGAATCGTAAACACCCTGCGTGGTGTATTTCGCGATACTCTTAGGAAGGCGACTGGCGAAGTCAGGACATTTTACCGGCTTGGGAATCTTCGGTTCGGGAAGCTTGGCCGTGTGCATGACGAGCGGTTCGTGTTCGGCCAGCGGCCACTCGATGGCTTTCTTCGTGCCATAGACATCAATGCTCTCGCGGTACTGCCGTGCGGTGTCAAAGAGGCTACGGATGATGCGGGCGTTGACGTCCGTGTCCGCAAACTTGATGTGGGCGGTTTCGACAGCGAATGGCGAACCGTATTTCTTGATGAGTTCCTTGCGAATCGTTCCACTACCAAAGCAACTCACATATTCCGCAGGCTTGCCAATCAATCCGGCGACCGGACCGACGCAATGAGTGGCATACCACATGGGCGGAAGACCCGGCCAGTAATTGGGCCAGCCGTCCATGTCCTGCTGATGACTCGCCTGAACAAACTGGAGCTTGCCGAGTTCGCCCTTGTCCAGCAGCTCTTTCATGAAAAGGTATTCGCGGGCATACACGACGGTTTCCATCATCATGTATTTGAGACCGGTGCGCTTTGCGAGGTCCACAATCTTTTTGCAGTCGGCGATGTTCGTCGCCATCGGCACGGTGCAGGCAACATGTTTGCCCGCCTTGAGCGCGGCGATGCTCATCCATGCGTGATCGGGAATGGGGGAGTTGATGTGGACAACGTCCACGTTTTTGTCCTTCAGCAACGCGGCAAAATCTTTGTAGCGAACCTCGACGTCAAAGTAATCCCCAACCGCATTGAGCTTGGCCTCATCGCGCTGGCAGATGGCGTAGCAGGCTGTGTGAGGATGTTTCTGCCATAGAGGGATGAACTCCGCTCCGAATCCCAACCCGACGATGGCGACGTTGATTTTTCTTTTGTTCATTCGATGCCCGATTACCAGCTTCCCACGCCGCGTTGCGACAACCAACCCTCGTGAGCGAAGTGATATTGCGCATATTGCTCCGGATTTGCCCTGTGCGTGTCAAGGCTAACTTGCGAAAGTGCGACTGGAAATGGCGGGTAAATTAAGTCCGGTGTCGCTTCCGGATTAAGTTGGAGAGGTAATGCCAAACACGAGTCAAGAATCGGACAAGCCGATTAACTTTGCCACCTTTGGGCGCTTTGAAATATCTCTGCTTCGATGAGAATGCCGCAGGATCGTAGAGTTCAGCGGCTTGGTTATCGGGAGTCAATGCTTCGGCAGCAGGTTTGCCATAAATTCCACCAACGGCTTTTCCAGCCTCGATGCTATCATCATCCAAGGCGCGCATTCCTTCCCCAAACCTGCGTCCGATGGCCGGCAGTCGTTTGCTCCCGACTACGATAAGCATCAGAGCCACGATAAGAATGGTTTCCCGTCCACTAATCTGGAGCGCGAACATCAACACAGTTTCGGCAGTGGCCTGCATAGTTTGGTTGTTTCCAACAATTGCATTCTTGGTCAGCAAAATCCAGCGCCATCAGCAACGAAGAACATGGCACATGAAGCTCCTCTCGATATGGTGGGCCAAGGCAGAAAATGATCTCGGTTGCACCGGCGGCTTCAACCGCACCGTTCCGGCTAACTTGCCGAACCCAACACATGACTGCGCAACAGCCCAAACACATCCGTCGAATGGATTGCTGGCCGGGACATGAGATCAGAACGCGAACTGATCAGCAGTGGCCACTCAGCAAGGTTGGACGGCTTGTTCCCATGTGAACCTTTTACGAGAGAGGCATCGAGAGGAACAACGTCCATGAGCATCCGGAAGCCGAGTTTCTTTTGCAGCAACCGCCACGCGATGCGCGCTTTGACGAGCGGGATATTTGGATCAAGAAAAAGCTCCACAGGGTCGTAGCCAGGCTTGCGATGTATGTCCACAGTGCATGCGAAGTCCGGCGCTCGCTGGTCATCAACCCAGTAGTAATATGTGAACCACGCGCGATCTTTGGCTACGGCGATGAGATCGCCCGCACGATTATGATCGAGTCCATGTGACTTCTTTTCCGCCAAGCCCCAAACTTCGGCGATGCCCATCTGTTCTTCCAGCAATGAACGGACTTCCCTTTCAAGAGTCGTATCGTTGATGTAAATGTGTGCCACCTGATGATCCGCCACCGCAAACACCCTGCTCGCACCGCAGTCGAGCAGTTCCAATCCGAGTTCTTCCTTGATCGTCAGCCAGCCGCGCTCGCGAAACAGCCGGTTCAAATGAACGGGCGTATCCACCGCGCTGATGCCGTATTCGGAAAGCAACACAACCTGGACAGATTGCTTGGCAAAGAAATCAATCAGGTCGCCGACGATGGCGTCAATGCGCTGGAGGTCGGAAGCAATTGTGGGGTGACTTGGGCAAAGGCGTTGGAGGTTGTAATCAAGGTGTGGCAGATAAACCAGATTCAACGTCGGGTTGAACCGGCGCTCAATCCACTTGGCGGACTCCGCGATCCAGCGCGATACGGCATCCGCCGCAAACCGTGAAGAGTCAACTCCAGCCGCCGGCCCCCAGAATGCCGGGAATGGAAACTCACCGAGGTCGTGCTTGATCTCCTCGCGAATCGAGTAAGGCCAGGCGTAAATGTCGAAGAACTTTCGCCCGTCGGCGGGATACATCGGGCGCGGCGTCACCGACCAATCCGCGCTGGAATACATGTTGTACCACCAGAAAAGTTTCGCGCACGTGAACTTTGGGTCAGTTTCCCGCAACGCGTCCCAGATTTTCCTTCCTGAAACGAGGTGGTTGGATTGCTTCCAAAACTGGACCTCCGCCAGCTCACGATTATACCAGCCGTTTCCAACAATGCCGTGCTGCGACGGAGTCTGCCCTGTGAGATAATTGGATTGGGCCGTGCAGGTGACAGCCGGAAACGCCGGTTCAATCCGGCTCAGCGCGCCCGCCTTTTGGAACGCATTGATGCGCGGCGTGTGCGACCCGAGCAAAGACTCGGACAAGCCGACGACATTGATGACCGCGGTCCGCGTCATTATTTCCAATGCTCCGCAAGCTCGGCGATGGATTCCCGAATCACGGTTGGATTCATCTCGTTAACCTCGAAACCGCCACCAATATCCCGGAGCAAAGTGATGGCAAGTTTCCCGCCCAGGTGCTCCCGAAATTCCTCAAGGCCCGCGAGCAATTCCTTGCTCTGCAGGTCCCGGCTGAAAAGCGAAAAGCCCAGAGTCTTCAACAACGCCAACACTCGACCAGCGGCTGGTTCGTTCAGAAACCCAGCGCGGCGCGCATAGATGACATCCAGCGCGATGCCGATGGCTACTGCCTCTCCGTGCCGCAAGCCAAATCCAGACAGCTGCTCCAGCTTGTGCGCAGTCCAGTGGCCAAAGTCCAGAGGTCGCGCCGAACCAAACTCAAATGGATCGCCATTCCTGGCAATGTGATCCATGTGCAATTCGGCGCAACGGCGGATGAGTTTGCGCATCGCCTCCGGTTCGAACCTCGCCAGTGCTGCCGCATCGGTTTCCAGAGATTCAAAGAACTCCCGGCTGCGGATGCACGCCACCTTGACCGCCTCCACGAAACCGGCGCGCAAGTCGCGCGGCGTCAGGGTGGCGAGGAGTTGGAAATCATTGATGACGGCAAATGGTGGCGCAAACGTGCCAATAAAATTCTTCTTCCCAAAGGCATTGATGCCATTCTTCACGCCGACACCGGAATCACACTGGCTCAACGTCGTTGTCGGAATCCTGATATGCCGCACACCGCGATGCGCCGTGGATG
>JABFSR010000102.1 GCA_013140495.1 Verrucomicrobiota bacterium
TCGACGTGAAACTGTGTCGAGCATAGCCTCCGGGCCATTCATGACTGACAATCGAGCACAATCGAACGAGACGCTGCGCTCACTTTCGCCCCAGCAATGGAAAACCGGGATCGCAGCGTGGCTGGGCTGGATGTTTGATGGGTTGGAGCTTCACCTCTACACGCTCGTCGCGTTGCCGTTCGTGGCACAACTCCTCGGCGGACTGCCGACGACTGATCCGAGCGTCGGCAGACATGCTTCGATCATCCAGGGAGCGTTCCTGCTCGGCTGGGCTTTTGGCGGCGCGTTCTTTGGACGCATCGGCGACCGGCTTGGACGTTCGCGGGCATTGAGTCTGACGGTGCTGACGTACGCGGTGTTTACAGGCATGTCATTCTTCGCGCAAACGTGGTGGCACTTGATGATCTTCCGCTTTCTTGCCGCGCTTGGCGTTGGAGGCGAATGGGCGGTGGGAGCGTCGTTGCTCTCCGAAACGTGGCCAAGGAAGTGGCGGCCATGGATTGCAGCAGTGCTTCAATGCGGAGTGAACATCGGGATTCTCATGGCCGTGGGCGCACACAAGCTTCTCGGCAACCAGGAGCCGCGCTATTTGTTCCTTGTCGGCGTGATCCCGGCGCTGCTGGTGTTTTGGATTCGCCGGGCCGTGCCTGAAACTCATGAGTGGAAGACGGCAAAGAAGGAATCGAACCAACACGAGCCTGGAATTGCCGAACTGTTTCATGGAAGCGTTCGCCGCGTGACTCTGTTCACCATGATCGTCTGCGCCATCTCGTTGACTGCGCACTGGGCGTTCATGTTCTGGCACGCGCAACATTTGAGGAATCTTCCGGAAGTCACGGCGTGGTCGCCGGAACAGAAGAATCATCTCGTGGGCGTTGCGATGTTTGTAGTCATCGGTTCGTCCATCGTCGGAAACTTTTTCTCCGGCTGGCTGGCACGGCGGATCGGGTATCGTGCTGCAATAGGTGGAACGTTCTTTGTCTATTTTGCGGTGATGGTGGGGGCTTATTGCGTGCCGAGAGATCATCATGCCCTGCTCTGCTGGTTTCCTGTGATTGGATTTTGTCAGGGCGTGTTTGGATTGTTCACCATGTATCTGCCACCATTGTTTCCCACGCTGCTACGGACCACAGGGGCGGGATTTTGCTACAACATTGGCCGGGCAGTGTCCGCAGTAGGCGTGATTTTCTTTGGATTGTTCTCAAAGGTGGGCGATCACCGGCTGGCATTGTATTACGCCGGGTTTCTCTTCCTGCCAGCGGCGATAATTTCCTTCCTCATGCCCAAGGTGAAGGATTGACGGCTGCCGGGAAAGAAATCACCAATCTGTATTCATCATCTCTGATGAAAAAACTTGTCCTCGCGATGCCCAGGACGTAGGAAATCGCAATGCCAATTCATCTTCCTGCCATTTCACGCAAAGAATTCCTCAAACGCTTACTCATGCTTGGTGGCGGTCTGGCGTTTGCACCTTCCGCCTTCGCAAGGACAAAGCGCAGGGATGCAAACTCCTGGGCACTCTTCGCCGACACGCACATTGCGGCTGATGTGAATCAACAAGTTCGTGAGACGAACATGGCCGCAAACTTAAAAACGGTCGTGGACGAGGTATTGCAGTTGCCGAGGCGGCCTGCAGGCGCGTTTGTTGTAGGAGATTGTGCGTGGTCAAAAGGCGATGCGGGAGATTACGCAACGCTTGCGGGTTTGGTTGACCCGCTTCGCAGCGGTGGAATTCCCATACAATTGGCGCTGGGGAATCACGATAATCGAGAGAATTTCTGGCAGGCGCTCGAATCAGGGCACAAGGCAACGCGGCCTTTGGCTGACCATCATGTTGCCTTGGTCGAGTCGTCGCGTGTGAACTGGTTCATGCTGGATTCACTTGAAACGACGTTGCAGACGCCAGGCAATCTGGGCGAAGAACAACTCGACTGGCTCAGGAAGACCTTGGACAAACACTCAAGGAAGCCGGCTGTGCTGTTGATTCATCATAATCCCGGCGCGAAGGAAAACATCGCCGGCCTCAAGGACACGGAACGATTGTTGGAAATCATCCGACCACGACGGCAGGTGAAGGCGTGGTTCTTCGGGCACACGCATCATTGGAGCGTGACGCAGGATGTGAGCGGGATTCACCTCATAAATCTCCCGCCAGTCGCATACATCTTCAAAGAAGGTGATCCAGCAGGATGGATTCAAGCATCCGCTGTCACCAACGGAATGAAATTGGAGTTTCGATGCTTGAACACCGGGCACAAGGCGCATGGTCAGGAAGTGGAGTTAGACTGGAGAAAGGGTTAGCGGCTGGCGTCTTCACCTCGGACCAGAATTCAATACTGGGCATCGAGCAAATTGCCAAGATCGCCCGTGTGTCCGTTGACCTTGCGCAGATGGCGGTTGAGAAAACTTTCGATGTGAACCCATGCTTCCTCCTCATTAACGTTCCACAGGCAGCGCGGCACGGAAAAACGACAATAGTCCGAGCAGGGTTTGTAAGGACAGGGTTTGCCTTCGAGATTCACGCCTTGCGGATGCAGTGGTGAGAACCATTCGGGAAGTTGCGGGCCAAAGAATGTGAATGTGGGCACACCACAGAACGCAGCGAGATGGCCGGGGCCGGAATCATTGCCAATGAATGCCGACGCTTGATCAACGAGAGCCAACAGTTCGTTGACGCTGCGAGGCGTTGCAACATCCGCTTCACCCGAACGCAACCACCACTCGCGTTGATCGGCGTCGCAAGTCACGATGACCCGGAAGTTTTTCTTCCGCAGCCAGGCGACGATGGATTTGTAGCGTTCCAGCGGCCAGACACGAACGGGTTGTCCCGCGCCAGTATGGATGAGCACAACAGCTTCCTGTCGCGCAACAGGAAGCGGAATCGCCTCGCGCGGCGGGAGTGTGAGCCCCAGCGCGCGGCCAAGAACACGCCAGTATTCGTAACGGTGCTCGCGGGCCGCCGGCTTCGAGAGTGAGTGCGTCAAAAACATCTGACTGTTCAATCTCGGGAAGCCGAGCCGGGTATGGGCGCGGGACAATTTGAGGAGAAGATGATCGCGCGGATCCCATCGCGCGGAAATGCCGGCATCGAAGGATTCGTTCGCAAGTTGTTTTCGGAGCCGAAACATTTCCAACAGCGGCCACTGCCACAATAGATACTTGCCCTGAAATCGCGTCCAGGGCGCGACAAACGGAATGATGCGCACTTGCGGCCAAAGACGCGCCTGAAGTTCCTGCGCGTAAGGTTTGGCAACAAGCGTGACGGAGTATTTTTCACACGCTGAGTGAAGAAATGGCGTGGCGATGACCAAATCTCCCAGACCCCACAGTTCAAAAATCAGGAGCTTGGGTTTCATGCGGGCTTGCGGGCTATGAGAAACGCAGACCAGCCGATCCAATGAACTTGCGCCGTGTATTTTTTCCGGCTGGGTGGAAAGAATCTGAACAACAGATGGGACGCGGCGAAAATCCAGTTGCGCGAGATGCCGGAGGATTCCACTTCAAGCCGGTTGGCTCGCGCGAGTCCGGCAATCGCCTCCGTGGTTACAATTTGTGTGTGAGTGGGATCATCGTGGAAGTTCATGGTGAACACTCCACGCAAACTTGGCAGATGAAGTGTTTTAGGGTGTGGCGTCTCGAAGTATGCCCTGCCACCAGGCTTGAGCACGCGGGCGATTTCGGCAAACAACTTGTCCGGCTTTTGGAGATGCTCAACGACATGCATGCAAGTGACGGCATCCATGGATTCGGCAATCCAGGGGATCGGATCGTGCTCAAAATCCATGCGCTGAAACTGGCAACCCTTGGGATACAACTCCGGTCGGCCAAATTTGTCCGCCGCAAACAGGGCGAGGTCGGGCCGAAGTTCGGCAATGTGGTTGAGAGTTTCACCATCAGAGGAACCGAGATCGAGCAACGAGCCGCCACGCCGAGCCTGCGAAACAAACCGGGCACGTGTATCGAGCCACGGAATCGGCCTCAAGTATCCCCAGTTCATTGATGTTGGTTTTAACGATGCTCTTCACGCACTGCCCGGCGGTGAAATGGCGGCCACACTTTACAAATTGCGCGCCCACTGTAAAGCGCGCGAAGCTTCTGCACGGGGAATATTCAGGATCGCCAGCGGCCGGTCGGTCTTGAAACCTGGATCAAAATGCGCTTGTCCGGCGAACGACGCGTAAAGAGTTCGTAATTGAACGGTGAGCACGAATAGGATCCGAAAACCAACTGGCGGAGGCGATGCTGAAGTATCCATACCGGTTTGGTGGCACGCACCCAGGCGGGAGCGGAGGCATGCAGGGCGGCAGCCTCACGTCGCGCATTTGGACCGGCACTCATGTTTTGTCCGCTCATGGTGAAGATGGACGTGAAATGATCCAGCACCGCCATCCGCGTCTTCCGTTGCAAAAGGCGAAGAATCCAGTCGCCGTCGCCAACATCGCGCAGGCTGGTATCAAACCATATCTCCTGTTCCTGAACGAGATGGCGGCGGAAGAACATGGCGCAGGAGAATGTCGGAAGGTGCGAAACCCAGAGATGATTTCTTAACGGGGTCTGGACTTTCCGGTGAAACAGGTAGCCGCCATCGGAGTCTGTGACGATGAAGTTCCCAAACAATACCTCCACGCCTGGGTTCGCCTGAAAGAAATGGCGTACAGAATCGAGTGCGCCGGGAAGGTATTGTTCGTCGCAATTGAGGTAGCACAGGATTTCGCCATGTGCTCGACGCAAGCCACGATTGATGGCGTCATACATGCCCATATCTTTTTCGACGAATGCTTTCACACGCTTGTCCAAAGGCAGCCAATCAAGCGTGCCGTCGTCTGAGCCAGCATCCTGAACGATGTGTTCAACTGGAAATCCTTGTTCAGAAACCGATGCAACACAAAGTCTGAGCCATTCCGAGTTGCGAAAGCTGGGTGTAACGACCGAGATGGTTGGGCGCTGATTCATTGCCGAATGGTTAACCAACAATGCGGGTACAATAGGCAGAGGCTCGCATCCAGGCAATCACTGGAATTCAAAGCCGCATCAGGCGGCGGGCCGGGCGGCCTTGGGAAATCTAAACGGCGGGACCACGGCACGTTTGGCTGCAAGAGCAGGCACGAGTTTCCTCATACCGCCATTGATGCAAATACTAAGTCCAACGATTCCGGTGAAAACGCAAAGTTCAGAATAGAAGGCGCCAAAGATTACAAAGAAGAAGATCATCTTGGAAACGAAGGAAGCGAGAAGGAAAATGTTGATCTGCTTCAGATGAGGCTCGCCGTAGCGGAAATTGTAGAGCAAGCACCTGATGGATGCCGCCAGGAACCATAGGAAACCAATCACGCCAAAAATTCCGAGAGGAATGATCAACGACAGCGGTCCGTTGTGAAAGTCGCTCGAAATTGCTGCACCCACTTCGGAGCCGCTGTTATTGAATCTGGCCAGGTCATCTGACATTTCGAGTTCTCGCGGATCAATGGAATAGCCCTTTCCAACCACGAGGTATTGCGGAATGGTTGGAATGACATCACGCCATATGTTAAGCCGCCATTCAGAGGAGGTTTCCGCATCCATCCGGACCATGGGGTCAATGTTAAGTGGAAGAAAACTCAACGACCGCTGGACTGAAAAAGGCAGCTTGTTCGAGAACGGGATGATCAGGACTGCGGTCATCACACCAATAAGTATTAACACCGGCGCAAGCCGCGAGCGGAACAATCCCTCCAGGTAAAACTGGATGAGCAGAAGCAGCCCCATGGCCAGTGGTATGGAACGATAGCCCCCCATCAGACTGACAACAAAAACGCCGATAAAAAACAGCACCCGCCAAGGCTGGTTGACTGAAAGGCCATGCTTGAATTGAAAAGGCATGAACCGCCATCGCTCGGAGAGATTCGCCAATCCAGTAATGCCGTGACGTGCCAGGATGTAAAAAGCAACCGCCATTGTACCGAAGGTTAATCCGCCAAGCCTCAGATAAGGTCCGCCTCCGGGCGTATTCCCCTCCATGAGTGCACGAATGTTTTCAACCGGGAACAACGTGAAGATGAAGTGCAAACCAGACGGGAACCAGGGAGCAAAGCTTCCCATCAATGCCGTAAGCGTTCCTAAATAATAAATCGCCACGTACAAAAACTCTTTTCCAAGGGGAACTCTTTGGCTTGTCAATGCAAAGAACCCAACGATGGCACCCAGCAACACAACATATCGTTTGCCACCGTAAGATTCGCCTCCCAAAACCCTGATACCGATGCCACCGGTCAAATTGGCAGTCACGATGACAACCAAAGTCAAAAAAACCAATGGCAATATCACAGATGGAACGCTCACGAATTTCATTTGCCGCACGAGGATAAGCTGAATGATTGAGAGCGTAAGACTCACCACGCTCATTATGATGCATAAACTCGGCGATCCGGGAAAGAAGAACAGCACCATGCTCATGTTCCAACTCATGACCAGGATGAAGTGATGCCATTTTAACATCACGGGCAACAAAGGAAGCATCAGTGCAATGGTCACAACCACGAAACTTGGACGATCCATCGGTTGCGCGATGATGTACCCAAGGTACACGGCGAAAGGCAGGCAAAGCCCGTAGATGAGCAGCGAACGTATGATTGAAACAGCGTTGGTCATGAATCACGGACTGCGATCTCACCGCATGGAGTCATTCGATTCAAATTCATCGCTGTTCACATCTCCGACAACATTGGTTGCGGACGCGTTCAATGACACAGCCAATCCCATGATGCCTGTAAAATAGTACAACTCGGATTGGAACGACCCAAAGATAAATACGAAGAACAGGATGCGTGCCACGAAAAGTGAGAGAAGAAATGCGTTGATGCGCCGTAATTCGGGTGGTCCATGTGTGTAAAATCCTGGTTAAGCAAACAGATTGAGGCGACTATGAAGCAGGAAAACGCCAACAGACCGTAAATCCCGAAGGGAATTACAAGTGACAACAGGCCGTTGTGATAGTCTCCAGCCAGCAATGCCCCTTCCCAGGAACCCGCGTTTCCCATTTGTGTCATTTGTGTGGACTGTTGAGCCATGAACAATTCGTCCGGAGAAATGACATAACCCTTGCCCATGAACAGATACTGAGGCACCAGTGGCAACGCAGCTTCCAGAGGTTCGGCGAGCAGGTAGCCCATCAGAACAGCCAGTGGAAGACATAAACCAACAACCAGGTGGTTTCTTGTTACTGCAAATGTGCTCGCCATTGTATTGGGACAAAATTAAACTCTGTGGACGCAGCTTTCGCAATCCGTTTCTTCACTCGCGACGTCATTTCCATCATTTGCCTCGCGTTATCACTCCATTCCTGTTTTATTGACTCCTCGCCGTATCACCCGGCAAATCTGTTTACTAATTATGGAATCATTCCCAACTGTCATCCTCAAGCCCGGTGAAGCCGACCGCATCGTTGCCGGGCATCCGTGGGTTTATCACGGCTCAATTCTCCGCACCACAGCACAGGCCGGTGATGGCGAACTCGTTCAGGTCAAAGATCATCGCCAGCGATTGCTCGGCATCGGCTTCTACAACTCAAAATCCAAGATCAATGTTCGCGTGCTTGCACCTGAACGTGTGGAGATTGACCAGGGCTTCTTTGAACAGCGCATCCGCGCTGCGCTTGCCGTCCGTCAGCGTCACATTCCCAATGCCACATCCTTTCGCGTGGTTAACGCCGAGGGCGATTTTCTCAGCGGCCTGATCGTGGACAAATATGAAGACGTGATCGCCATTCAGATTTCCTCGTTGGGCATGGAAAAACGAAAGGAAAAGATCGTCGCCGCGCTGCAAAACATCTTTTCTCCGCGCGCCATAGTCGAGCGAAGTGATATCGCCTCCCGCAAGTTCGAGGGGATGGAGGAGGCAAATGGCGTGATTGCGGGTGAACTTGATGGGCAGGTCACAGTGACTCTGAACGGCCTGAAATTTCAAACCAACATCCTCGGCGGCCACAAGACTGGAATGTACCTCGATCAACAGACGAGCTATCTGGCCGTGGCACAATTTGCAAAAAACGCCCAGGTGCTGGACTGTTTCAGCTTCCTCGGCGGTTTCGGATTGCATGCCGCCCGCGCCGGAGCTTCGCACGTCCACATGCTTGATCAAAGCGCCGATGCCGTAGCCGCATCTCTTCGCAATGCGGAAACCAACAACGTCAAAGCAATCGTGAGCGCTGAAGCCGTCAACGTTTTCGACTGGCTAAAGGCAAACACCATCACCAAGCCACACGAGAAACTGCTGCCGAAGTTCGATCTGATTGTCCTCGACCCACCGTCCTTTACTCGAAACCGTGCATCCGTTCCTGACGCTCTCCGGGGTTACAAGGAGATCCACGTCCGTGCGCTAAAACTGCTAAAGCCTGGTGGCACTCTTGCCACGTTTTGCTGCTCCCACCATGTCCACTCGCCCCTGTTCCAGGACACAATACTCTCCGCAGCCTACGACACCCGGAAAGTCCTGCGTCGCGTCGCCACTTATTCCCAATCGCCTGATCATCCGATTATCCCGATGATTCCTGAGACAGAATACTTGAAAGGGTTTGCCTTCGAACTGGTGCGTTAAACGACGCTGGTCGGCGACATTCATCGCCGGACTCATTGAAAGCTGACTGCTGCAAACGAGCCGCGGTTGCAACTCCGATCAGACAATTGCAGGCGTGCAATTGCCTAATTCGATAAAACGGTTGTAAGCCGCGTCCCAGTTGACATGATGCGGGATGATGATGTTGGGCTTGAACGAGGCGCGGAGTATTTCTCGCGCATGGATTGGAGACTGGATGTGTCCGAGCGCCAGTGCCTGGATGAGAATGTTGCCGACAGAAGCCGCATCGGAAGAAGCAAGAACCACGGGCACTTGCAGCGCGTTTGTGACGATATGGTTCAGCAACATGTTTTCGCTTCCACCAAACAGGTAAAAACGCGAAAACTGCCGCCCGGTCAACGCACTTGTTTCCTGCACAATTTTCCGGTAATACAGCGCGAGACTTTCGAGAATGCAACGCGTGATCTGACCTGGCTTGCGCGGAATCTCCTGACCCGTCTCACGACAGTACGCCTGCACCTTCGCGGGCATGTCACCAGCCTCGTAAAATCGCGGATCGGTGGGATTGATTAGGGATTCAAACGCAGGACAGGTGGTCGCGAGATGCAACAGAATGTCACCGCCAAGCTCGTGATCTCGCTCGATCCAGTAACGGCGGCATTCATTTAGAATCCAGAGTCCTGGTGCCCGTTTGAAAAAGTTCGTCGCTCCAAAGCACGCCTCATTGGAGTAACCGAGTTCGCGTGTGACATCGTTGATGACCGGCTCACCGACCTGTGTACCGATGAACGCTTCTGAACCCAGACGTAGGTACGCCCAATCTTCCCCTTCTGCTACAGGCAATGACGCGAGTGCATTGGCGTGCCCGTTCGAGCACGTCGCCACCACCTGCGCATCTTCGATCTTGGTTTCCTTCGTGATCTCAGGACGAAGCAGGCCGAGCTTCGTTCCGGACTTGACCACCTGCGGAAACAATTGTGCCGGGAGCCCAAGCGCCTGCAACAATCGCGGCGACCACGTATTCGTGTGCGGATTGAAGACTTGTGTGGCACTGGCAAGGGATTGTTCGACACAACGAACACCTGAGAGCAGATGATTGAAAGCGTCCGCAATGGGCATGAGTTGAGCCGCACGTCCCAACCGGCGGCTGTTCTCGTTTGCCAACTGGAAAAGAGTGTTGCCAGGAAGTCGCTGCACGCCTGTTTCTTCGTAAACCGCCTCCCATGTTACTTTCGCAAACATTTTTTCCATTCCACTGGGATCAACAGAGTTTACTCGGCGTGCCACAGGTGTCAGCACCGCCCCATCCTTGCTGAACAGCATGAAATCTGATGGCCACGAATGACAACTGATGCCGTTCACACTGACCTCCTGCGCCCCCATTTGACGCATGCTCTCAATTATTTGGCGGTAAATCTGTGGAATGTTCCACTGTACTTCGCTCTTCTGGCTGACAGGAATGTTCTCAAACCGGGCTATCTCGCCCATGGTGATACGCCCATCCTGCAACGCACCCCACATCACACGGACGGTCGTCAAACCCAGGTCCACAGCCATGTACAGTTTTTGCATAACCGGAAAACTTATGCACATGCCGTGCCTGCCAGTCGTGCTCAGAAACAAAACGAATTCTCGCACACACGGTAAAAGTGCTTTGATCCGGCTTGCGCCAGCGACACATACGACCCGGGGGTGTCCGTAAATCGAGCACGTAGGGTGAATGTTGGATAAGCCCCGACTCCGGATCAGCCTTCATTTTCTGAATCTCCACTTTCCATCTTGATCATTCGTATCTTTCCCACCTCACCAAGCCGTCACATAAAAATCCATTGAACGCATATACTGGATTCTCTGTCATTCTCTCCGTAGCATCTGAAAACTGACATGAACACAGGAATCAACGCCATCAACGAAGCAGTCAAGGAAGCCAGCGCTTTCACGCATCCGCTCTTTACGGAACTAGGCAAAGTCGTCGTCGGCCAACATTATCTCACCGAACGACTGGTCATTGGCCTGCTAGCCAATGGTCACGTCCTCCTCGAAGGCGTGCCTGGCCTCGCCAAAACGCTCGCCGTCAAATCCATGGCCGCGTGCATCAGCGTGAAATTCTCGCGCCTGCAATTTACGCCGGACATGCTGCCCGCCGACGTCATCGGCACGCAGATTTACAATCCGCAATCCGGCGGCTTCTCGACGCGCAAAGGCCCGGTCTTCGCCAACCTCGTCCTCGCCGACGAAATCAACCGCGCGCCCGCCAAGGTGCAGAGCGCGTTGCTCGAAGCCATGCAGGAAAAACAGGTCACCATCGGCGACCAGACCTACAAGCTCGACGAACCGTTCCTCGTGCTTGCCACGCAAAATCCCATCGAACAGGAAGGCACGTATCCGCTGCCCGAAGCGCAGGTTGACCGCTTCATGCTCAAGCTCAAGATCGGCTACCCGACGCGCGCCGAAGAGCGGCAGATTCTCGAAGTGATGGCGAAAACGAGCGGCACACCCACCTGCAGCGCCGTCGTCACGCCGCAGCAAATCCTCAAGGCCCGCGAAATCATTAACGACATTTACGTGGACGACAAGGTGAAGGATTACATCGTGGATCTCGTCTGTGCCACGCGCGACCCGGACCATTACAAGATCGCGGTGAAAGATTTCATCCAGCTCGGCGCGTCGCCGCGCGCGACCATCGCGCTCACGCTCGCGGCCAAGGCCTACGCGTTCCTGAAAGGCCGCGGCTACGTCACGCCGCAGGATGTGAAAAGCATCGGCATGGACGTGTTGCGCCACCGCGTGGCCATCACCTACGAAGCCGAGGCCGAGGAAAAAACCAGCGAAACGGTCATCCAGAAAATCTTTGATGAACTGCCCGTGCCGTGAGGAAAAGGTTGGCCCACTCCATGCCTGAAGACATCCAAGACGAATACGAAGAGAAAATTCGCAGTGCCGAAGAAGTCGCACGGCGTTGTTTGGCTCTTTACGCAGTCATCGCTACCGGACATGAAGGCCCGCGCGGCGAACTTATTGATTGGCTGCGGCGAGAAAATCTATGGGAAGCAGTTAGTCCGGTGGAAGCATCGTTTTTGCAGTCAGACACACCAACGCAACAGCAACGTGTGAACGCAACTTGGCGAACCGAGGCGCTCGGCCCACTGCTATGGTCGCTTGGGCTTGTTCCAGAACTGCCGCCTCCAACTGGTCTGTGTGATGTTCAAGCATTGAGACGCGTTTTACCACCGTTGATGGGTTTGGTTGCTGAGTGGTTATCTGCTGCACACTTGCGCCCAGATTCCGAGATCCGCGAAGCTAACGAAACTGTTTATCAGACACATTGGGCAGTGCGCGATGCCCGACTCAACGGCAAGCCCGTTCCACAAAGCTTTCATCCAGGTGTTGTTCAAGAACGTCATTACGCGCTTAACTGGTTGATTGGTTATGGCGGACAAGATTGGGATAACATTTCGACTGATACCTAAATGATTGTCATTCGGCATTCGACATTTTCCCCGACATGATTCCCCGCGAGATTCTCAAAAAAAACCGGCAGATCGAACTGCGCCCGAACCGCATCGTGACAGATTCGGTGGAGCGCGGTTGTGCCCGAATCCCAACGGGATTCCGTCCCAAAGCCCAGGGTTGCGAGGAACGAGCTACCCTGGGTTATCGTCCGCAATGTGGTTTCAACCGCAACGCGGTTGCGGCCCTTCCGTTTTCGTGCGCCGCGCGCGGGATTTGCCACAACGCCGTTGGGGTTGAGAACAATCTAACTCCGTTCACCCAGGGTAGCGCCTGCGTCGCAACCCGGGGCTGTATGCCGGAATCCCGTGGGGATTCACCTGCGGACGCGATCTTGGCTGCGGCCTCTGCCCGCGCGGATGCAACATTCATCATCACAATCCCTGCGAGGTTGTGGCAAACCACCTGACGCACCATGCCGCAATCCCTCTCCGCCGTTTATCTTCACCTCGTTTTCTCAACGAAGGATCGCCGCCCGTTCTTGCGTGACAAAACGGTGCGCGATGCCCTGCACGCCTACATGGGCGGTGTGTCCAAGACGCTCGACTGTCCGCCGCTCATCGTTGGCGGGGTGGAAGACCACGTTCATTTGCTCTGCCGTTTTGCCCGCACCCTCACCCAGGCGGAATGGGTGAAGGAACTGAAACGGATTTCCAACGGCTGGCTCAAGGAACATGGCCGCGACTACGCCGATTTTGAATGGCAGGGTGGCTATGCGGATTTCTCGGTGAGCCAGTCCAACCTTGAGCCGGTGAAACAATACATCGCGAGCCAGGAGGAACATCATCGGAAGACGACATTTCAGGACGAACTTCGCACGCTGCTGCGCAAACACGAAATCGAATTTGATGAACGTTATGTGTGGGATTGAATCATCAAATTCCACGTCGCCGATGGCCACAACCCCGTTGGGGTTGGGTGGATTTATTGCTCCCGTTACCCAGGGTAGCTCGTGCCTCGCAACCCTGGGCTATATGCCGGAATCCCGTTGGGATTCCCGGATGGATGCGAAATCCGTTCGCGCGGATTCATCATTCATCATTCGTCATTCGCAATATTCCCCGCCATGATTCCCCGCGAGATTCTCAAAAAAATCCGGCAGATCGAGCTGCGCACGAACCGCATCGTGACCGAAACGCTCGCAGGCCAATATCATTCCGTCTTCAAGGGCCAGGGCATGAACTTCGACGAGGTGCGCGAATACCAGCCCGGCGACGACGTGCGCGCGATTGACTGGAACGTCACCGCGCGCATGAACCATCCGTTCATCAAGAAGTTCGTCGAGGAACGCGAACTCACGCTCATGCTCGTCGTGGACGTGAGCGGCTCGGGTTTGTTCGGCTCGCGTGACCAGTCCAAGCGCGAACTCGCCGCCGAGATCGCCTCCGTGCTCGCGTTCTCGGCCATCCGCAATAACGACAAGGTCGGCCTTATCCTCTTCAGCGACGAGGTTGAGAAATTCATCCCACCGCGCAAAGGCCGCAGCCACGTCCTGCGCGTCATCCGGGAAGTATTGTTCTTCGAGCCGAAGCGGCGGGGAACGGATCTGAATGCGGCGCTGGAATTCCTGCTGCGTGTGCAATCGCACAAGGCCGTCGCTGTGGTCGTGTCGGATTTCATCGGGTCACCCGCTGAAGCCAAGAGCGCGAGCCGACGCAAGTTGCGCCCGCAAATGATGCTGCTCGAATCACTGGCACAAGCGTCGTTCACCATGCTCAAGCAAGTGAACCGCCGCCACGACGTCGTGGCCGTGCAAATCACGGATCGTTACGAATTGGAGTTGCCCGCGCTGGGCCGCCTCGTTCTGCGCGATGCCGAAACCGGCGAAGTCATCGAGATCAACACCGGCGACGCTCGCAAGCGCGCGGCATTCACCGAGCGCCAAACCAAAGCGCAGACAGATACAGCACGGTTGTTCCGTTCAGCGGGGATTGACTCGATTCAATTGCGCACGGATCAACCCTACGGCGTGGCTTTAGCCAAGTTTTTTGAAACACGGGAGAAACGGAGACGGCACGGATGATTAAAATGCGACCAAGAATGTTTAACGCTCGCCCTCACCCTAACCCTCTCCCCCGGGGAGAGGGAATAGCAATCGCGCGCTTTGCCAATTTCGGAAGACCGCTTGGCAAATTCAGCCGCTGGTTTTTGCGGGAGACGGCGAATGGTTCTCCCTCTCCTGGGGGGAGAGGGCCGGGGTGAGGGCGGTCGTTACAACTAATTTCATGGCCACGAACCAACCAGTTTCAATCGCCAGCGCGACGGATATCCGCGACATCGTGCCACCGATAGACATTCCCAGCGGCCTGGCTTGGCTGTGGTGGCTGGTTGGAACAATCCTCCTGCTTGCCCTATTGATTGCAGCCTGGCGCTATTGGTTGCGACGAAAAACACAAAAGCCAATCGTCATCGAAATTCCAGCGCACGAACGCGCGCGACGCAAACTCGAAGCCGCGCTCAATTTGTTCGATCAACCCAAACCGTTTTGCACGATCGTTTCCGATGCGGTGCGGCTCTATCTGGAAGAACGCTTTGGCCTGCGCGCCCCGGAGCGAACGACCGACGAGTTTCTCGGAGACTTGAGCCGCAGCGCGGCATTGACTCAG
The DNA here is from genome assembly GCA_013140495.1 of Verrucomicrobiota bacterium. GTDB lineage: Bacteria > Verrucomicrobiota > Verrucomicrobiia > Limisphaerales > JADLHS01 > JADLHS01. The sequence goes on from JABFSR010000102.1 coordinate 14,667, forward strand.
GCCCAAAAGAAATCCCTGGAGCAATTCCTTTCCGCCTGCGACATGGTCAAGTTCGCCAAGTATGAACCGCAGCGGCCTGAGTTGGAGGCGCTTTACAATTCAGCACTGCGTTTGATCGAAGAAACCGAGCCCGTTAAAGTTCAGAGTCCAGAGTCCAGAGTCCAGAGTCCATCGCCCGCATGACTTTCGCGCATCCATATTTGCTTTTGTTGCTCCTGCTGCTGCCGCTCGCAGCCTGGCTGAAGGGGCGACGCGACCGGCCGCCAGCGTTCGTCTATTCGTCAGTGCAACTGTTGCGTGGTGTTCAAGACATCACGAAATCCCAGGCCGGTGGATTTCTCGCCGCATTGCGCTGGTTGGTGCTCATGTTTTTGATCATCGCCCTGTCACAGCCACGTCTCACCAAGTTCGACACAACCAAAGCCACCGCCAGCGGCGTGGATATCGTGGTGGCGTTTGATTTGTCTGGCAGCATGGCGGCGGAGGATTTTGAAATCAAAGGCGAGCGGGTGAATCGCGTAAAGATGGCGAAGAGTGTCCTGGAAAAATTCATCGCCAAGCGCCCAAGCGACCGCATCGGGCTGGTCGCGTTCGGCACGCAAGCCTACATCGCTTCACCCATCACGCTGGATCACGATTTCCTGCTCAAGAATCTGGAGCGGATGGATCTCAATACCATCAACGGCAATCAAACCGCCATCGGCTCGGCGCTCAGCACCGGCGTGAATCGGCTGCGCGAACTGAAGTCCAAGAGCAAGATTGTGATCCTGATGACAGACGGTCAAAACAATGCCGGCAAAATTGCCCCGCTCACAGCCGCCGAGGCTGCGCAGGCCCTGGGCGTGAAGGTTTACACCATCGGCGTCGGCACACGCGGCCAAGCGCCAATGCCTGGCACGGATATGTTCGGGCGCCGTGGCTATCAAATGGTGGCGGTGGATATTGATGAAGACACGCTGACGAAGATCGCGGATATGACCGGCGGCAAATACTATCGCGCCGACAACGCCGACAACTTTGCCCGCATTTACTCCGAAATTGACAAACTTGAGAAAACCGAGGCCGATGTGAAGAAGTTCGCACAACACACAGAGCTGTTTGAATTGTTTGCCATCGCAGGTCTCCTGGTCTTGGCTCTGGAAATAGTGCTGGGGCAAACCGCTTTGAGGAGACTCCCATGAACTTTGCCTACGGACATGTTCTTTGGCTGCTACTGGTGATTCCAGCGGCGCTCGTGGTCTTTTTCTGGTGGGCAATGCGGGAGCGGCAGCGGCTGATGACTCAGTTCATTCAAGCGCGACTCTTGCATGGCTTGGTTTTCGGTGTTTCGCCGACACGCATGAAGGTTCGCTTCGCGTTGGTTACGATTGTGGTCGCCCTGCTCCTCATCGCACTTGCGCGGCCTCAATGGGGCTTCATCTGGCAGGAATCGAAACAGAAAGGCCTGGATATTGTCGTGGCGATTGACACATCGAAATCCATGCTCGCTGAAGACATCGCG